>DASWSX010000046.1:0-25023 GCA_036402435.1 Telluria sp. | reverse complement strand
TGTGGTAATTTCGCCCATTCGCCTTGTGTGGGGTTCCGGTCCGTCAACGCGAGCCACAGACCCATGTACTCGGTCTGTCGCCCATGAAACTGGACACTCTCAACCTTCGTGCACGCAACCGAGACCGATTCGACGCGGTATCCGTCCTCATCGGCTGATCCGATCTAGGGAAAGGCCCTCTCGTATTTGTTACTGGCGTAGACCCAGTCATAGCAAAGCTTGATATGCATCAAACAGCTACAATTTCCTTGAGGCAAAATTGTTTCCTGTATCCGACCGGGGACCCAAATGAAAACGATCTACGGCGACAACTTCACACGCTTTTCGGACGCAATCACTGCAGTAGCTAACGCAATCCGTACTTCACCTGAAAACCGCAAGCGCTACAACCGCATTATCTTGGACGTCGCCGATTCACTGATCGAGTACGAGGACGCACGTCGAGATAGCCATGCTCGTAATGGGTAAGCGAGCTGTTGCGCGAACAACGGCGATCTCATCATCGAGCTGTCGCCTCCTCCTCCTAGTACGGCGACAGGCGTATGGCCAGGGCTACCTGCCCGAAGGCCGACCGCCCGCAAAACAGGCTGCGACTATGGTAGAGACCATGGGATACGAGAGGTCGTACTGGAACCTTATGTCTGCGTCAGTAGGCGCAAGCAAGGCCCTCCGTCCCTTGAGCTTATAAGTCCGTGGTGGACGCGCACAAAGCCTGCCCGGCCCGGCATATGCGGGCCGACTAAGTGACCATCTTGGGTTCCGCCCGCGCTTGCGCTGGCGGTTTTTTTCCAGCGCCCGCCACTTCGCTTGGCCAGGTGTCGGCTCACTCGTGCGCTTGTCAGTAAGCCAAAGCGGTTCCTGTTCGCGGGTGTCGAATGGGCCACGTCGCCCCCGTTACCGTAGAGAAAGTAGGGAGAGACCAATGGGTGCTGCACATTAATTGAGCATGCCGAGCGAATGGAGCAGGTAGCCCTTGGCCGGCGGCGAGTTGATCCATGTTATCCACAGTTTCTGTGGATAATCTTTTTGCCTAACAGATGATATAAAAGTCTACTGCGGGCTCCGCGGCGCTCCGCTCCTAACACGTCACCTATCGCCGCTCGAGTTCTCGCTGCCCCTGCATTAGCGCCTCCCTCCTTGTCGCCCCTGCTGGCGGGCGCCGATTGGGCGATGTGGAGCGACCGCGAGATTGCCAAGGCCTGCAGCATCTAGCAGCTATTCGTCGGAGCGGCCCGCATGGCTATCTTAAAATTGATATCAGCCCGCACCGTCACTCGCAACGGCACCCCATACGGGCAGGCACGGGTCGCCAAATCGAATCCGGGGCAGCGGACCCTTGTGCGACAGCGGAACGTCGCACAGCAGCAGGTGGTCAGCAATGCGAGCATCACGTGCGGACATGGGCAGATCGAAAATCAGTCAAACAAACTAATAACGGAGTCACGCCATGCGCCACTGGACGCCAGAGGAACGGGAGCGGCAGGCAACGCTGATTCGGAACTGGAGGCCGTGGTCGCGTTCGACGGGACCAACAACGGACTCCGGGAAAGAGCGGGTCAGTCAAAACGCTCTCGTTCACGGCGCGTATAGCCAACAGGCGAAAATTACCGCAGCGTCAATTGTCGACTTCATACGCAGGTGTCATGAAACGCTAAACGACTTCGAGAAATAATCGAGCCAGCCCATCTTTGGACATGGCGCCAGCACGTGACCCGGGCAGCCCCGTTGCCCAGTGCGATACCGCTTTAATGAGCTTGGCGCCAGCAACAGCGTAAGTGGTAGTCGCGCGGTCAGCGCCACGTTGGGGATTGGCCGCTGGTCTATTTGTCGCGTTCTGATGCTGCCGAACTGTCGCAAGCTTGGCCTGCAGCTCCACGTTCAGGTGGTGTCCTAGTCAAGGCGCACGCGAACAACGAGGGCAATGGCCGCGCGACCGTATAATTCATGACGACCGTCTCCCTACTTCCTTGGGCGTTCCATGGGCTTACTGCACCAACTACTCGACATTCTTAAAAATCGCGCCTTTGCCACAAGTGCCCGGCTGCTCGGGGCGCGGCGCCACGTTTTTCAGCGCGGTACATCGACCGCTCATCTGCCACACTGGCTCGATGACGATTGCCAGCCCGCCCCCCTTGCTATCGACCACCCCGCACCGGATGCAGCAGATGATGCCATCAAGGGCGGTTGTGCTTCTCGGAGTATTGCCGTGGTCCGCGACGGTGTCCGCGTCGTCGTCATTGGTGCTCGCAAATAGCAGGCGGAACGCGCCCAAGCCGGACTGCCCGCTATAGAGCGGGATACAAACGCACGTCGACCACACCCCTTGGCGATGGCGTCGACTCGGCGCGGGATCTCGGTCGGACTGGCCGCGAACATCGTTGGCACGAGGTTCTGGTCTAGAATGGAAGTCCCATCAGCTCCCAGGTCTGGTCGAGTAAGCATAGACCTTGCCTGCGTAGGCGCGGGCGTATCGAACCCTACCCCGCGTTCATCTGGTGGCTTCGTTGAAGGCCGCTTCGCCCAAAAAAAAGAGGTTGCGCAAGCCGGCGGCGATTCTGATCGCTTTGTCGACCAGTTGCGCAAACCTATCATTGAACGATTCGATGAGGCTACGAGGCCCGCCAGCACACCCGTCACCCCCAAACGGCCAGTTGTAAGAGGTTGCTGGATGCGGAATGGGCGGCATGGCGTTACCGCGAGATTTCCCGGCACTGCGGTGTCGGCAACGAATCCGTTGGTGGCCCGCGCGCGGCTATCCGTGTTCCGAACACAGATACCCCGATCGCGCAATAGGCCGCCCGCACGTGCTCTGCACCGGCAAGATGAAGATGCTGCTGGTTGGAGCGATAACCAAGATCGCCGAGGCCTGCGGGCACTCGCGTCCCTTCGTCGGCGAACTGCGCCGGACCATCTTAAAACCGCCTCGCTGGTGATGTCTCGTCGTAACGTGGTCTGACGAATGACGAACTCGCCGGCTCATCAGGCAAGCAGGCGGAGCTGGCCATGCTGCTGCTCCAGAATAGCGCGACGTGCCGTACTCGCGTGGTATCGGGTGCTGCTGCGGGCTTCCTGAAGGCCTTGGCGCCCCGGTCTCTTCGGTCACCAGTAGTGTCCAACAGAATGCGGTGCCGAGGGTGGCCCATGACGCTAGTAACCGTTGTCGCGCAGCCATTCGATCGATCTGCCGAGCCAGGTAACCCTTCACCCCGCCCAGCGAATATCACGGTTCGCTTCCCCCATCATTGCGGAAGCGGGAAGTCCGTGAACCATACGCCAGGTTGCGAACGGTCAATGACAGTGATTATGGGACTGCTAGTCTTCACGAGGGAGGGGGCACCAGAGCTTCGGGCAACGCGATTTTGGCGAATAGGGCCTTCCGCTGGATAAAGGGTATAATTGTCGGTTCCGGGCGCTGTGCACTGGATGCATATCGCAAGAGAGGTAGTGGTTAGTGTGACCGAAAAGAAACACTTACAAATTAACCTTTTGGAATTATTTTTCTTTGCTATAGTTAATCAAAGAACAGTCGGGACGAACAATCTTCCGCGTATAGAGGGGCGTTGACATGCAAGACACAATTTATCGTCCACTTGGTCGTGCGCAAATGGGCTCTAAAGCGGTTGATTTTTGGGCGCCTAGGGGCTCCGTAAGTATTGCACATACAAAAGTGCAAGTTGGCGCGATGCGCGCGGTTTTGGACACCCCGTCCACTCTCATTCCGAATGGTCTGTCGATTGATCAAATGCGTGCATTTGTCCTCTCGCACGCGGTAAAGGCGCGATGACCTTTTCGGTAGGTTTCAAGACCAAATTCGCCTCAGAGTTCACCAGATTCCCTAAAGACCAACAGAATAAGATCTTAGGGTTCGCGCAGACCTTTCAGACTCATGGACTGGGCGACCTAACCCGTTACGAGGGCAAGGTGGCGCAATCGTGGAGTGGAAACTCGACTAAAGCGGCCTATGATTTCGCGCTTGCAAACGACCTTTGGCACTACCACATCGGCATTCCTACCTATACCGCAGTTCATCCCGCTTATAAGACGTCCGACTGGGTCTTGCATTTTCAATGGATCAACGGGGGGCGCCATATTGATCTGTTGGACGTTTATTCGCACTACACCCGCGACGGGTCCTTTTACCTTCCCACCGCTGACTATTTAGCCTGACGTCGGCACAGGTCCACTGCCGAGTTCGCATAGCGGGTCGCACTTGCACTCTCGTTCGCTAGCTGCGCCCCGAAGCAGAGCCCCTCGGTGTTTGTCGAGCACGCGGGTCCCAGTAGCCATGTGGCCAAAAGCGATTCAGGAGCAGCGGCCCCGACAACCACACGCTTACTGAATCGGGCAGAGACTCCCGCGACCGCAAGTGTCCGAACTGGCCTGAACCTAGACTTGGCGTTACGCGCAATTTCAACAGCCCCCGCGCTCTGGTCAAATCACAGCTCGCCTCATCCACAGTGCGCTCCCCTCGCGTCGACCGCACTAGAGTTCATGCTGGGATGCGTGATCGCAGCGGAGGCGTTTGACATGAATGGTTACGTCGAGGATACTTTCGTTCGCCCGGGTGGACCCGCCTACGTCATTCCCAACTTCCTGTCTTAACTCACACATGCCAATTACCCTCCCCCAGCTAGAGCGCCATCTTTTCAAAGCCGCCGACATTTTGCGCGGCAAGATGGACGCCTCGGAGTTCAAGGAATACATCTTCGGGATGCTGTTCCTTAAGCGCTGCTCGGACGTGTTCGATCAGCGCCGCGAGCAAGTCGTCGCGCAAGAGGTTGCGGCCGGCAAGACCGAAGTCGAAGCTGCGGAGAGCGCCGAGCTGAAACGGTGGTACGGCCAGTCGTTTTATGTGCCGCCATCGTCCCGCTGGGACTTCCTCATCAACGAAGCCCATGTCGACGTCGGCGGCTTCCTCAACCGCGCGCTTGGCGGGCTGGAGAGTAATAACTCCAGCCTGGCCGAGGTGCTCGAACACATCGATTTCTCGCGCAAGGTGGGCCAAAGCAGGATCCCCGACATCAAGCTACGCCAGCTCCTCAGCCACTTCGGCATCTACCGGCTGCGCAACGAGGATTTCGAGTTCCCAGACCTGCTGGGCGCCGCGTATGAATACCTGATTGGCGAGTTCGCGGACTCCGCCGGCAAAAAAGGCGGCGAGTTCTACACTCCGCGCTCCGTGGTGCGCATGATGGTGCGGCTGGTCAAACCTGAACAACATCACAGCATTTACGACCCATGCGTTGGCTCGGGCGGCATGCTGATCATGGCGAAGGAGTACATCGACGAGCATGGCGGTGATGGCGGCCGGGCCGACCTATGCGGTCAGGAAGCCAATGGCACGGTCTGGTCGATCGCCAAAATGAACATGCTGCTGCACGGCATCAGCACTGCCGACCTCCGCAACGAAGACACCTTGGCCGAGCCTCAACACGTCGAAGGCGGCGAGTTGATGCGCTTCGATCGTGTGTTGTCGAATCCGCCGTTTTCGATCAACTGGGGCAGCACTGACACCGACCGCGCCGGCCAGTCCGTCTGGGCGCCGAAGTTCCGGGTGGAGCGCTTCCGCTACGGAGAGGTCCCACTAGGGAGCAAGAAGGCCGACCTGATGTTCTTGCAGCACATGGTGGCGGTGTTGCGCGACGGCGGCCAGCTAGCAACCGTGATGCCGCACGGCGTGCTGTTTCGTGGCGGCGAGGAACGTGCCATCCGCAGCGCCATGATCGAAGCCGATTTGCTGGAAGCAGTGATCGGCCTGCCGGCCAACCTGTTTTACGGCACCGGCATCCCAGGCTGCGTGCTGGTGATGCGCAAACGGAAGGGCAACGCCAGTGGCAAGTCGGCTGAGCGACAAGGCCAGGTGCAGTTCATCAATGCCGACCGCGAATATTTTGAGGGCCGTGCGCAGAACTACCTGCTGCCCGAGCATATCGAGAAGATCGTCAACACCTTCGAGAACTTCAAGGCCGAGCCGGGCTTTTCGGCCATCGTCAGCACGGCCACGCTGCGCGAGAACGACTACAACCTCAACATCCGACGCTACGCCGACAACTCGCCCCAGCAGGAGTCTCACGACGTGCGCGCGCACCTGCTCGGCGGCGTACCCAAGGGCGAGGTGCTGGCAAAGGCCGATGTGTTTTCAGCGCACGGCCTTGACCCGCTGGCGCTGCTGAGCGAGCGCGATGCCAACTATTTCGACTTCGCGCCGCTCGTCTCGATACGCCAGTCAATCAAGACCGCCATCGAGGCCAATCCCGGCTTGGTCAAGCGCGAACAGGATGTACGTGATGCCTTTGACGCATGGTGGGTGGCGCACAGCCCGTCCATCACCACGATTGCCTGCGCAGCCAGCATGGTGGGCCTGCGGAACGATCTTCTGAACAGCTTTTCCGAAGCAATGGAGCCAGTGGGTGTGCTCGGGCGTTTCCAAGTACGCGGTATCGTGGCTGGGTTTTGGGATGACGCCAAGTATGAGTTCATGACACTGATTGCGCGCGGCGCAAAGGGCGTCGTCGACGCATGGCGCACCAGCATACTCGCTGCGATGGACGATGAACAAAGCAAGGACAAGCCGCTCGATCACAAGCTGGTCAAGTTCCTTATGGCCGATTTCATCGCCGCGCAGGTGACATTGGAAGCGCGCAGGGGGGACTTAGATAGTCAGATCAAAGCGGCCGCGCCAAACAAAAGCGCCGAAGAAGATGGCGATGAACCCGAGATCGCTGATGACGAGCCTGCCGTCGACGAAGCGCAAATCAAAGTGTGGAAGACGCAGCTCGGCGCGCTAAGGAAAGAGATCAAGGCGCAGGAGCAAGGCTTTGCAAAACGGCTCAATCTTGCGGTCGACGCGCTGGACGATGCCGGCGCGGCTGAATTGCTGCTGACCATAATGCGCAACGACATGGTGGCAATTTTGGAGCACGGCATCGACACGCACCGGCAGCAGGTAATTGCCACATTCGAAAATTGGTGGGATAAGTACAAGGTGACTCTCACGGAAATGGAACTGGAACGTGACTTGGCGGCAATGCGGTTGCGGGGCATTATGGCGGGCCTCGGCTATGCATAATAATTTCAACTCCCTCCCGCTGGGAAGCATTGCTCATATTGAAATGGGGCAATCGCCAGATTCATCGTCCGTATTTGAAAGTGACCGTCTTGGTGTTCCTTTTCTTCAAGGAAATGCTGAGTTCGGTGCAGTTGGGCCTGTGCCACGGTTTAGTTGCATAGCTCCTATGAAAATGTGCCAAGCGGGCGACATTCTTGTCTCGGTACGCGCGCCTGTCGGAGCCCTCAATATCGCGGACCGCGACTATTGCATCGGCCGAGGCCTGGCGGCGATTCGGATTACTGGCATGCCAGCTCCGCTTCTCGCTCGTTTGTTGGGTGCCGCAACGGCGGCCCTACGCCGTGTAGCCCAAGGAACGACCTTCGAAGCTATTAGCAAATCCGACCTGTTGTCGCTCGGTGTCTTTGCACCCCCAGCATGCGACTACAGCGAACTTACGCATGTAATCGATACCCTCGAAACCACAATACTTCAAACCGAGGCGATTATCGATAAGCTCACACAGGCCAAGCAGGGGATGTTGCATGACTTACTGACACGCGGAATCAACGAGAATGGCGAACTGCGTGCGCCGCAGATCCAAGCCCCCCATTTGTACAAAGACTCGCCAATCGGATGGATACCCTCCTCCTGGAAATCGGAAGTGGTCGGCAGAGTACTCCACGGAACACCGCGAAATGGACTCTACAAGCCAGCGAAGGACATCGGGGCAGGTGTGCTTCTGGTTGGGCAAACTGCATTCACGCGCGACGGGTCTGTCAATTTCACTGAGGCAAGGCGCGCATCAGTCGGCGGCGCCGAACTTTCAGCATACGGTCTCTGCGAAAACGATCTCCTGGTGTCTAGGGTTTTTGCGACCCGAGAGGGGGTTGGGCAACCAGTGCTCGTTCCAATGCTGTCAGAACCAGCGGTCTACGAGTCCAACATGATGCGGTTAAGACTACGACAGGGTGTGCTCGAACCACAATTAATGTTTCACTGGCTGAAAGGGCGCGCTGCGCGATCGTGGATAATGGCCAGAGCATTTGCGTCTAACCAAGCCAGTATAAACAGAGAAGCACTGTGCAGCATGCCAGTCCCGCTTCCCCCTCTTGGCGAGCAAGTAGCAATGCTTCAACTGACACAGGCTTGTGACGATCGGATAAAAAGCGAAACCCATGCTCTTGAAAAGTTGCGAAAATTAAAAGATGGTTTGATGGGTGACCTTCTCACAGGTCGAGTTCGCGTCACACCCACTGGTCGCGCGTTAGCGCTCTAGCGTAACCCATCAATAACCGCTGCCTGAGGAGGCTTATGGATTGGGAATTGGAACAAGTCGAACGCCCATTTATCGAGCAATTGATTGCCATGGGCTGGCGGCATGTCGTGGGGGATCTGGACAAGCCGGCCCTTACCGGCCGCGCCAGCTTCAGTGATCTGGTGCAGGAGGCCACTCTGCGCCGCCAACTTCGCGCGCTAAACCTGAGTGATATAAGTGGCGCCGAACAGCCATGGCTGGACGACGAGCGCGTATCCCAGGCAGTGGGCGCCCTCACCCGAATCCCCGCCCACCGACTGATGGAAGCCAACCGCATCGCCACCGAACTGCTGCAAGGCGGTATCACCGTAGAAGGCCTGCCCGGCTGGGATGGTGGACGTGGCCAGACCATCCATTACATCGACTGGGAGCACCCCGAGCGCAACGAGTTCACCGTCATCAATCAATACCGCGTGGACTGCGCGCCGGGCTTCAACCGGGGCAAGGCCTTCATCGTACCCGACTTAATGCTGCTGGTGAACGGCATTCCGCTGGTGGCGGTCGAGTGCAAAAGCCCATCGGTGCCCGAACCGCTGGCAAGCGCAGTGGACCAACTTAGGCGTTACAGTAATCAGCGCAGTGCCAGCGGCGAAGTGATTGATAACGAAGGCAACGAGCCGCTGTTCTACACCAACCAGCTGCTGGTCGCCACCAGCTTCGATGAGGCCCGCGTGGGCAGCGTCGGCGCCGAATTCCGCCATTACGCCGCTTGGAAGACAGTTGTCCCGATGACCGAGGATGCTGTGTGCGCTCAGCTAGGCAAGGCTAGCCTTTCCGAGCAGGAGCGCCTGGTGGCCGGCCTGTTCGAGCCGCGCAACCTGCTGGATGTGCTGCGCCACTTCACGCTCTTTATGGACGTGGACGGCCACACGGTGAAGGCGGTATGTCGCTATCAGCAGTACCGGGCCGTCAGCCGCGCGATCGCCAGGCTGCGCACCGGCAAGACCCGACTCCAGGATGGAGAACATGACAGGCGCGGCGGCATAGTCTGGCACACCCAGGGTTCGGGAAAAAGCCTGACCATGGTGTTCTTGATCCGAAAACTGCGAACCGACCCGCAGCTGCGCCGCTTCAAGGTGGTGGTTGTGACGGACCGCACCGACCTCGAACGGCAGCTTTCCGTGACGGCGGCATTGACCGGCGAGGCCGTGGACCGCGCCACTTCGGCCGAAAAACTCCAGGCGATGCTGCGCCGACGGGGACCGGGCCTGGTGTTCGGCATGATCCAGAAGCAGCGCGGCGGCGATGCGGATGGCGCGCCAGGCCTGACGGCGGCGGATCTGCCAAAGTATGCCGCGCACGAGGCTGCCCCGATGATGGTGCTGAACGAGGATGAGAACATCCTGATCCTGGTGGACGAGGCACACCGCAGCCAGGCCGGCGACTTGCAGGCCGCATTGCAGGTGGGCCTGCCCAATAGTGCACGCATCGGCTTCACCGGCACCCCGATTCTGATGGGTGACAAAAAGCGCACTCACGAGATATTCGGCGACTTCATCGACCGCTATACCATCCGTGAGGCCGAGCGGGACGGTGCGATCGTGCCCATCCTGTACGAGGGCCGCACTGCCAACGGCGCGGTCAAGGACGGTGCCAACCTCGATGAACTATTCGAGGACCTGTTCCGCGAACATACGCCCGAGGAGCTGGAGGCGATCCGTAAAAAATACGCGACCAAGGGCCAGATTTTCGAGGCGCCTGACCTCATTCGAGACAAGGCGCGCGACATGTTGCGCCACTACGTCACGAACATCCTGCCGAACGGCTTCAAGGCCCAAGTGGTGGCGTACAGCCGGCTGGCGGTGGTGCGCTACCTGGATGCTTTTGTCGCGGCGCGCGACGAGCTATTGGCGCAAGCCGATGCCTTAAGCCTTGACGACAAGGCGATGGATGAAGAGACGCTGTGTCACCGGCCGCCGGCCGTGCAGGCCCAGGTTCAGGCCTGGCGCTACCGCGAAACGCTGCGCGCGATCGAGTTCGCACCGATTATCTCCGGCAGCAACAACGACGATCCGGCCTGGAAGCAGTGGACTGACAGCGCCGCGCAAGAGCAGCGCATCAAACGCTTCAAGCAGCCGTTGATGCACAAGGACCCAACCAAGGCCGACCCGATGGCGTTTCTGATTGTGAAGTCGATGCTGCTGACGGGGTTCGACGCGCCGATCGAGGGCGTGATGTACCTCGATCGTCCGATCCGCGAGGCCGAGCTGCTGCAGACCATCGCCCGCGTGAACCGTACTGGCTACGGCAAGAAGTTTGGCATTGTGGTCGACTACTTTGGCTTGGCACATCACCTCAAGCAGGCGCTTAATGTCTACGCCGATGAGGACATCGACGGCGCGCTACAGAGCCTGAACGACGAAATCCCGGTGCTGCGCGACCGGCATCAGCGCGTGGTCGGACTGCTCCGCAGCCGTGGCATCAAAGACATTTCCGACATCGAGGCCTGTGTCGACGTCTTGGCCGACGAACGCCTTCGCGCCGAATTTTCGGTCAAGCTCAAACAGTTCCTCAATACGCTGGACGTGGTGTTGCCGCGACCCGAGGGCTTACATTTTTCGCCGGACGCCAAGCTGCTGGCCTTCATCTATGCTCGTGCGCGCAACCGCTACCGCGACACGCCGGTGCTGGGCAAGGACGTGGGCGCCAAGGTGCGCAAGTTGATCGATGACCATGTGATCTCGATGGGCGTGAACCCGAAAATTCCACCCGTGTCGCTTACCGACGCCGACTTCGCCATCCAAGTGTCGCGCGAGCCGAATGAGCGCGCCAAGGCCTCTGAGATGGAACACGCGGTTCGCGCCCATATCCGCGAGCATCTGGACCAAGACCCGGTCGCCTACCGTAAATTGAGCGAGCGGCTGGCAGAGTTGCTGGATAGGCTGTGCGAGCACTGGGACGAACTGGCCCAGGCGCTACAGGCCCTCGTGGACGACATTCGCGCCGGGCATGTGGCACCCGACGCGCGACTGCCGGAGTTGCCCGAACACTACGGTCCGTTCCTTCGGCTGGTGGTCGATGCGGCGGTCGGCGACGCTGCCATCGGCGATGCCGAACGAACGAAACTGGTTGATCTCACGGTCGAAGTGGTGGACACCATTGTCGCGGAGCTGACGCCTAATTTTTGGCGTCCCAACCGGCAGCCAGCGCAGGACGCGCTGAACACCCGCATTTTCGAGCTGCTGATGCGCTCGCGGCTATTGCCGACACCGCAGATCGAGGCGCTGGTGGACAAGCTGATGGAGTTGGCGCGCGCTAACCACGCGAGGCTGCTGAAATCATGAACACGTTCACGGTCGACGACCTGTACTTCGAGGTGCGGCGCAGCGCACAGCGCCGTGCTTTGGAGATCACAGTAGACCGCGGCGGAGAGCTGATCCTGTCGGCGCCACCCGACGTGCCCGAGGCCACGCTGCTGAATTTCGTGCACCGCAAACGCATGTGGATCTACAAGCAGCTTGCGCGCCACGAGACCTCTGCCCACGTGGCGGTGGGTAAGGTGTTCACTGATGGCGAAAATTTTTTATACCTCGGACGCACCCATCGTCTGCGTCTGGTCGACGAGTCGATTGTTCCAGTCAGATTACTGAGCGGACGCTTCGTAATGCCAAAGACGCTCGCCGCCGCTGGCCGCGTACACATGATCGCATGGTACCGTGGGAACGCACACCGTTGGCTGTCCGGTAAGGTGGCCGACTTTGCCGCGCGCATGGAGGTTGCCCCGGCCGGGGTGAAGGTGCAGGACCTTGGGTATCGCTGGGGTTCGTGCGGTAAGGGCGACATGCTGTACTTCCACTGGAAGACCATTCTGCTTCCAGCGCGGATTGCCGAGTATGTCGTGGTCCACGAACTGGCCCACTTGCATGAACCGCATCACACCCCAGAATTTTGGCGGCGGGTCGAGCGCGCCCTACCCGGTTTCGAGCTTCGCAAGGATTGGTTGAGCAGAAACGGGCAGTTAGTCGAAGGGCTCTAACTGAAGGATGAGAAAATATTTATCGGGGCATGCTTAGGGGCAGAAATTTATGTCACGAAGAGACTTTCGTTCATCCATGCGGCTTTCAAGGCCTAATTAAACTCCACCTATCACCACCAAGAACACGCAATTAAGGCCTGTCTCGCAAGAGTCAGGCCTTTTTTGTTGGGCAATTCTTTCGTCAGCGATTGACTGCGCCAGCTCGAGATTCGCCGCTAACGGCACTCAGGCCTGCCAGCTGGCAGGTCGAGCGTTTCGCGCGCTGGCACTAAGCCGTCAAGCCTCCTGCCCTCTCGTGTCCGCCGTCTGCACCCGCGGCGCATCCTCGCTGGCGTTCGACGCAGGCTGGCGCGGTGTCATCCCCGCCCGCAACGCCTGCTGGGCCGATGCCGCCTGGACGGCCGCCTGGAAAGCAGTCTGGCGCAGCACCGACTGGGCGTGCGTCTCCCTGATCCCGCCGCGAACCTGGTTCGGCGAGCCCGCTGGCGCCGAGCGCGACAGCGGCGATTGCGCCGAGCCGGTAGAGACGTTGCCGGGCCGGTTCAAACCGGTGGCTACCACTGTCACGCGCATGGCGTCGCCCAGCGTATCATCGAACACCGCGCCGAATTTGATAATGGCCTCGTCGCTGGTCTGCGCGCAGATCACGTTCATCACCACCTTGGTTTCGCGCAGTTTCAGCGTTTCCTCCGACGCCGCGATGTTGACCAGCAGGCCGCGCGCGGCGTGCAGGTTCGAGCCATCGAGCAGCGGACAGGAGATTGCCTCTTCGGCCGCCTTGACGGCGCGGTCCTCGCCGGAATGTTCGGCCGAGCCCATCATCGCCGTGCCGGTCTGGCGCATCACCGTGCGGACGTCCTCGAAGTCGACGTTGATCATGCCAGGCACGGCGATGATCTCGGCGATGCCGGAAACCGCCTTGCTCAACACCTCGTCGGCGGCAGCGAACGCCTGCTTTTGCGTGATGTCGTCGCCCAGCACTTCCTCGAGGCGGCTATTGAGGACGATGACCAGCGAGTCGACGCTTTTCGCCAGCATCGCGATGCCTTCTTCGGCCACCCGCATGCGCCGCGCGCCTTCGAATTCGAACGGCTTCGACACCACGCCGACGGTCAGGATGCCCATCTCGCGCGCCACTTCGGCAACCACGGGAGCAGCGCCGGTGCCGGTGCCGCCGCCCATGCCCGCGGTGAGGAACACCATGTTCGCGCCCTTGAGCGCTTCGGCGATGACGCTGCGCTCGCGAATCGCGCTCTCGCGGCCCACAATCGGGTCGCTACCGGCGCCCAGGCCGCTCTCGCCGAGCTGGATGCGTTTTTCGGTACGGGTATTCGACAGCGCCTGCGCGTCTGTATTAGCGCAGATAAATTCGATGTCGGCCAGTCCGGAGGCCGCCATATAGTTGACGGCGTTGCCGCCGGCGCCGCCGACGCCGATTACTTTGATTACCGTCTCAGGTTGGGAATTTTTCAGGTCAAACAAGGGAGACTCCTTTTGAAGAATTGTGCTCGGCTAGGAAAGCCGTCCTGCAAGTTGCCTCAACGCCTACAAAAAACGGTCGGAGCGATAGCGAAGGACGCAACAGGTCCGTGGACGCCGTCAAGCTGTGCTGGCTAGTGCCGAGTGCATAAGACTACTTGCTGAAGCGCGCACGCGAAAGGTGATAAAACGATTGATTCGAAAGCATTTGTAATAGCGCGTGCAATCGCAGCGAATGATTAGTCACGTCTACGAATTTCTGCTTATGGGAATCACCGGTTGTTTCCGCGGTGCACGTGTCGCTCAGCTCTACACCCTCCCCTCCACGCTCGTACAGTTTCAACAACACCTTGATTCGATTTAGTTATTCCATGGGCATGATTCCTGCAATAGTCTTGGCGTTACCCAATGCCTGAAAGGAACCAAACATGAAGAAGCTTGTCGCAGCACTTTTGCTATCAACTGTGCGAACCGCAGCATGGGCCGGGGTGATCTACGGCAGCGAAGCTTGGGCTGCTCGGCATCGGCGTGCTCGGCCTGGTGGTCAAGCGGAGGCGCAAGAAGGGAACAGCGCTATAGCCCGAGTTCGGCCAGGATCGCATCCTTCAACACTTGAATGTCCGGGCTGGACAACTTGCGCGGATGCGGCTGCGGCACGGCGAAGCTGGCCTGGATGACAGTCGGGCGCGGCGACAGCACGATGATGCGGTCGGCCAGGTACAGCGCTTCCTCCACATCGTGGGTAATCAGCAGCACCGTGTGGCGCTCCTCCTGCAGGATGCGCAGCAGCTCGGTGCGCATGCGCAGGTTCATCAGCGCGTCGAGCGCCGAAAACGGTTCATCCATGTACAGGATCTCGGGCTTGACCACCAGCGCGCGCGCGATCTCGACACGCTTGAGCATGCCGCCCGACAGTTCGCGCGGATAGCTGTTCTCGAAGCCCTTCAGCCCGACCATGGCGGCGTAGTGATCCGCCAGCGCCGCCTTGTCGCCATGGCCGTCGCCGTTCAGGCCGAACATCAGGTTCTCCTGCACGGTCAGCCACGGGAACACCGATCCGTGCTGCGAGATGACGATGCCTTTCGCGTTCGGGCGCAGCAGCGGCACGCCGTCCACCAGTACCTGTCCCTCGTCAGCCCGCTCGAATCCCGAGACGATCTTCATCAAGGTCGACTTGCCACAGCCGGAGGGCCCGACGATGGCGACAAATTCTCCGTCTGCCACACCAAGCGTCACTCCGCCGACCACCGGCAGCGACTGCTTGCCCGATACGAAACTTTTCTTGACGCCGTTGACGGCGATCTTATCGGCCATAACGCCACCTTACCGAGTTAAGTCCTTCGAGCAGCCGCATGGCGCCGTCGAGCAGCAGGCCAATCAGGCCGATGATGATCATCCCGGCAATCACCAGGTCGTAGCGGTTGCCGGCATTGCGCGAATCGATGATCAGGTAGCCCAGGCCAGAGCGCGGCGCGATCATTTCGGCGGCCACCACCACCAGCCAGGCCACGCCGAGCGTGATGCGCATGCCGGTCACCACTTCCGGCAGCACCGCCGGAATGACCACGCGGCGGAACAGCATGGCGCGTGAGACGCCAAAGTTTTCGGCCGCATCAAGGTAGCGCTTCTCGATGGTGTGCACGCCGGCGGCGGTCTGCACGATCAGCGGGAACACCGAGGCGATAAAGATCAGGAAGATCGGCGACGTATTTCCGACCCCGAACCACAGGATCGACAGCGGGATCCAGGCGATCGGCGAGATCGGCCGCAGGATCTGGAAAATCGGATTGAAGGTACGGAACACGCCGTCGATGCGCCCCATCCACAGGCCCATTGGCACCGCGACCAGTACCGCCACCAGGAAGCCGCAGCCGACCCGGAACAGCGAGCTGCCGATGTGCGCCCACAAGGTGCCGTCGTCAACCAGTTCCATCGTCCCGGTGATCACCTGCAGCGGCGTCGGAAAGATCACGCTCCCGCTTTGCACCACGATGATCCACCAGATGGCTAGCACGGCGGCGATCAGCGCGACGGGGGGCAATATGTTCTTCAGTTTTTCCACTAGCGGCCTATCTTAAATAATGGCGAAGCGCGGCAAGCCGCCACTTCAGGCGATCCAGTCCCGCCTTGGGCATGGCTACAACCGACACCGTCATCTGCCCGCTGGAGTGGGCGGTGCAGGCGAACTGGTTTTCCGACACCTGTTCGAACGGCAGCCGGAAGTCCTGTCCTGGCATGATCAGCACCGGGCCAAACTGCTGCGGCACCGTATCGCTGTTACGCAGCAGCAGAACATCCTGCACCCCCAGCGTTAGCTGCACCACCGACGGCAGGATCTCGACCTTGTCGCCTGCCATGCGGCGCTCCCAGGTGCCCTTCGGGATCTCGAACAGCAGGTCGCGTGTGGCGGCTCGCGGCGGCGCCAGCGCGGCCCACGCCAGCGCCAGCAGCAGGGCCGCGGCCAAGGTCCATGCGGCCAGGCGTCGCAAGCTGCGCATCATCGCCATCTAGTTGCGCAGCAGGAGACGGACGTCATGGGCGATGTCCGTGGCCGGGCGGCCGAACGGCATCATCGCGCGCAGCATGCCGCGCGTGTCGATGAAATACAGGTAGGACGAGTGGGACATCATGTACCCGGCCTCGCTCCCTCCGCCCATCCGCTTGGCGGCGATGCCGTACGCCTTGAGGACTGCGTCGACCTGGGCCGCGCTGCCGGTGACGCCGATGAAGCCCGGGTCGAAATGCGCCAGGTAGCCGTGCAGGCGGGCCACGGTGTCGCGCGCCGGGTCGACCGTGACGAACACCACCTGCAGTTTGGCGGCGTCGGCGCCGAGCAGCGTGCGCGCCTGCGCCAGTGAGGCCAGCGAGACCGGGCACACCTCGGTGCAATGGGTGTAGCCGAATTCGAGGACGACGACCTTGCCGCGGTACTTTGCCAGGTCGAACGGCTTGCCGTCGGTCCCCTGCAGGCCAATCGCCGGCGCCGCGCGGGCCGGCTCGAACAGGCCGGATTTGAGTCCCGCAACCGGCGCGGCGCTGGCGCCAACCGCGGCACAGAGCAGGCATGCGGCGAGGACGAGGATGGATTTAAACATGGTCAGGTCTCACAGCGCGATGGCGGCAGGTTTCAGGTTTTTCACGAAGCTCTCGTCGACGTAGCGGTCAAACGCGATCGGGCGTTTCAAAGTGCGCGCCTCCAGCGACAGCTTCATCAGGTCGTCGAACTCGGCGCGCAGCATGCGCAGGTCGCCGTAGGTGACGCGGTCTTCCGGATTGTCCATCACGAAGCGCAGGATGTTCGGATCCTGGTTGAAGAACTTGCGCTGAGCGGCGATCCGGATCGCCTTCTCGCGGTTGACGGCACCCGCATCGAGCCAGCTGCCGGCCGCCTGCACATGGTTCACCAGGTCCTGCACCACCGGCCTGTGATCGCGGATCAGGTCCTCGCGCACCGTCAGCACGCAGCAGATGTAGTTGCGCCACTGGTCGCGCGTCATCGCCAGCGGCCGCGCATAGCCGGCGCGCTGGGCGGCGGCCCCGAACGGCTCGCCGGTGCAGTACGCGTCGATCGTGCGGGTGTACAGCGCGGCCGGCATGTCGGGTGGCGGCATTTCGATGATCTCGATGTCCTTCGCCGTCATCCCGGCGCTGGCCAGCATTTTGCGCAGGAACAGGTAGTCGACCGCGAAGCGGCTCGGGATGGCGATCAGCTTGCCGCGCAGGTCGCTGAATTTGCGGTAGGGCGATTTGGTGTGCACCATGATCACCGCGCCGGACCGGTGGCCGAGCGAGACGATCTTGAGCGGTATGCGGTAGTCCACCAGGTCCATCACCAGCGGCGCGAGCATGTAAGCGGCCTGGATCCGGCCGGTCATCAGCGATTCCTTGATCTCGGCCCAGCCGCTGTATTTCGCGTACTCGAAGCCGACCGGCTGGCCGCCGCCGCGCTGGAGCGACGCGGCCTTCGCCACACAGGTTACCGGCAGTGTCAGGTTGCAGGTGACCGGCAGCCCGCCGACCACCAGCGGCGCGGCGGCCGGTACACGGGCATGTGCCAGCGAGGGCACCGCCAGCGGCAGCGCGGCAGCCAGCGCAGCGCGCATGACTTGGCGCCTGCGCAGCACGCCGTCAGGGACGAAAGGTTCGGAGTTCGAAGAGATGATGGTTAGCCTGCGGTGAAATGTCCGGCGACGCGCGTCCGCCACGATTCTCACGTTAAGCGGGCATTTTGTAAAGGCCGGACGACCTTCCCCGGCGGTGAGCGGCGTTTATCGGCGCGGATTTGCGCCGATCGCGGCCACGAGAATCGCCGGACTCACCGGCTTGACCAGGTAGGCATCGAACCCGGCTTCCATCGCGCGCGCCCGGTCCTCTTCCTGCCCGTAGCCCGACAGCGCGATCGCATACGGCCGGCCTGCTGGCGCCTTGCGGCGCAATTCGGCGATCACGGCCAGGCCATCCATCCCGGGCAGGCCGATGTCGCACACCAGCACGTCGAAGTCGCCGTTCAGCGCGGCGGCCAGGCCTTCCCTGCCGTCATGCGCGCTGCTTACCGTGTGGCCTTCGATTTCGAGGAAGCAGGCCAGGGTCGTGCAGGCGTCGACATTGTCTTCGACCAGCAGGACGCTGCAGCAGCCGGCAGAACTGCCGGGTGTTTCGACAGCAGGCGCCGCAAGCCGCGAGTGTGCCGACAGCGGCAGCCTGACGGTGAATTCGGTGCCATGGCCAATGCCTTCGCTGTGCGCGATGACCGTGCCGCCGTGCATGGAGATCAGGTTGCGCACCACGTTCAGGCCGACGCCCAGGCCGCCCTCGGAGCGCGCCAGCGAGCGCGGCCCCTGCGTGAACAGGTCGAAAATATGCGGGATCACATCGGCCGCGATACCGGTGCCGTTGTCGCTGACCTTGATGACCGCGCCGCCGTCCTCCAGCGTCACGGCAAGGCGCACCTGCCCGAAATCGCCGGTGTACTTCGACGCATTGCCGAGCAGGTTGGAGAACGCCTGTGTCAGGCGCACGGTGTCGCCATCGACGATCAGCTGCGTGTCGGGAATGTCGACGAACAGCTGCTGCCGGCGCTCTTCAATCCTCGGCTCGACCGTCTCGACCGCCTGCGCCAACACGTCCGACAGCGACACCGGGTGGATGGTGAGCGTGATCTTGCCGCTGCTGATGCGCGCGGCGTCGAGCAGGTCGTCGAGCAGGTGCGCCATGTGGTCGACCTGGCGGCCGATCACTTGCGTCAGGTTCAGCAGTTGCGGCGTGGCGGCGGGAATGCGCTCGAGCAGCGCGGCAGCCATGCTGATCGGGGCCAGCGGGTTGCGCAGCTCGTGCGCCAGCATGGCCAGGAATTCGTTCTGGCGCCGGTTCGCCGCTTCCGCATCGTCGCGCAGGCCCTGCGCATTGATGGTGGCGAACACCAGGTTTTCGTTGGCTTCGCGCAGTTGCCCGACCATGTTTTCGAGCGCGTCGCGCTCGCGGGCAGCCTGGCGCAGCGCCGCCACCTCAGCCTTCAGGGCGGCAATTTCCTGCTGCGAATCCGCATCATGGTTGAGGGAACGCTGTGTTGAGTCAATATTTGCTTCAGGTAACGTTCCCATCAATTATCCTATCCCTTGGGCGCCAATGGTGACGGATGGCCGGACAGCAAGCCCTCAAACTGCATGGCCTCGCTCTCGATTTCGATGCCGGCGTCGGTGATGCGGTATTCACGTAAATCGGTGCTATGGGCGCTGCCGCGCACCTTGACCACCGACACCAGCTTGGCCAGACGGCCGCTTGTTTCAGCGTAGCGGAAGGCAATGATCGCGTCGGTGAGGTAGGAAATATCGGCCTCGCTGAAGCGCATTTCCGTGAACCGGTCGTCCATGCCGATCGTCACCAGCACGGTCACGCCGCGCTTGGCCAGGCTGGACAAGATGCGGAACACGGCCGAGCGCAGGTCGTTACGGAACTCCGGCGCCAGGTACAGCCCGAACTCGGACAGCGAGTCGATCACGACGCGGGTGGCGCCGGTGCGGTCGAGGGCGTGTTCCAGGTGATCGAGCAGCTCTTCCACCGTCAGGTCGAGCGAGCGGCTCTCGACGATGGTAACGCTACCGGCCTGCACCATCTTCGCCAACGCCGCGTTGCGCAGGCGCGAGGTGCCCTTTTCGAAGAACACGGCAACGCCCTTCTCGCCGTTACGCTCTCCTTCCTGCAGGAAGCGGGTACCCAGGATCGTCTTGCCGGAACCGGTCGGGCCGACCACCAGCACCGAGTGGCCCTGGGGTACGCCGCCATGCAGCATGGCGTCAAGATCGGGCACGCCGATCGAAATGCGGCCCGCGTGGGGGGCAATTTCCTCGCCGGGCAGGCGGTCGTCGGCCAGCGGCGGCAGGATGCGCGGATAAACCCGCAGGCCGTCACTGGTGATGCGGAATGTATGCGAACCCGACATGTGGGCCTGGCCGCGCATCTTGACCACACGGATCTTGCGCACCACCGAGTTCTGCTCGTGGGTCTGGCCCAGCGACAGCATGCCGTCGGCCACGGTCATGATCGGGTTCGCCTCGGCTTCGGCAGCGGCATACTCGCCAATCAGGAAGGTCGTGGCCTGCCAGCTGGTCATGCGGGTGCCCAGCTCCTGGATGAAATGCTGCAGCTCGGCGATGCCTTCGTAGCCCGATTTCGCCGTCTGCGCCACCGAGCGGAACGAGTCGACAAACACCAGGCTCGGTGAAAACGCTTCCACTTCCTGCATGATGCGGTCGAGCACCTCGCTGAAGTCGCCCATGCGCAGGTGCTCGGCCAGGTTCACGTAGCGGATCGATTCGCCGACCTTGTCCATGTCGAAGAAAGAATATTGCTGCTGGTAGCGCAGCATCTTCAGGGGCGGCTCGCCCAGCACGGTAAAGAACAGGGCCTTGCGTGACGGATTGGCCAGCGTGAACATGATCTGGTGCGCCAGGGTGGTCTTGCCACTGCCCGGCGCGCCGGCGATCAGGTTGAACGAAAATTCGATCAAGCCGCCGCCGAGCAGCGTATCCAGACCCGGTACGCCGGTGGATAATGTCCCCAAGGTAACTTTATCAGTCATTACTTGTGCTCCTGTACATGCTTTTGCTCGGTGCTTGCCGAGGCGAGAAGCCGATTCGTAAGCGCTTCGCCGATGAGGGCGGTGAGCAGCTTGGTAAAAGTGGTGAATAAGGCCGTGTTGCAGGCGTCGGCTGTGGACGCGTCGACCGAAGCGAAGTCGGCACGCAGGGCGCCGATCAGGCTGGCGGTTGAGTTGCACGGCGGAGTAACGGTGAGCCAGCCGTACTGGGGCAGCATCAGGCCGGCGGCGCGGCCGTACAGGACGCAAAAACCGCGCTCGCCGACCAGCGGCGTCAATTGTTCCGCCAGCCGCTGCCAGCGCTGTAACAGGCGGTCCACCGCGTCAAGCTGGCCTGGGCCCGCGCTGGTCGCCATGTCAGACTGCCGCTTGTCGTCGTTTTTATCCATGCATGCTGGTCAGTTGAGGGGGTGGGTGCTCATGCAACGATCAACGCGATCCGTTGCGGAATCGGTGCCGCTTGGGATTATATCCTGTTTGCTTCACGCAAATAAGTCATCCGTGCAGCGGTGCTTGCCCCGGCGCACCAAGCGCCGGCTCAGGCGCCGGCGAGCGCGGCCAGGTGCGAGACCACGTAGAGCAGCACGCCGATCATGCCGCCGACAATGGTGCCGTTGATGCGGATGAACTGCAGGTCCTTGCCAATATTGAGCTCCACCTGCTCTGACATTTCGCGGCTGTCCCAGTTCTTGACCGTGTCGGCGATGTGGCGCGTCAGGAACTGTGCGAACTCGGGGCCCGCGCTGCGCGCTGCGCTTTCGAGATGGCCATTGAGCGAGGCGCGCAGGCGCTCGTCGTCCTGCAGCACCTTGCCGACCCACGATCCGGCGGCCACCACGCGCTTGTGCAGCACCGAGTCTTCGCTGTGCAGGTCCTTGCGTATCCACTCGCGCAGGTCGTCCCACAGCGCGCCGATGTAGGCGTTCATGCTCTCGTCGTCGAGCAGGTGGCGCTTGATCTCCTCGCCTTTCTCGACGAATTCCGGGTCGGCCTGCAGGCGCTCGATGAACTCGGCCGTGAAGCGGTTGAAGTTCAGCCGCACCGGATGCCCGGGGTCGTTGTGGATGTCGTTGATGATGCGGTTGGCGGTCGCCACGGCCACTTCGGCGCCCTTGCGCCCCATCCAGTCCGACGGAAGCACCTTTTCGGCGAACGGGTACGAGTCCTTGAGCCAGTTGACGATGCCGTCCGCGATGTAGCCCTGCGTCTCTTCACTGCTCATCACCGTGGCCAGCTGGCCGATGCCGGCGTCGAGCAGCACCTGGTGGCGGCCGTCGCGCGTGAGGGCTTCGAGCACCACGCCGGCGGTGCGCGACAGGTCGACCGTGCCGATCGCCGACCGGATCGCGCGGCTGATGAAGCTGCGCACCGGTGCATCGTCGATGAAGTCGAGCATGCCCGACGCCAGCTTGACCAGGTAGCCGCCCAGCTGCTGCGTGTGTTCGGGCAGCGCCAGCCACGCGGCCACCTTGGCTGCGGGGTCATGGCGCCGCACCAGGCCCACGATCGACTCGGTATCGAGGAATTTTTCGCGCACGAACAGGGCCAGGTTGTCGGCGATTTTCTCCTTGTTCTTCGGGATGATCTCAGTGTGGCGCGAAACGATCGGAATCGGCACGCGGCGGAACAGCGCGACCACGGCGAACCAGTCGGCCAGCGCGCCGACCATCGCGGCCTCGGAGAATGCTTCCAGCAGCTCGGCCCACCACACGCGCGGCAGGAACAGCGTAATGATGAACAGCGTGACGGCGCCAAGCAGGAAAGCCAGCGCCAGCTGCTTGGCCTTGCGGAGTTCCAGTTCCTTCGTCATTCGGGCTGGCCGACGTCGGCGTCTTCGCCAATCGCAAAGGCGCCGCTTTCGAAAGCGTCGAGCACGCGCCGGGCTTCGTCGAGGTGGGACGCGGGAACCAGGATGCGCACGCCGCCCAGCGCCGGCGACATCAACAGGTCGGCCTGCACATGGTTGGCGTCGGCCACCACGGCCGGGATGCCGGCCGCTACCAGGCAGCCCTGGATGACATAGGCGTCGGTCGGGACCAGGCATTTGGCGACGGCGAACAGGTCGCGGCCAGGCACGGCCTCAGCCTCGCCTGCGTGTCCGGCGCTGGCCGCTCCAAGCGGCCCCGTACGCAGCAATCCGTCCATATGGCCCTCGCGTTGTTGAATAAGTAGGCCTTATATTTATCACAACTCGGCCATGCACGGCCACGCGGTTCAACCAGGGAGCTCAGCCAATCGTGCCGCCCGTACGCAAGCCGGAGATCGCGTCGAGCGTCCAACCCCAGTCGGCGAGGATGTCCGCGCCCTGCTCCCCGGGGGCCGCTGGCGGCAGGCCGAGTTCCGGCGCGGTACGGCTGAAGCGCGGCGCCGGCGCGGGTTGCGTTACGCCGTCGACGTCGACGAAGGTGCCGCGCGCGCGGTTGTGCGGATGCTGCGGCGCCTCGTCCATGTCGAGCACGGGTGCGAAGCACACATCCGTGCCTTCCATCAGCGCGCACCACTCGTCGCGCGTGCGGGTGCGGAACATCGCGGCGAATTTCTGCTTCAGCGACGGCCACTGGGCGCGGTCCATCTGCGCGCTGAAGGCCGGGTCGGTGACGCCGGTGAGGCGCAGCAGCAGCGCGTAGAACTGCGGCTCGATCGAACCGATCGAAATGAATTTGCCGTCGGCGCAGGCATAGCTGTCATAGAACGGCGCACCGCCGTCGAGCAGGTTGGACTCGCGCTTGCGGCCCCACGACCCGTAGGCACGGAAACCGTACATCATCGCGCCAAGCAGCGCGGCGCCGTCGGTCATCGCGGCGTCGACCACTTGTCCTTTGCCGGATGTGCGCGACTCCAGGACGGCGCAGACGACGCCGAATGCGAGCATCATCGCGCCTCCACCAAAGTCGCCGACCAGGTTCAGTGGCGGCGCCGGCGGTTCGCCTTCGCGGCCCATCGCGTGCAGCATGCCGGTCAGCGCGATGTAGTTCAGGTCATGGCCCGCCGCCTGGGACAGCGGCCCTTCCTGCCCCCAGCCGGTGATGCGGCCGTAGACCAGCTTCGGGTTACGCGCGTGGCACACGTCAGGCCCGGCGCCGAGCCGCTCCATGACGCCGGGGCGGAAGCCTTCGAGCAGCACGTCGGCCTTGTCGGCCAGTTCAAGCAGCACCTGTATGCCTTCCGGGCTTTTCAGGTCAAGCGCCAGCGAACGGCGCCCGCGCGCCATCACGTCGTACTTCGTGCCCAGCATCGGGAACGGGTTGGCAGCGCCCGGCGCCGCCTTGCGGTCGATGCGTATCACCTCGGCGCCCATATCGGCCAGCATCATGGCGGCAAAGGGGCATGGCCCCAGTCCCACCATCTCAACGACCCTTACCCCAGCCAGCGGTCCTGCCATGCGGTGCTCCTACAGTGAACGTGCGATGATTTCTTTCATGATCTCGTTCGCGCCGCCGTAGATGCGCTGGACGCGCGCGTCCACGTACATCTGCGCAATCGGATACTCGAGCATGTAACCGTAGCCGCCGAACAGCTGCACGCACTGGTCGATGACCTTGCACTGCAGGTCCGAGATCCAGTACTTCGCCATCGACCCCTGCACGGTGTCCATGCGGCCTGCCATCATGTCTTCGATGCAGCGGTCGATGAAGATGCGCGCGATGGTCGCCTCGGTCTTGATCTCGGCCAGCACGAAGCGGGTGTTCTGCATCTCGAACAGCGTTTGGCCGAAGGCCTTGCGCTCCTTCGTGTGTTCCACCGTCAGCTTCAGCGCGCGCTCGATTGCCGCCACGCCGGCCACGCCGAGGATGGTGCGCTCGTACGGCAGCTCGGTCATCAGCTGGGCGAAGCCCTTGCCTTCGACGCCCCCCAGCACATTCTCGAGCGGCACATGGGCGTCGTCGAAGAACAGCTCGCAGGTGTCCTGGCCCTTTTGCCCTACTTTCTCCAGGATGCGGCCGACGCGGAAGCCGGGGTTGTTTTTTGTTTCGAGCAGCAGCAGCGACACGCCCTTGGCGCCAGCGGCCGGGTCGGTCTTGACGACCACCAGGATCAGGTCGGCCAGGTAGCCGTTCGAAATGAAGGTCTTCGACCCGTTGACCTTGTAGCCGCCATCGCCCCTT
>DASWSX010000045.1:0-49119 GCA_036402435.1 Telluria sp. | reverse complement strand
CCTGCGCCACCTTCACGCAACTGGTCCAGCGCAAGCACGCCCCATGCACGCTGACGCTGATGGGACTTGGCGCCTACCCTGCGTCGAGTGAGCTGTGGCTTGGCATGTTGGGCATGCACGGCCCCCTCGAAGCCAATCTCGTGATGCACGGGGCGGACCTCGTGGTGTGCGTCGGCGCGCGCTTCGATGACCGCGTCACGGGCGATCTCGCGCATTTCTGCCCGAACGCCCGCATCATCCACATCGACATCGACCCATGCTCCACCGGCAAGGTGGTCAGGGCCGACGTCGGCCTGGTAGGCGATTGCGGCGCAGTGCTGGCCGCGCTGCTCGCAAAGCTCGACGCCGCACCGATCGATCACGGACTCACTGCGGACTGGTGGAGGCAGATCGGCAAAGTGGTGGTGTGCGTCAGCGGCGACGCATCGATCCTGGTGAACATCCAGGAGCTTGCGACAGCCGTGCAGCACAAATGCCCCGTCAAGGTCATCCTGTCCGACAACGGCTGCATGGGCATGGTTCGCCAGTGGCAGGAACTTCACCACGACGGCCGCTACAGCCACAGCTACTCGGAAGCGATGCCCGGCTTTGTCGCGCTCGCGCGTGCCTTCGGCTGGAATGCTCGCCGCGTCGAACACGCTGGCGACCTCGAAGCCGCGCTGCAGGAATGCCTGTCTTCCGAAACACCGTACTTCCTCGACGTCGTCGTCGAGCAGGCCGAGAACTGCTTCCCGATGATCCCGTCAGGCCGTGGCCATCACGAGATCATGCTGGCAAAGGACCGCTGGTACCGCCCAGCTTCACCGTGCGGGGAGGACCGTTCCCCGGCACTCGCCAAATCCGATCCGTGCGTGGCCGGGCTTCTCGCACCACCCGCGCATGATCACCGTATCGCCGTCGACAAGGTAGGTGCGGCTGTCGCCGTCGGGAAGGCTTAGCGGCGCCTTGCCGCCCGAGGTCAGTTCGATCAGCGCGCCGGCCTGGTCGGGCGTCGGTCCGGACAAGGTGCCGCTGCCGAACAGGTCGCCCGGCTGCAGGTTGCAGCCGCCGACGGTGTGGTGCGCGAGCAGCTGCGCCGCCGTCCAGTAGGCGTGCCGGTAGCTGGTGGCCGACAGCTGCGCCGGTGCGCTGCCGGCGGCGCGCATGCGCTCGCTCTCCAGCAGCACCTGCAGCCGGATGTCGAAGGCGCCGCCCGCGCGGTTGGCGGCCGAATCCAGGTACGCCATCGGCTGCGGATCGCCAGCGGGCCGCGTGAACGGCACGCGGTAGGGCGCCAGCGCCTCCAGCGTGACGATCCACGGCGACACGGTCGTGGCGAAGTTCTTCGACAGGAAGGGCCCGAGCGGCTGGTATTCCCATGCCTGCACGTCGCGCGCCGACCAGTCGTTCAACAGGCACAGGCCGAAAATGTGCGACTCCGCCTGGTCCATCGGCACTGACGTGCATGAGTCGTTACCAGTCCCCACATAAATGCCCAGCTCCAGTTCGTAATCGAGGCGCTGGCACGGCCCGAAGTCCGGTTGATCCCTCCCAGGCGCCATGGTCTGGCCGCGAGGGCGGGCAAAGCGCTGCCCCGACACCCGGATCGACGAAGCACGGCCGTGATAGCCGATCGGGATCCATTTATAGTTGGGCATCAGCGGACTGTCAGGCCGGAACAGCTTGCCGACGCTGGTCGCGTGGTGGATCGAGGTATAGAAGTCGGTGTAGTCGCCGATCTGCGCCGGCACCGTGTATTCCGCCTCCGACTGCGGCACCAGGCAGGCGCTGAGCAGCTCGCGTTCGGCCGCACCGGCGCGCAGCGCGTGGCTGAGGGCGAGGCGCAGCCCACTCCATGCGTCCGGCCCCATGGCCATGAAGCGATTGAGCGTGCGGTCGCCGCAAGCGAAAGCCAGCGGCAAGGCCTGCGGCGACAGCGCACCATGGCTCGCCGCCATGTTCAGGTCGACGACCTGGTCGCCAATCGCGACGCCGCCGCGGAAAGCTTCGTCCGTTCCGGCGCGCCGGAACACCGCGAACGGCAGGTTCTGGATCGGAAAATCCGTGCCCGGCTCGTTGGCTGAGGCAACCCAGCTGCGCAGGCCGGGTGCGTGGGTTTCGTTAAGCAGTGCCATGAATGCTCCTTGTGGTTTCAGCGGCGCGCCGGATCGAAGCGCTTTTCCAGCCCTTGCCAGCAGTTGGCGTAGCTGGTCTGCAGTTGCGACGATTCGAGCGCGTGTACGGTGGGACGAATGACAGCCGGCGTTTCGAACATGAAGGCCATCGTGTCCGTCACGTGGTGTGGCTTGCTGGTGTCGGCGAGGCTGGCTTTGTCGAACGTCCCGGCATCGGGCCCATGGCCGCTCATGCAGTTGTGCAGCGATGCGCCGCCGGGCGCGAAGCCCTCGGCCTTGGCGTCATACGCACCGTGGATCAGTCCCATGAATTCGCTGGCGAAGTTCCGGTGGAACCAGGGCGGCCGGAACGTGTCTTCGGCATTCAGCCAGCGTGGCGGGAAGATCACGAAGTCGAGCGTGTCGACGCCAGGCGTGTCGCTCGGCGCCTGCAGCACCAGGAAGATCGACGGGTCGGGGTGGTCGTAGCTGATCGAGCCGATGGTGTTAAACCGGCGCAGGTCATATTTGTAGGGTGCGTAGTTGCCGTGCCATGCGACCACGTCGAGCGGCGAATGCCCGATCGCGGCGCGCCACATGCGGCCCTGGAACCTGGCGACCAGCTCGAAGTCGCCTTCGCGCTCCTCGTACGATGCAACCGGCGTCAGGAAGTCGCGCGGATTGGCCAGGCCGTTCGATCCGATCACGCCGAGGTCGGGCAGGCGCAGCAGCGCGCCATAGTTCTCGCATACGTAGCCGCGCGCGGCGGGGCCGTCGAGCCGCACCTGGAAGCGCACGCCGCGCGGGATCACGCAGATCTCCTGCGGCTCGACCTGCAGCGTTCCCAGCTCGGTGGCAATCGTCAGTGCGCCCAACTGCGGCACGATCAGCAGCTCGCCGTCGGCGTTGTAGAAGTAGCGGCCCTCCATCGAGCGGTTGGCCGCGTACAGGTGGATCGCGCAGCCAGTGCCGGCGGCGGGACTGCCGTTGCCGGCCATCGTCACCAGGCCTTCGATGAAGTCAGTCGGCGCGTGCGGCAGCGGCAGCGGATCCCAGCGCAGCTGGTTGGGCGAGACCGGCACGTCGTCGAAATTGCTGACGACGCGGCCGATCTCCATTGCCGCGAACGGCCCGTGGATGGCGGCCGGACGGATCCGGTACAGCCACGAGCGGCGGTTGGTGTGGCGCGGAGCGGTGAACGCGGTGCCGGACAGCTGTTCGGCATACAGCCCGTACGGCGCGCGCTGGGGCGAGTTGCGGCCAACCGGCAGCGCGCCGGGCAGCGCTTCGGTGGCGAATTCGTTACCGAAGCCGGATTGATAGTCGAGCGGCATGCTGGGTCCTCCTGATGGGGTGGTCATTCCGCCAGGCCGTCGGCGGCGTCGTCCACCAGTCGCGCAGCGGTGTCCGGGTCGCCAATCTGGCCGATGGCCAGCAGCGCGAAGCGGGCCAGGAACAGCGGCGACTTGTCCGCGCCCAGCTGGGTCATGGTCTTGCAAAGCCGCGTGTAGACGGCATCGAGTTCGCTATCGTTCATGAGAGCTTCCTTTCTCGGTTATGAGTGCAGCAGGTGCCCGACCGCGGCGCTGAGCTGCCCCGCGTCCGGCGCCTGCCAGCGGCCCAGCACGTGGCCGTCCGGGCGAACCAGGTAGACGCTGCCTGGCGTCGCGCCGTACATGGCGAACAGACGGCCAGTGTGATCCCATGCGCAGTTGGATGTCGCGTCCAATGGCCGTTCCTGCGCCAGCGGCATCACCGTCAGCCCGATGCCCTTGACGCTCATTGTGTCTGCAAATGCGGCGACCTGCGCCGGAACCTTGGCGTCGTCCGTGAAGCAGAATGCGGTCAAGCCGGTGCCAAGCAGGCCGGTGACGTGCTCCCGCGACTCCTGCCCCGCAGCGAGTACGGTCAGCGGACACTCCGGCAGCACCGCGCCCGGCACGGGACCAGCGCTCCACGCGTCCTGGTCGGCCACGTTCAACGGCGAGCCGCTGTAGGTAATGGCGGAACTCTGGCGCGGGTTGATCAGCGAACGCACGCAGGCGTGTTTTTCGGCCAGGCCCAGCACGGCGGTGCGCATCAGTTCGAAGGCGAAGGAAGGCGGCGCCATGAATTCCGTGCTCTTGGTCCCGTAGCTGAGGTTCTCGTGGGCCGCGGCGACCCGCTCGCTCGAATAGCTGTCGAGCAGTGCTTCGCCCGCGAGGCCCTTGACCACATAGGCCAGCTTCCAGGACACGTTGTCGGCGTCGTCGATGCCCGAGTTGGCCCCGCGCACGCCGAAGATCGGCACCAGGTGCGCAGCGTCGCCGGCGAACATCACGCGCCCGTGGCGGTAGTGCTCGAGGGTCAGCGCGTTCGCCTTGTACATCGTGATCCACACCGGCGCCCACTGTCCGGTTTCGCCCATCATGTCGAGCAGGCTTTGCACGCGCGGCAGCACGTTTTCGGGCCTGGCCGCTTCCTCCGCGCTTTCGCCGTCCTGCACCTGGTAGTCGATGCGCCACACGTTATGCGGCTGCTTGTGCACCAGCACCGTCGATCCCGGATTGCAGGGCGGGTCGAAGTACGCCAGCCGCTCGGTCGGGCGCTCGCTTGCGAGCTTGATGTCGACGATGATATAGCGGCCTTCGTAGCTGGCGCCGTGCAGCGGCAGTTCCATCGCTTCGCGGATCGTGCTGCGCCCGCCATCGCAGGCCACCAGCCAGTCGGCCTGCAGCGCGTAATCGCCATCTGGCGTGCCGAGGCCGAGGGTGACGCCGTCGCCGCGGCGCTCAAGGTTCGTCACGCGGGTCTGCCAGCGGATGTCGATCAGGCCAGGGTACTTTTCGGCCGCCTCCAGCAGCAGCTCCTCGATGTGGTACTGGGCCAGGTTGACCATCGGCGGCAGCTTCTGATTGTCGTCCTGCGGCATCGTGAAGTGCAGGACCTCGGTATCGCGGTAGAAGCTGCGCCCGCCGGTCCACGGCAGGCCGGTCTTGAGGAAGCCATCGAGGGCGCCGAGGCGTTCGATGATTTCCAGGCTGCGGCGCGAGATGCAGATCGCGCGGCTGCCCTGGCAAACCGAATCGTCCGCCTCGATCAGCACCGATGCGATGCCCTGGCGCGCCAGTCCAAGTGCGGTGGCAAGCCCGACAGGCCCGCCGCCGACAATCGCCACCTGGTGGCGCGTTGCGTCCATCCCCGCATCGCACGGCGGGATGCGGGCCCGGTACTGCCGGGCGGTGAACGGATAGGGTGCGAATTGAATAGTCATCGTCTCTTCCTTCAGTGTTCGGTTTTCTTGCGGGCGGCGATCGGCAGCATCAGGACAATCACCGTGCCGGCCACCATCAGCGCGCTGGCGTAGAACAGGCCGTTGGCAAAGCTCCCGGTCGCATCCTTGATCCAGCCGACGATCACCGGGTTGAGCGCGGAACTCACGTTGCCGGCCGCATTGATGACGGCGATGCCGATGGCCTGCGCCTTCCAGCTCAAGGCCTGGTCGGGCGTGGTCCAGAAGATCGACATGGCGGTGTACGAGCCGGCCGAAGCCATGCAGATGCCGAGCATCTGGACGACCGGATCGCTGGATAAAGCGGTGAACATCCAGCCGCCGGCGGAAGCGAGCATCGGAATCACCAGGTGCCAGCGGCGCTCCTGCTTGCGGTCCGAGCGGCGGCCCCACCAGATCATCGCCACGATGGTCACAAGCTGCGGAATCGCGGCCAGCAGGCCGATGGTGCGGTTGCTGGCATCGGCGCTGAAGCTCTTGACGATCAGCGGCGTCCACACCGCGACCATCGCCAGCGTATTCACCAGGCAGAAGTAGGCCAGCCCGAACTTGACCACGACCGGGGAAGTGAGCTCGGCGAACAGGCTGCGCTCAGGCGCTGCGGCGGCGGCCGCATCCGGCTGCTTGCGGGCCGCCTGCAGGCTGCGCTCCAGCGTGGTTTTCTCGGCCGCGCTCAGCCACTTCGCGTCCTGCGGCTTGTCGTCCAGGTACCAGAACACGATCAGGCCAAGGATCGACGAGGGCAGGCCTTCGAGCATGAACAGCCATTGCCAGCCTTTCAGTCCCATCGCGCCATCGAGTTCGAGGATGTAGCCCGACACGGCCGATCCCAGCGCGGCGGTCACCGGCATCGCGATCATGAACAGCGCGTTGGCGCGGGCCCGGTAGGCCGGCGGGAACCAGAAGGTCAGGTACAGCAGCATCCCGGGCAGGAAGCCGGCTTCGGTGACGCCCACCAGGATGCGCAGCAGGTACAGGGTTTCCGGGCTGGTGGCGAACATGGTGGCGGTCGAGGCGAGCCCCCAGCCGATCATGATGGTGCCGATCCAGCGCCGCGCCCCAAGCCTGGCCAGTGCGATATTGCTCGGGATGCCGCAGCAGATGTAGGCGATGTAGAACAGCGTGGTGGCCAGGCCGAACTGGGTGGCGGTCAGGCCAAGGTCGGCGGACATCGTCAGCGCGGCGAAGCCGATGTTGATGCGGTCGAGGAAGGAGAAAACAAACAGCACGAAGATGAACCACAGCAGGCGGCCCGATACCTTGCCGATGACCTGCTGTTCAAGGTCGGGTTGGTGGGTGGCGCTGCTGGATGGCGCTGGGGTTAACGTTGTCACCGGTGGCATGGGGGTCTCCTGGTATCCGGTTGAGCTGGAGCTGCCACAGGCATGGCGGCTTGTCCCGACGTTTGTTCTTGTTGTCGTCTTGACCCGAGTATGCGCAGGACCCATCGCGCTGTCTGTCCCCATTTTGGGTACAGATCCCGGCTGATTCAGGGCGCGTCGGTGGACAGGCAGAGTGCGAACAGTTGTCGCTGGCTGGAGATGCCAAGACGCTGGTAAGCGCGCTTCTGGTAGGTGATGACGCTGGCGGGCTTGATGCCCATAATGTCGGCGATTTCCGCGGCGGTGCGGCCCTCCAATACGCCGCGCACGACATCCAGTTCGCGCTTGGCAAGCGAGGGGCAAAGGCGGCGGACGCGCGCCAGCATCAGCTGTGGAATGCCGAGCTGGTTCTGGCCGTGCATCACGTAATGATGGCGCGCGGCATGCCCGATCAACGGCGCCAGCGCCTCGACCAGCGCGATCTCGCCGGCCTCGAAGTTGCCGTAGGTGCGGTCGCGGTAGAGGTTAACCGACAGCCAGATGTCCGCGGCCGGCTGTACCATCAGCGACAGCCGGTCGCACACGTTTGGATCGCTGTAGCAGGCCGCGCGATAGCCCGCGTGGTCGATGTCGCCGGTGTTTTGCTGGTGAATGATCAGCGACGAGCCGGGGCTGGCTGCCGGCGCGGCCGCGATCACACGCTGGTTGCCGTCGAGGAGATAGTAATGGCGCGCGTAGGCGTCGGCGACGTCGCGCAGGAAGCGGCCGCCACGGTGATCGGCCACCGACACGGTGCGTGGACGGTTGCCGAATTCGTAGGCGAACACGGTGCACTGCGAAACCTTGGCCGGCTCGGCCAGCGTCTTCAGCACCTCGGCGGCGAACGTGGTGTTGTCCGCCTGGCCGATTGCCGCCACCAGCCCTGTGACCCGCGACAGGTCGAGCAGGGGGCTGGAAGCGGGGCGGTCAATGGACCAGTAGCGCATGGCGGGGGCGGGAACGGGAATGTGTCATACCGTTTCAGGCTAGCACCTTCGTCCGGCAGCGTCAAACCGGCCAGGTCACGCCGGGACTGCGCGCATGGCCGCCTACAGCGTGCCCAGCAGGAGCCCGAACAGCGTTAGCGCTGCGCCCAGGGCGATCCACAGTGAAATCTGGATGGCGCGCTGCTTTTCCCTGTATGCGCGTTGCTTGTCGAAGGTGCGCCGGTGTTGCGTCCTGCGACGGACCAGATCGGCCGTTGACTCGTACACATGGAAGCGATCGCTGTAGACGTGCGCGCCGAGTTGGGCTGCAACCTTGAACATAACGGCGATCAGCTCTTTTGACGGGTCCCGTGCGCCTGCTATTCCGAAGCGGTCCAGGCGCAGCGTCGCCCTCCTGTCCTTTTTCAGCCGTACGACGCGCTGGCCGGGAGCGCTCCACGGCCGGGCGTCATCGACAACAAGCTCACTGCACTTCTGCACGGCGGACAACCACTCTTCCTCGGAGATTGGCGAGGCCCGCAGCCCTTCGAACGCAATGTAGAGGTAGGTGCTCATCCCGTTTCCTGCAGAAATATTTGTAGGAATATGCCTACTCGGCTTTTAGCGAGTAAAGCAGGGAGCGTGCCAGAATTTGCTAAGCGTTGCGAATCAATGGCTTATGTATCAAGGTTTGCGGACAAGTGCCAAAAATGTAAAGAAACTCGACAGTGCAATCCGAGCATCATTGCGTTTTCGCCGGCTCCGCCTGGCTGCGGATGTACTCGACCAGTTCACGCGCATAGGCCGGCAGGTTCTCGAGCTTCTGGACGATCACGCTGCGTTCGCGCACTGCCCACGGATCTGTCAGTTCGACCAGTGCGATGTTCATCGACTTGCTGTGGCGCAGGCCGGCCGACTGGGGCAGGATGCCGATCCCGACATTCGATTCCACCATCCTGCACATCGCGTCGAAGCCCCTGACCTGGATGCGCAGGTTCAGGTGTTCGCCCGTATCCGACACCACCCGGTTGAGGAAGTGCTGCAAGGTGCTGCCTTCGTGCAAGCCGACGTGCGGGTAGGCGAGCGTCTCGGCGAAGGACACGCTGCCGGCGTTGGCCAGCGGATGGTTGAGCGGCGTGGCCAGTACCAGCCGGTCGGTGGAAAAATTGATGATCTCCAGGCCCTGGCCCTGCACCGGGCCCGCCGCGACGCCGATATCGGCGGTGCCTTCCTGCACGCCGCGCACGATGTCGTGGTTCAGCCGCTCTTCCAGCGCGACGTTGACCTGCGGATGGGCCGTCAGGAAGGTGCCGAGCACCTGCGGCATGAATTCAGTGACGGCAGTGGTGTTGGCGAAAATCCGGATGTGCCCCTTGATGCCGTTGTTGTACTGCTGCATGTCACTTTTGAGGCGTTCCAGCTGCTGCATGAACTGCTGCGCGTGCGCCAGCAGGGTTTCGCCAGCGGGCGACAGCATCACGCCCTTGTTCTCGCGATACAGCAGGCGCATGCCGAAGCGCGACTCCAGTTCCTTGACCCGGTTGCTCGCGGCGGCCAGCGACAAATGCATGCGTTCGGCCGCGCGCGTGAGGCTCTTGAGTTCCGCGACGAAGATGAACAAGCGCAGGTCGGTCAGGTCGAACAGCATGGGTAAGTTTCCTTTTTCATTAGCCTGATTCTAACCGCAAGCGCGCGCTTCATCGAAATCGCACCCCCCCTTCAAAAAATGCAGATTGTGACAATACGCCGGCTGGAACACACTGGAATCCTACAAATTAACCTGCGCCGCCATCATGATCTCCGATGCCTTCGATACCGCCTTATTGCAGCAGTGGGTCGGCAATGCCGAATCCGCCGACGCGCGCATCGACGCCCGTCAGGCGGCCGCGCTGACGGCCACGCTCGACCGTCCGTTCGCCTTCCCGGCAGGCGCGCCGCTGCCGCCGCTGTGGCACTGGATCTACTTCTGGACTGCCGCTCCCCAGGCCGAGCTGGGACCGGACGGCCACCCTCAGCGCGGCGGCTTCCTGCCGCCAGTGCCTTTGCCGCGCCGCATGTGGGCGGGCGGCCGGCTGACCTTCGCAGCACCACTCGTCATCGGCACGGACGCGACGCGCACCTCGCGCGTCCAGAGCGTGACCGCGAAGGCCGGCGCCAGCGGCAACCTGGCGTTCGTCACGGTTGCGCATGAGCTTGCCCAGGGCGGCAAGACCTGCGTCACCGAGGAGCATGACATTGTCTACCGCGCGCTGCCGCAACCTGGCGCCGCAACGCCGGCGCCCAAGGCCGCGCCCACCGGCGCCGCCTGGAGCCGCACCGTCACGCCCGACCCGGTACTGCTGTTCCGCTATTCGGCGCTGACCTTCAACGGCCACCGCATCCATTACGACCGCAGCTACGTCACCGAGGTCGAGGGCTATCCGGGCCTGATCGTGCACGGTCCGCTGATCGCAACCCTGCTGGCTGACCTGCTGCAGCGAAACATGCCCGGGGCGCGCATGGCTGCCTTTTCCTTCCGTGCGGTGGGAACGCTGTTCGACACCGAGCCGTTCACCGTCTGCGGCTTGCCCGACCCCGACGGCCGCACCGTCCAGCTGTGGGCCCAGAACATGCGCGGCGAACTGGCCATGCAGGCCGAAGCCACGCTTTCCGACTAATACCTGTCAACGAGACCGAGATGCCACTCCACCCGAATTCTTACCAAGACATCCGCGATGCGGTGCGCGCCCTGTGCGCTGAATTCCCTGCCGAATATTTCCGCAAGGTGGATGAAACCCGCGGCTACCCAGAGAAATTTGTCGATGCGCTGACCGAGGCTGGCTGGCTGGCCGCCCTGATCCCGCAAGAGTACGGCGGCTCCGGCCTGGGGCTGACCGAAGCCTCGGTCATCATGGAAGAAATCAACCGCGCCGGCGGCAACTCCGGCGCCTGCCACGGCCAGATGTACAACATGGGTACTCTGCTGCGCCACGGTTCGGAGCAGCAGAAGCAGTTGTACCTGCCGAAGATCGCGACCGGCGAACTGCGCCTGCAGTCGATGGCGGTTACCGAGCCGACCACCGGCACGGACACCACCAAGATCACCACCACCGCCGTGCGCAGGGGCGACAAGTACGTCGTCAACGGCCAGAAAGTGTGGATCTCGCGGGTCCAGCACTCCGACCTGATGATCCTGCTGGCGCGCACCACGCCGCTGGCCGACGTGAAAAAGAAATCGGAAGGCATGTCGATCTTCGTGGTGGACCTGCGCGAGGCGATCGGCAAGGGCATGACCGTGCAGCCGATCCTCAACATGGTGAACCATGAAACCAACGAGCTGTTCTTCGAAAACCTGGAAATCCCGGTCGAGAACCTGATCGGCGAGGAAGGCAAGGGCTTCAAGTACATCCTCGACGGCCTGAACGCGGAGCGCGCGCTGATTGCCGCCGAATGCATCGGCGACGGCTACTGGTTCATCGACAAGGTCACCAAGTACGTCAACGAACGGATCGTGTTCGGGCGGCCGATCGGGCAGAACCAGGGTGTGCAGTTCCCGATCGCCAGGGCCTTTGTCAACCTCGAGGCCGCCAACCTGATGCGCTACAAGGCGTGCGAGCTGTTCGACGCGCACCAGCCCTGCGGCACCGAGGCCAACATGGCCAAGATGCTGGCCGCCGACGCGTCGTGGGAAGCGGCCAACGCCTGCCTGCAGTTCCATGGCGGCTTCGGCTTCGCCTGCGAGTACGACGTCGAGCGCAAGTTCCGCGAGACCCGCCTGTACCAGGTGGCGCCGATCTCGACCAACCTGATCCTGTCCTATGTGGCCGAACACGTGCTCGGCATGCCGCGCTCGTTCTGAGGAGATATTCATGCGCCCATTGGAAGGCATTACCGTCATTACATTGGAACATGCGATTGCCGCGCCGTTCTGTACGCGCCAGCTGGCCGACCTGGGCGCGCGCGTGATCAAGGTCGAACGGCCCGGCGTCGGCGACTTCGCCCGCGCCTATGACGAGCGCGCGCGCGGACTGGCCTCGCACTTCGTCTGGACCAACCGCTCCAAGGAAAGCCTGACGCTCGACGTCAAGCACCAGGAGGCCGCCCCGATCCTCGACAAGCTGCTGGAAGACGCGGATGTGCTGGTGCAGAACCTGGCGCCTGGCGCGGCTGCCCGTTTGGGGCTGGGGTACGACGCGCTGCGTGAAAGATTCCCGCGCCTGATCGTGTGCGACATTTCCGGCTACGGCGCCGACGGCCCGTACCGCGACAAGAAGGCCTACGACTTGCTGATCCAGAGCGAATCGGGCTTTTTGTCGATCACCGGCACGCCGGATGAGCCGGCCAAGGCGGGCTGCTCCATTTCGGACATCGCCGCCGGCATGTACGCATATTCCAATATCCTTGCGGCGCTGATCCAGCGCGGACGGACGGGGCAGGGCTGCAACATCGATGTCTCGATGCTGGAAAGCATGGTCGAATGGATGAGCTTCCCGCTGTACTACGCGATGGACGGCGCCGCGCCGCCGCAACGCGCTGGTGCCGCCCATGCGACGATTTATCCGTACGGCCCGTTCCCGGCCGGGGACGGCAAGGTGGTCATGCTCGGCCTGCAGAACGAGCGCGAGTGGGGCGTGTTCTGCGCCAGGGTCCTGCTGCAGCCGGAGCTGGCGGCCGACCCGCGGTTCGTATCGAATTCGGCCCGCACGGCGGCGCGCGCCGAACTGCGCGCGATTATCGCCAAGGCCTTCTCCACGCTCACCGCCGAACAGGTCATCGAGCGCCTGGACGCTGCGCAAATCGCCAACGCGCACATGAACGACATGCACGACCTGTGGAATCATCCGCAACTGGCAGCGCGCCATCGCTGGGTGGAAGTCGGCAGTCCTGCCGGCAGCATCCCGGCGCTGCTGCCGCCCGGCGTGCCGAACACCTACGAGCCGCGCATGGACCCGGTGCCGGCACTGGGCCAGCACACCGATGCGATCCTCGCCGCCATCGGCTACGACAACGAAGCCATCGCCAACCTGCGTGCCGCGCATGCGGTCTGATTTAACTGAGGACTGCCACCCATGATCGACGACCACCCAAGCGCGACGCTGGCCGCTTTTGCCGCGAACCTGCGCTTCGACGACATTCCCGCGCCCGTGATGCGGCGCGCCGAAGACCTGCTGCTTGACTGGTTCGGTTCGGCACTGGCCGGCAAGACCGGACGCCCGGTACAGGCGATCGAATCGTTTGCCCGCCAGATGGGGCCGTCCGAGGGCAAATCCGAAGTGCTGATCGCGCGCCGCGCAACGACCCCGCTGTTTGCCGCCATGGTCAACGCCGCCTCGTCGCATTTCGCCGAGCAGGACGACGTCCACAACGGGTCGGTGTTTCATCCGGCCGCCGTGGTGTTTCCGGCGACGCTCGCGGTGGCCCAGGCCATCGGCGCCAGTGGCCGCGAGTTCCTGACGGCGTCGGTGGCGGGGTATGAAGTCGGCATCCGCATCGGCGAGTTCCTCGGCCGCTCGCACTACCGGATCTTCCACACGACAGGCACCGCCGGCACGGTCGCTGCGGCCGCTGCCGTCGGGCGCCTGCTGAAACTGACGCCCGAGCAGATGCTGCACGCCTTCGGCTCCGCCGGAACACAGGCGGCCGGGCTGTGGGAGTTCCTGCGCGACGCCGCCGACTCCAAGCAGCTGCACACCGCCAAGGCCGCCGGCGACGGCCTGATGTCGGCCTACCTGGCCGCCGACGGCTTCACCGGCGCCAGGCGTATTTTGGAAGGCAGGCAGGGGATGGCTGCCGGCATGTCGAGCGATGCCAATCCGGCCAAGCTGACGGACCGGTTGGGCGAGCGCTGGACGCTGGCCGAGACATCCTTCAAGTTCCATGCTTCATGCCGCCACACGCATCCGGCTGCCGATGCGCTGCTGCAAGTAATTACCCAGCATGAGCTGCGGCCGGACCAGATCGCCAAGGTAACTACCCATGTGCACCAGGGCGCCATTGACGTGCTCGGTCCCGTGGTAAATCCCCAGACCGTGCACCAGGCAAAGTTCTCGATGGGGACGGTGCTTGGCCTGATCGCCCAGTTCCATGCCGCCGGCCTGAAGGAGTTCGACAGCGCCTACGACGATCCGCGCGTTGCTGCATTCCGCGAAAAAGTGACGATGAAGCTCGACGACGAAGTCGACACTGCTTACCCCGCGCGCTGGATCGGCAAGGTCACGGTGGAGACGACCGACGGGCGCGTTCTGGAAGGCCGGGTCGACGAACCGAAGGGCGATCCCGGCAACACGCTCACCCGCGACGAGCTTGAATCGAAGGCTTTGCGCCTGGCCGAATTCAGCGCGGCCGCGAGCGGGGCCGAGATGCGCGCCGCATTCCAGCGCATCTGGACCATCGCCGACGAGGCAGCCGTGGGCCATTTCCTGGTTCCGGGAGCCTGACATGAACCCCGCGCCTGCGCGTTCCTACCTCTTTGTGCCCGGTAATCGTCCTGAGCGTTTCGACAAAGCATGCGCCGCTGGCGCCGATGCGGTCATCGTCGACCTCGAGGATGCGGTGCCGCCCGCCGGGAAGCGCGCAGCGCGTCAAGCGCTGGCCGCCTGGGCCTCGCCCGAGCGCCCGGTACTGGTGCGGGTGAACAGCGCAGACAGCGAGTGGTTCCGCGACGACCTGGCGCTGTGCGGCTTGCCCGGCATTGCCGCCGTGATGCTGCCCAAGGCCGAGCAGGAACAGGATCTGGCCACGCTCGCAGCGGCTGGCGCCAAGGTTCTCCTCCCGCTGATCGAGAGCGCGGTCGGAATGTGGAATGCGGCGGCGCTGGCACGTTCGCCCGGTGTGGAGCGGCTGGTGTTTGGCGCCATCGATTTCAGCTTTGACCTGCGCATCAAGGAAGGCTACGAGCAACTGCTGTTTTTCCGGTCGCAGCTGGTGCTGGTATCGCGGGTAGCCGGGATCGCGCCGCCGGTCGATGGCGTCACGGTTGCCATTGATGACGAGGCCAGGGTCCGTGAAGACACTGTCCGGGCCCGCGCGCTCGGTTTCGGCGGAAAGCTGTGCATTCATCCGCGGCAGGTACCGGTCGTCAACGACGGTTTCACGCCCAGCGCCGCCGAACTGGACTGGGCCGCGCGCGTGCTCGATGCGGCGGCGAAGGCAAAGGGCGCCGCCGTGGCGCTTGACGGCAAGATGGTCGACCGCCCTGTGATCCTGGTGGCCCAACAGATGATGGACGACGCGGTCCGCCGCGCATCACGTACGCAACTGTCATGAAGATCTCGTGTTCCGATCCCGGTCCTGTACTTGACGAGCGCGAGTTGATCGGCAATCTGCCGCTGGGCGGGGCGAGGGCGCTGGAACTTGGATGCGGGACGGCGCGCCAGACCAGGCTGCTAGCGCGCAGCGGAAAGTTCGAGTCGATCCTCGCCTTCGAGGTTGATCGCGTGCAGCACGCACTTAACCTGCAGCTGGGCGACTTGCCGTCGGTACATTTTGCTCTGGGCGGGGCGCAGGCAATTCCTGCAGGCGATGCGAGCGTTGATGCGGTATTCCTTTTCAAGTCGCTGCACCACGTCCCGCTCGATTTGCTCGGACAGGCGTTCGCGGAGATTCAGCGGGTGCTGGTGACTGGCGGACTGGTCTACATCTCGGAGCCGGTTTTCGGCGGCGACTACAACGACATTCTGCGTCTTTTCCACGATGAGCGGCGGGTGCGCGAAGCCGCGTTCGAGGCAACGCGCGACGCGGTCGAGGCGGGGCTTTTCGAGCTGGTATCGCAGACATTCTTCCGGGCGCAGGTGCGCTATCGGGATTTCGTTGAATTCGAACAGAAAGTCATTGCCGCTACCCATACGGAGCATCGGCTGTCGGCCGAGTTGCTCGGTGAGGTGCGCGCAAAGTTCGCGGCGCACATGAGCGAACGCGGGGCCGAATTCCTCGCACCATTCCGGGTTGACCTGCTGCGAAAAGCCTAGGTTTCAGGAGATAGATGTGGCAACCACCAAGCTGGCGGCATCACCGGCTACAACGACTGGTCCCCGACGAGGGAGTTGCGGTAAATCCGCTGCGCAGCGACTTGCTGGAACGCCTGCGCGCGTCCGGAATCCAATTGCGGAGTGTGGGCCAATTAAAACGCGGGGCGGATGATCGGATAGCGAATAGCGCGACAACAGTGACTACACCGGAAACGACACCCCCCTTCAGAAAATGCAGATTGTGGGGTAACCGGCACGGTCCTAGAATGAATTCACGTTGTAGAAGCAGCAATTGGAGCGGCAAGGCCTCATAGAAGGTTTCGAATTCTAACCAGTCAGGCAAACATCGTTGCGCGCCCGGCTCATTCTTGGAGAAGACATGTTTTCGTCAAAAGCAATTCGCGTTGCCGCGTTCGCGGCCGCGTCGCTGTTTAGCGCCTCGGCATTCGGCCAGGCCGGCAAACCAGCCGAAATCAAGATCGGCATCACAACCTTCCTGTCCGGCCCCGCGTCCGTGTTCGGGGTGCCGGCCAAGGCTGCCGCCGACATGTACATCGAGCAGATCAACGCCGCCGGCGGCATCAAGGGCGCGAAGCTGGTGCCGATTTACATCGACGAGGGCGTGGGCGGGGACAAGTTCCTGTCCGAGTACCGCCGCGTGGTGCAGGAGCAGGGCGTAAAGATCATGCTTGCGGCGATTTCGAGCGGCAACTGCAATATCGTTGCGCCGGTCGCCGAAGACCTGAAGGTGTTGAACGTCATGTGGGATTGCGGCACGGAAAAGGTGCTGGAAGAAAAGCGCTACCGCTATGTCGTCCGTACCCAGGCAAATGCGACCGCGGAGATGGTCGCCACGGTGATGTACCTGCTGCGCACGCGGCCCAACTTCAAGACCATCGCCGTGGTCAACCAGGATTACGCGTATGGACGCGACTCGTGGGAGCTGTTCCGTAACACGCTGCTGGCGTTGAAGCCGGACACCAAGATCGTGGCCGAGCTGTTCCCGCGCTTTGGCGCCACCGATTTTTCCACCGAGGTAAGCCGGCTTCAGGCCTTGCGTCCTGACGTCATCCTGTCGACCTCCTGGGGCGGCGACCTCGACACCTTCGTGCGCCAGGCGGCCCAGCGCGGCCTGACCCGCAACTCGCTGTTTGTGCTGCCGCTGGCAGAAAGCTCGCTGGAACGCCTCGGCACCATCGTCCCGGACGGCGCCATCATCGGCGCGCGCGGCGACCATTATTTCCTTCATCCTGAGCTGAAGAATGATCCCAAGCTCAAGAACTTCGCGCAGAAATTCAAGGCCAAGACCGGCGCTTACCCGATCTACTCGGTGCACCATATGATCCAGGCCATCGATGCGGTCGTCGCCAATTACGACAAGGCGCTCGCCGGCAGCAAGGGCCAGTGGCCGACCACCGAGCAGCTGGCTGACTCGATGCACGGCCTCAAATTCCGCGGCCTGACGCGTCCGGTCTCAATCCGCGCGGATGGCCAGGGCCTGGAAGACCAGCTGCTCGGCGTGGCCAAGAAGACGGCGGCCTATCCCTTCCCGGTCATCGACAAGATGGTGATCTACCCGGGCGCGCTGGTCACGGCCCCGGTCGGCCAGAAGTCGCCAGACTGGGTCAAGACGCTGAAGCCGGCCATCATGAAGGACGCGTCGATCAAGGCGTTCCCGGCGCTCAAGTGAGAGTGTGATGAACATCGATATCTTCATGCTGGCGATCATGGACGGCTTGTCTTACGCGTCCCTGCTGTTCCTGGTCGCGCTCGGCATGACGCTGGTGTTCGGCGTCATGCGCATCCTGAACATGGCGCACGGAAGCCTGTACGCGTTCGGGGGCTACGTCGCAGCCAGCATCGGTTTGTGGGTGGCCGCCGCCGGTGTGCCGCCCGCCTGGTCGCTCGCGGTGCTGGTGCTCGCCGCCATCCTGGTCGGCACCTTGCTGGGCGCCGCGATGGAGATAACGCTGCTGCGCCGCATCTACGACAAGGAACCGATGCTGCAGCTGCTGGTCACCTTCGCCGCCTTCATGATTTTCGAAGACCTGCAGCGCATGATCTTCGGCGTCCAGCCTTACTCGTATTCGGCGATTGTCGACTACCTCGGCGTGGTCGATGTCATCGGCATTACCTATACGCGCTACCAGCTGTTCGTGCTGCCCGGTGCCGCCATCCTCATCTTTATCGCGCTGCGTTCGTTCCTCAAGTACAGCCGGATGGGCAAGCAGATTGTCGCAGTCGCCCATCACCGCGAGGTGTCGATGGCGATGGGCATCAACGTCAAGCGCATCTGCCTGTTCACTTTCGTGGTCGGCTCGATCCTCGGTGCGCTGGGCGGCGCTCTGGCGCTGCCGACCACGTCGTGGGTGCCGGGCAGCGGCGCGGAAATGATCGTGTTGTCGTTCGCGGTGGTCGCCACCGCCGGCCTCGGGCAGATCGAGGGCGCGCTGATTGCTGCCGTCCTGATCGGCCTGGCGCGCTCGTTCGCCGTGTATCTGTTGCCGGAAATCGAAGTACTGGTGCCGTACCTGATCATGGTGCTGGTCTTGCTGTTCAAGCCTGAGGGGCTGTTTTCGGTCGCGCAAGCGAGGAGGGTGTGATGTCCAAGTCCCACGCAAGGATGGCGCCGGCTGCAATGCCGGCGCCGCAAACCACCCGGCCGGCACAAGTGCGCGGCCGGCCTGGCCTGTCCAGGCCGGCAGCCGCCGCCATCGTCTTGCTAGTGCTGGCCCTGGTGCTGCCTGTGCTCATGCCATGGATTAAGACAGCGATCATTATTGCTACCTGTTTCGGCATCGCCGCACTGGGCGTGTCGATACTGATCCGGGCCGGGCAGATGTCGTTCGGCCATGCGATGTTTTCCTGCGCCGCCGGGTACGCGGTGGCGTTCGCGGCGCGCGCCTGGCCTGCCCTCGACAGCACGGTGCTGATCGCATTCGGCACGCTGGTGGGCGCCTTGTCGGGCCTGGTGATCGGCGCATTCGTCGTGCGCTACCGCGCCATCTTCTTCGGCATGCTGAACCTGGCCTTGTCGATGGTGCTGTTCGCGGTGCTCGGCAAGTTCTTCACGCTGACCGGCGGCACCGATGGCATGCGGCTGGCGCGGTCCACCTTTCTCGGCATGCGCCTGGAGCGCGCCGAGTTCGAAACCGCGCTGCTGGTAACCGTGGTGTCGCTCGCGCTGATCCTCGGCCTGATGGTCTATCGCTACCTGAACTCGGTATCGGGCCAGGCGCTGTCGGCCATCAAGACAAACGAAACCCGGCTCGAGTTCCTCGGTATCTCGGCCTACCGCGTGATGCTGACCGGCTATGTGCTGTCGGCTGCCCTGTGCGGCTTGTCGGGCGCGATCTTCGCCATCACGCAAGGCCTGGTGACTCCCGAGATGGGCTACTGGGTGCGTTCCGGCGAGATCGTCTTCATCGCGATCCTGGGCGGGGTAGGGCACCCGGTCGGCGCCTTCCTCGGTGCGGCGGTGTTCGAGTTCGTCAAGGTGTTTGCCGGCGCGTACATGATCGGCATGTCCAACCTGGTGCTGGGTGTGGTGCTGATCGTGATGGTGTTCTTTGCACCGCGCGGCCTCGCCGGCATGCTCACCCGGATCAAGAAAGGAGCCCAGCCATGAGCGCGCCCCTGTTACAGACGACCGACCTGAAGCTGTCGTTCGGCGCGGTGGTGGTAGCCGATAACATCAACTTCGCACTGCACGAAGGCGAGCGGCTGGCCGTGATCGGCCAGAACGGGGCCGGTAAAACCACCTTCATCAATATTTGCAGCGGACTGATCCGGCCGGCCAGCGGCAAGGTCCACTTCGACGGCCGCGACATCACCGGCATGGCTCCCCGTGCCATCGTGCGGCGCGGCTTCGCCCGCTCGTTCCAGCTGCCCCAGCTGTTCCTCGAGCACACCGTGCGCGACTGCGTGCGGCTTGCCGCTGCCGGCCGCGTCGGCCGGCTCGGACTGTGGAAGCCGCTGGCCAAGGCGGTCACGGCAAGCGAGATCGAACACGTGCTGGAAATTGTCGGCTTGGCCGAGCGCGGGGACGAGCTGTGCGATTCGCTGCCGGAAGGTCAGCGCAAGCTGCTCGACATCGCCATGGCGCTAATCCTCCACCCGAAGCTGCTGGTGCTCGACGAACCCACCAGCGGCGTTTCGACAGAGGAAAAGCATGGGCTGATGGCGACCATCATGGGCGCGCTGGACGACCGCAGGGTCACTGCCATCTTCGTCGAGCACGACGTCGACATCGTGACGCGCTACGCGACCAGGGTGGCGGCATGGATCTCGGGACAGGTTGCCGCCGATGGCCCCCCGGCCGAGGTGCTGGCCGATCCGCTGATCCGCAAAAACGTGATCGGAGAATGACATGCTCAAGTTAGAGAAGATCAGCGCCCGGATCGTCGGCATCCCGGTGCTGCGCCAGATCGAGACCGAGTTCATGCCGGGCAGCCTGCTGGCGATCGTCGGGCGCAATGGCGCCGGCAAGACCACCTTGTTGCGCGCCATCATGGGCCTGGTGCCGCTGTCGGAAGGACGCGTGCTGTGCGACGGCGTCGACCTGGCCGGGGTGCCTCCCTACAGGCGCACCTCCTTCGGCATCGGCTATGCGCCCGAGGACCGGGTGATGTTCCCGACCTTTACCGTCGAAGAAAACCTGCGCCTGCCATGCGACGTGCTCAACCTCGACAAGGCCGAAATCGCGCGCCGGCTCGACAAGGTGCTGACCGTGGTGCCGCAGCTGAAAGAGATGCTGCCCAGATCCGGCGCTGCATTGTCGGGCGGCCAGGGCAAGATTGCCGCCCTTGGCCGCGCCCTGATGGCCGGCTCGCGCCTGGTGCTGCTGGACGAACCCTTCCAGGGCCTGGCGCCCGTGCTGGCCGGCCAGTACGCCGAGTCGCTGCGCAAGCTGCGCGACCTTGACCCGGAATTATGCGTGGTCGTGACCGAGTCCAACCGCAGCCTGCTGCGCGACTTGCCGGACGCGACCCTGACCCTTGAGCGCGGCGAACTCGTCCCCGACGTGGCCGCGCCGAATCGACATTCCAACCTGGAGAGCATCACATGAGCACCCTGTTAATCGAAGGCAAATGGGTGGCGCCGGTCGAAGGCGGCACCATTGACGTGATCAACCCGTGCACCGGCGACAAGTTCACCGCCATCGACCGCGGCCGCGCGGCCGACATCGACCTGGCCGTCAAGGCGGCCCAGCGCGCCCTCGAGGGCCCATGGGGGCGCATGACCGCCACCGAACGCGGGCGCATCATGATGCGGCTGGGCGAACTGATCCTCAAGAACAACGAGGAGCTGGCACAGATCGAAGCGAAGGATACCGGCAAGCCGATGACGGTGGCGCGCAACGACATCACTGCGGTGGCGCGCTATTTCGAGTTCTACGGCGGCGCCGCGGACAAGGTGCACGGCGAAACCATTCCTTACCTGAACGGCTACAACGTCAGCGTGGTGCGCGTGCCGCACGGCGTGACCGCGCACATCATTCCATGGAACTATCCGGCGCAAATGTTCGGCCGCACCATTGCACCGGCGCTTGCGATGGGCAACGCCGCCGTGCTCAAGCCGTCCGAAGACGCCTGCCTGGCCGTCATCCGCCTTGGCGAGCTGGCGCAGGAAGCCGGGCTGCCGCCGGGCGCGCTCAACATCGTTACCGGCTACGGGCACGAAGCGGGCGCAGCCCTGACCGCCCATCCCGGCATCAACTTCGCGACGTTCACCGGTTCCCCGGAAGTAGGCGTGATGGTCCAGGAAGCGACGGCCAAGAACAGCGTGCCGTGCGTGCTCGAACTGGGCGGCAAGTCGCCGCAGGTGGTGTTCAGCGACGCCGACCTCGACAAGGCGGTGCCGGCCATCGTGAAGGCCATCGTGCAGAACGCCGGCCAGACCTGCTCGGCCGGCAGCCGCCTGCTGATCCAGCAAGACATTTATGATGAAGTGATGAAGCGGGTCGGCGCAGGCTTCGCGCAGATCAGGGTCGGCACGCCGGAGATGGACCTCGATTGCGGACCGATCATCAACAGCAAGCAACACGGGCGGGTCAGCGGCTTCATCGCCGATTCGATTGCGTCCGGCATTCCGGTGGTGGCCGAAGCGCAACTTGCGCCTGGCCTGCCAAGCGGCGGTTTCTTCGTCAAGCCGACCCTGTTCGGCGCCGTGCCGCGTGACCATAACCTCGCATGCAAGGAAGTGTTCGGGCCGGTGCTGACGGCGATGCCGTTCACCGATGAAGAAGATGCGGTGCGGCTTGCGAATGCGACCGAGTACGGGCTGGTCGCCGGCGTCTGGACCGAAAACGGCAGCCGCCAGGCGCGCATGGCGCGGCGGATCGACAGCGGCCAGGTATTCATCAACTGCTACGGCGCCGGCGGCGGCGTCGAGCTGCCATTTGGCGGCGTGAAGAAAAGCGGTCACGGACGCGAGAAGGGCTTCATCGCGCTCGAAGAGATGAGCACGACCAAGACCATCGTCCAATTCTATAACTGAGGAGAAGAACATGCCGCAACTCGCAGGCAAGATTGCCATCGTCACCGGCGCCGCCAGCGGCTTTGGAGCCGGGATCGCCCGCTCCTACATTGCCGAGGGCGCGAAAGTGGTCATCGCCGACCTGAATTTTGAAGCCGGCCGCGCCCTGGCCGAAGAGCTCGGACCGAATGCAAGCGCAGTCGCATGCGACGTCACCGACGCCAGCCAGGTGCGCGCCGCTGTGGATCATTGCGTCAACCGTTTTGGCGTGCCCGACATCGTGGTCAACAATGCCGGCGCGACGCACCGCAACCAGCCGATGCTCGACGTCGACGAAAAGACCTTCGACAGGATTTACGCGGTCAACGTGAAATCCTTGTATTACATGGCGCAGGCCGTGGTGCCGCTGATGCGTCAACGGCAATCCGGTGTGATCCTCAACGTCGGCTCGGTGGCAGGCATCCGTCCGCGCCCGGGGCTTACCTGGTACAACGGCTCCAAGGGGGCGGCCAACATGCTGTCCAAATCGATGGCGGTGGAACTGGCGCCGGACGGCATCCGCGTGAACGCCATCTGCCCGGTGATGGGGGCCACCGCGATGCTGGCCGACTTCATGGGCGTGCCGGACACGCCGGAAAACCGCGCGCGCTTTACCGCCAGCATTCCGCTGGGACGCCTGTGCGAGCCGCACGACGTGGCCAACGTTGCGGTGTTCCTTGCCAGCGACGCCTCGGAGTTCCTCACCGGGATAGAAATGCCGGTCGATGGCGGCCGCGTCATCTGAGTCCCACACCTTGTCACTTTTCGGAAGCCACTCATGAAAATCCGCGCAGCTGTATTGCATGAGATCGGAGCGTCAGCGCCGTTCGCCCAAAGCCAGCCATTAAAGATTGAAGAGCTTGACCTCGATCCGCCCGGCCCGGGCGAGGTGCTGGTCAAGATCAAGGCCGCGGGCCTGTGCCACTCGGACCTGTCGGTGATTAACGGCGTGCGGCCGCGGCCGGTGCCAATGGCACTGGGCCATGAGGCCGCGGGTGAAGTCGTCCAGCTGGGGGAAGGCGTGACCGACCTCAAGCCTGGCGACCAGGTCGTGCTCGTATTCGTTCCGAGCTGCGGTCATTGCATGCCGTGTGCCGAAGGCCGGCCCGCGTTGTGCGAGCCAGGCGCCGAGGCCAACGCGAAGGGCACGCTGCTGTCGGGAGCGCGCCGGATCCACCAGCACGCGCATGACGTCAATCATCATGTGGGCGTATCCGCATTCGCCGACCACGCGGTGGTGTCGCGCCATTCCTGCGTGAAGGTCGATGCCGGCCTCGATCCGGCCGAAGCTGCGTTGTTCGGCTGTGCCGTGCTGACGGGCGTTGGGGCCGTGATCAACACGGCGCGCGTGCAGGCCGGCACCAGCGTGGCGGTCCTCGGCCTCGGCGGGGTCGGACTGTGCGCGATGCTGGGCGCCATCGCCTCCGGGGCGCGCCACGTGATCGCGATCGACCTGCATGACAGCAAGCTCGAAGTGGCCAGGTCGCTCGGCGCCACCGCAACCGTGAACGCGCGCGACCCGGATGCAATCGACAAGGTAAAGGCGCTGACCGGAGGCGGGGTCGATTACGCGTTCGAGATGGCCGGTTCGGTGCAGGCGATGGAAGCGGCCTACCGCATGACGCGGCGCGGCGGCATGACGGTGACGGCCGGATTGCCTCCGCCGGGTCACACCTGGAACCTGCAGCACGTCAGCCTGGTTGCCGAAGAGCGGACCGTCAAGGGAAGCTACATCGGCTCGTGCGTGCCGTCGCGCGATATCCCCCGCTATATCGGCCTGTACCGCGCCGGCAAGCTGCCGATCGACCGCTTGATGGGCGAGCGCATGGCGCTGTCCGACATCAATCGCGGATTCGACCGGCTTGACGCTGGTGAGAGCTTGCGCGACCTGATCATTTTTTAAGTATTGACACTTTTCTGGACGAGTTCGATAGGGAGAAAGTAAGCCGGTCGGCGTAGGACTACGCTTACCCGGGTGCGGGAATATTGCTTACAGCAAGGTGCATGTTGTCACGGTTATACTTTTGCGCCAGCTTATGTTTCTCAGCATTCGTTGGCACTCCCCGGGTACTTGGATAACTCAGAAAAGTAGAATGTGAAAAACGTACTCTTTGTGTGCTCCGGGAACTCGGGGCGCAGCATTATGGCTGAAGCCGTGTTGCGGAAGATCGGAGACCACCATTTTCGGGCATTCAGCGCTGGCAGCCATCCCACGGGCATGGTCAATCCCCTTGCAATTGAAGAACTGACGCGGCGCGGATATCCGGTCGACGGACTCGCAAGCAAATCGTGGAAGCGATACTTAACGCCGGATGCACTGAAGATGGACTTTGTCATTTCGGTCTGCGCGCTGGCCGCCCGGGAGAACCAGCCGCTCTGGCCGGGTGATCCCCACACCCTTTTCTGGACGTTTCGCTCTCCCGGTTCCGAACAGGGGAACGACGCGGCAGTTCGCAAGGCATTCGCCGACGTGTGCAGTGACATCGAACAATCTGTCAGGCGCTTCGTCAGCGGCTCCGCACACGCCTGATCAAACCGCGTCGCCCCAATACCGGATCAGTCCAGATCCGAAGCGTCGTGCCGCTCCGGAACCTGTTCTTCCGGGGCGCCGCGCACGCGGTTGACTTTGCGGCCGCGGATCACCGCAGGGCGTGCACCGACTTCGTCGGCCCAGCGCTTGACGTTCTTGTACTCGTGGACCGACAGGAATTCCGCCGCGTCGTAGAGTTCCCCACGCACCATGCCGCCATACCACGGCCAGATCGCAATGTCGGCAATGGTGTACTCGTCGCCGGCAACGAAGCGATTGGCCGCCAGCTGGCGGTCCAGCACATCGAGCTGCCGCTTGGTTTCCATTGCGTAGCGGTCGATCGCGTATTCGAACTTTTCCGGCGCGTAGGCGTAGAAGTGGCCAAAGCCCCCGCCCATGAATGGCGCCGAACCCATCTGCCAGAACAGCCAGTTCATGGTTTCGGTGCGCGCCGCGATTTCCTTCGGCAGCAAGGCGCCGAACTTCTCGGCGAGATAGACCAGGATCGAGCCCGATTCGAACACGCACAGCGGCTTTTCGCCGCTATGGTCGACCAGTGCGGGAATCTTCGAGTTCGGGTTGATCTCCACGAAGCCGCTGGAGAACTGCTCACCCTCGTTGATCTTGATGAGCCAGGCGTCGTATTCGGCCCCGGCGTGGCCGAGCGCGAGCAGCTCTTCCAGCATGATCCCCACCTTCACGCCGTTCGGCGTGGCCAGCGAATAGAGCTGCAGCGGATGCTTGCCGACCGGGAGGGCCTTGTCATGCGTGGCGCCGGCGATAGGACGGTTGATGTTGGCAAACGCCCCTCCCGACGAAGCGGGCGGCGCCCACACTGCTGGGGGAACATACTTCGATTGATCAGTCATCAGAATCTCCTCGGGCCTGTAATGTGGAACATTCTAGCCGGAGGCCGAAAATGCCGCAGGACACGGCTCACGCGAGGGCTGGCGTACAATCGGCTGATCGTACAATGGCAAACAATTGATCGGGAGAACCGGTGGAAATTCCAGAACCACTCAGGGAGACGGTACAGGCGTGGTACGACGCCATGGATGAGGCAGACGCCGGCCGCCTGGCGTCGCTGTACACGGAAGATGGCGTGATTTTTCTTCCCGATGGACAAACGCTGCGCGGCCGTAACGCCATCGCCACGCACTACGGCGCCATGCTCCCGCAGAAAGAGCGCGACAAGCCCAGGCTCGGCCCGCGCAAATTTTTCTTCTTCCCACCTATTGCCCATGCGACCGCAACGGCCACGGGAAGGCATGGCGAGAAGCACTCCCTGGTTGATGTACTGGCTCAACAACCAGATGGCGGCTATCTCTTCGTTTGTTCGTCCTGGACTTTCAGGTAGTTCAGCGGGCGGTCACGCTGCCGATGCCCGATACGGATTTGTTCACGATGCGCGGATTGCCGTAGTAACTGAGGTTGCCCATGCCTTCCACGTCCACGGTCAGCTTTTCGCTGGCATGGATCGAGACCGCCCCGATCCCTTCAAAGCTGACGTTCGCCTCCTGGGCGATCAGGCCTTTGGCATCGAGCTCGCCAACGCCTTCCGCGTCGATGCGTACGTAGCGAACCTTGCCGTTGATGATGACGCTGCCGGCGCCGGCGTAATCCACGTCGAGCCGGTCGCCCTGGACGTTGTTCAAGCGCGCCAGGCCCGCGCCTTCGGCTTCAAAGCTGGTGAGCGACGGCATCGAAACCAGCACGCGTTCATGTTTCCTCATCTTGAGGTTCGAGTCGTCGTCCATGCTGATGCGCAGTTCGCCGTCGACCACCTGGGTCTTCACGCGTCCAATGTATTTGGCGTCGCCCTGGACGGTGACCGAAAACGGCTTGCCGGCATCGACCGTCAGGTTCATCGGTCCGGAGATGGAGATCTTCGAAAACGGCCCGACGCGGCGCGCCTGCTCGTCCGCATGGGCGGTGACGGATGCAAAGCACAGGACAAGTGCGAGGGTGGAACGTAGCATGTTGGACTCCGGGTTCGTTGGTATGCGTTAATTCTACGGATGCCGTGATTTCGTCGAACCTGTTTGCGATGAACTGCAGAATTCAAGGTCCCAAGCGTTTCGGGGGACGGTTTGCCGGTTCCATGGAGGCGCTGGCGGAAGGCTGACCCGGCCGGCAAGTCCTCGAACGAGCGGTTGGCCAAAAACCTCTGGGGGTACGCCTGGCGGCGTTCAGGGACAGGGCGTCATGCCCGGGGTATAGCCCAAGGTCTCGGCCAGGGCGATCGTCGTGGACCGCGGCAGGTCGAGCGGAAGATCCACCAACGGGACGGTCGGGGTGTAACGCACTTGCTTGCACTGGCTCGTATCGTCGGCGGCGCACACGCGCACCCGGACGAAGCGGATGCAGGACGGGTCATTCGGATCGGCCGTGCAGGTGAGCCGGTTGCGCCCGGGACAGGCTGGCATCGCGCCGGCCCCGACGGGCGTCAGTGTCATGACGCCAGTTCCGCCTCGGACCAGCGCTAGATAATCGATCCGCAGGTGCGCGTCGGTGATCGGATGGCCAAGTACCAGCTCCCCGGCCGAATCGCGGAAGATGGCCCGCTGGCGTGCACGGTCCAAGGCGGCGGTATCGCGGAAGTCGATTCGTGCCACCGCAGTGGCCGCGCGCCGGGTGGCTTCCTGCAGGGTGTTGACGACATACATGGCCCGCGCGATCTCGATAATTCCGAAGACGAAGGCGAGGAACACAACGACAACGATCGCAAATTCGACTGAGTAGGCGCCCGAAGCGCGCCTGGACAGGCGTGGCGCCAGGGCATGCATGGACTTAACTTCCGGCATGCGGCACCGTGATGTCGACAGCAGCTGGATCATGGGAAGAGCTCCACTGGGCCGCCGAGGGTTTCGGCCGGGACGACACCCCCGAATTCGGCGCTGATGGTGGTTTCGGTCGCCGGCACGGTCATGAAGAACTTCCCGATCGCCAGCACCGTCGCGGGAACATTTGCGCTGCCGCTGACCGGACAGGCCAGCAGCGGCACGTTCAATACCCGGCGCTTGCGGATGCCCGGCCGGTTGCTGGCCGAGGGCGCCTGGAAGTTGGCGCCGCCCGAGGCCATGTACGGCGTCATGGCGGGGTAGCCGAGCGTCGAAGGCTGGCCGGGGCGGTACAGCGTCGTCCATGCCGTGGCCGCAAAATACGGGTAGCCCGATGCCGGCTCCGGCGAACCGTTCACATACGCCGAGAAAGGTACCGCGCGCGCGAACGACCACAGCGGACCGTACTGCCCCGCGGTTGTGCCGGCGGGTGCAGGCGAGGGGTCGGCGATGGTCGCCAGCGAGGTCGGGCCGGCGAGCGGGGCTGCGGTCTGGCCGGTTGGCGGGGTCAGCATCCATGGGATGCTGGTGAAAACGAAGGACCTGATGTTGAAGTCCGGCGGCGCCCCGTTCGGGCTGCACATGTCGCCGTCGTATTGGTCGAAGCGCGAGTTGAGCTGCCTGAACAGGTCGGCGATCGGGAACGGGCTGTTGACCCTGATCTGGCCGCCGGTGACCCGGGTCATTGCCATGGTTCCGCTACAGACGAACGGACCAACAATGGGTATCGTCGTGTGCACCGCATTGCCGGTTGCGCCAGGCGGGTCGATGGGATTGACCAGGAAATTCGCCGGCGTGGCGGCATTCGGGTTCAGGTTCATCAGGTTGTAAGCGACCCCGCGCCGGAAGCCGAACTCGACCAGTTCCAGGTTGGCCGGCGGCCCGGGATTGGCGCGCGGCGTGGCCGCCGCGGACGACATTGCGCAGACCGCCAGCGGAGTGATATTGATGGCCGAGCGGCCGGCGATGGCTTGCCCGACCACGTTGGTGGCAGACATGTCGGCGCCGATGATGCGCATGAAGACGGCTTCGACCGACGCTGCCGCTTCGTCGAGCTGGCTGGTGTCGACTTTCACGAAATACACGCCCGCCGGCGACGCGGCCGCTGAACCGGCATTCCGCCATGACCCGCCGTATGCGGGCGTGGTGGAAAACTCGATCGCGGCATCGTTCCAGGTCATTGGCACCTGGTCATAGTGGTATTTGAAGCGCCCGACGACGGCTGCCGCGCGATTTACCGCGGCCGTGATGCCCGCTGGCGTGCCATTCAGTTCGCGTGCAGCGGCGAGGGCGGCGGCATCGGCCACGCTCTGCACTTCGGCCCTGCGGTTGTAGGCCATTGCGGTGTCGAGCGCGATGCCGGTGAAGGCCAGCATGACCAGGATAGTAACGAGTAACAGGTAGGATATCGAGCCGCGCTGGAAATGCCCTGGGCTCCCAAGCCTGAGTTGCCTGCCTGCGCCTGGATCCCTCATCGCATCTCCTTCTTCGCGCCTGTCGCGACCATTGAGACGGGCTAGCCTAGCCGTCCGGAAATAATCTTATCCGGCTTGATGTGGTCGAACTTGACTTGGAACAAAGATGTGCCGAACTGAAAGAATTCGCCGACGCGGCTGGCGGGGTTATTCGCTGACTTTGCCACGCAGCGCCTTGACCTGGCCGCTGCGGGTCTTTGCGTCAAGCCGGCGCCGCTGCGAGCCACGCGTGGGGCGGGTGGGCCGGCGCACCAGCGGCACCTCGGCCGCGCTGTCGACCAGCGCCTGCAGGCGCCGCAGCGCGTCTTCCTTGTTCTGCTCCAGGCTGCGCGATTGCTGCGCCTTGAGCACCACCACCCCGGCGTCGGTGATCCGGCTGTCGCGCAGGGCGAGCAGGCGCGCCTTGACTTCGTCGGGCAAGGATGAGGCGCCAATATCGAAGCGGGCATGCACGGCGCACGAGACCTTGTTGACGTTCTGTCCGCCCGGGCCTTGTGCCCGGATTGCCGTAAACTCGACTTCGGCCGGGTTGATCGTCACGGCCATGCGGCCTCCATGCGCAGCGAGCAGCGGTTGGTGCCTGGGGTTTTGATAGGATTTAACTCTGGCGGAAGTGGCGGAAACACGCGCATCCTGACACGGAAGAGTTCACAATGCAATCTGCGTCCGGCCGCGCACGGACCGATCACCCTCTCTGGAGCCTGAACTTGACCACGCCACTATTTCCTGGATTTCGCACCGTGCAGCTTGAAGTCGAACCGGGCATTGAAATTCATGCCGTCGCCGGTGGAAACGGACCGCCGCTCTTGCTGCTGCACGGGCATCCGCAAACCCATGTCATCTGGCACAAGGTGGCGCCGGCGCTGTGCGAACATTTTACCGTCGTCGCATGCGACTTGCGCGGCTATGGCGACTCCTCCAAACCGCAAGGCGGGCCGGGGCACGCAAACTACAGCAAGCGGACCATGGCTGCCGATGTGCTGAAGGTGATGCAGTCGCTCGGCTTCGGCCGCTTCCGCGTTATGGCGCACGACCGCGGCGCGCGCGTAGCGCACCGGCTCGCGGCCGACCATCCGCAGGCGGTAGATCGCATGGTCCTGCTCGACATTGCCCCGACCCTGGCGATGTACGCAAAAACCACCGAGGCGTTCGCCCGCGCGTACTGGCACTGGTTCTTCCTGATCCAGCCGGGTCCGATGCCGGAACGGCTGATTGAAGCCGACCCTGCGGCGTACGTGCGCGACGTGATGGGCAGCCGCAGCGCTGGCCTGGCGCCGTTCGATCCGCGCGCGCTGGCCGAATACCAGCGCTGCCTGGCCTTGCCCGGCGCCGCCCACGGACTATGCGAAGACTACCGCGCCGCCGCCAGCATCGACCTCGAACACGACCGCACCGACCTCGACGCCGGGCGCCGCTTGCCGATGCCATTGCTCGTGCTGTGGGGGCGCAACGGCGTGGTGCATCGCTGCTTCGCACCGCTGGCCGAATGGCGGCAAGTGGCAGGCGACGTGGCCGGCGAAGCGCTTCCATGTGGACACTACGTTCCGGAGGAAGCTCCCGTGCAGCTGCTTGCAGCCGCATTGCCGTTCCTGCTTGCCGGCGCGGCGTAGGCGTCAGAGCGCCGCTGCGATGGCCTGGCCGGCATCGGTCGTGCTGGCGGTGCCGCCCAGGTCCGGCGTTGTCGGCCCCTGCAGCAGCACGGTTTCGATGGCCTTCATGATCGCGTCATGAGCGGCGGTAAAGGCCGCGTCGCCGTTGCCGAGGAAGTCCAGCATCATCGCTCCTGACCAGATCATCCCGATCGGGTTGGCGATATTTTTCCCGAAAATGTCCGGCGCCGAGCCATGCACCGGTTCGAACAGGGACGGGAACGACCGCTCCGGATTCAGGTTGGCCGACGGCGCGATGCCGATGGTGCCGGTGCATGCGGGCCCCAGGTCCGACAGGATGTCGCCGAACAGGTTCGACGCCACCACCACATCGAAGCGCTCCGGCGACAGCACGAAGCGCGCGCACAGGATGTCGATGTGGTACTTGTCCCAGCGTACGCCAGGGTAGGAGGGCGCCATCGCTTCGACCCGCTCGTCCCAGTACGGCATGCTGATCGAAATGCCGTTCGACTTGGTGGCCGAGGTCAGGTGCTTCTTGGGCCGGCTCTGCGCCAGGTCGAACGCGTACTTCAGGATCCGGTCGGTGCCCTGGCGCGTGAAGATGGCGTCCTGTACCACGAACTCGCGCTCGGTGTTCTCGAACATCTTGCCGCCCACCGACGAATATTCGCCCTCCGTATTCTCGCGCACGACGTAAAAATCGATATCGCCAGGCTTGCGGTTGGCCAGCGGGCAGGGCACGCCCGGCATCAGGCGCACCGGGCGCAGGTTGACGTACTGGTCGAATTCGCGGCGGAACTTGAGCAGCGAACCCCACAGCGAAATATGATCGGGCACCTTGTCGGGCATGCCGGCGGCGCCGAAGTAGATCGCGTCGCAGCCTTCGAGCCGCTGGCGCCAGTCGTCGGGCATCATCTGGCCGTGCTTGAGGTAATAGTCGCAGTTGGCCCATTCCATGACCTGGAATTCGAGGGAAAGGTTGAACTTGCGCGCCGCCGCTTCGAGTACGCGCAGGCCTTCGGGCATCACTTCATTGCCGATGCCGTCCCCGGCGATTACTGCGATTTTTTGGGTCTTCATCATGGCGTCCTGTTGTTGGCCGAGGCCGGCAATTTACCGGGAACCGGCCATCTCGTTGATAATCGTGTGTTTGCGACTTGTCTGATCTTTAAAAATGCCAACAATTGACCTTCGCGCCTGCGCGCTGCAGTGCTTGCTTGAGACTGATCCTGCGGCCAAGGCCGGGCAGGTTGCCGCGATGGCGGCCAGCTGGCAAGCCAGCGCACTGACGCTTGACCCGGGCGCCGCGATAAAAGTTTCCGGCACCATCCCTGGCCGTCCCGCGCTGCCTGTCCTGGTTGCGCCGCGGCTGGTCGGGCGCCGCTCGATGGCGACCCGGGAAGGGCGGGCCATGCTGATCCATGCGCTTGCCCATATCGAATTCAATGCGACCAACCTTGCCCTGGACGCCTTGTGGCGCTTCCCTGGGATGCCGGTCGACTACTATACCGACTGGCTGCGCGTGGCCGCCGAAGAGGCGACCCATTTCTCGATGCTGGCCGCGCACCTCGAGGTACTCGGGGCGAAATACGGCGACTTCAGCGCCCACGACAGCCTGTGGGAGATGGTCGAGAAAACCCGCGGCGACATCGTGGCGCGCATGGCGTTGGTGCCGCGCACGCTCGAAGCGCGCGGCCTGGACGCCATACCGCCGCTGCGCGCCAAGCTTGCCCAGGCCGGCGACCTGGCCGCCGCCGCCATCCTCGACCGCATCCTCCTTGACGAGATCGGCCACGTGGCGATCGGCAATCACTGGTATGTCTACCTGTGCGAACAAAACGGGCTGGAGCCGCGCGCGGCCTATGCCGAGCTGGCGCTGCGCTACCGCGCCCCGCCGCTGAAAGGGCCATTCAACCTCGAAGCGCGCCGCCTCGCCGGCTTTACCGACGCCGAGCTGTCCGGCCTGTCCTGATAGAAAACTGGCGAACCCGGGGGCTCGCCAGCATCTGTTACTCCTCGTGGAAGGCTTCCTCGCGCTTTTTCCTCAGCGAAGGCAGCAGCACGACGATCAGGGCCGTCACGGCCAGGCCCAGCATCACGGCGCTGATCGGGCGCTGCACGAACACCAGCGGATCGCTTTGCGACAGCAGCAGCGCGCGGCGCAGGTATTCCTCCATCATCGGTCCGATGATATAGCCCAGCAGCATCGGCGCCGGTTCCGCGTCCAGCTTGGCGCAGATATAGCCGAACAGGCCGAACAAGGCCATCAGCCAGACGTCGAATTCCGCATTGTTCAGGCTAAATACCCCGATCGCGCAGAACATCAGAATGGCCGGGTACAGGCGATGGTAGGGGACCATGATCATCTTGACCCACAGGCCGATCATCGGCAGGTTCAGCACGACCAGGAACAGGTTGCCGAACCACATCGACACGATCAGGCCCCAGAACAAGCCAGGCTGCTCGGTCATCACGGCAGGGCCGGGCTGGATGCCCTGGATGATCATCGCGCCGATCATCAGCGCCATCACCGGGTTCGACGGGATACCCAGGGTGAGCATCGGGATGAACGAGGTCTGCGCGCCGGCGTTATTGGCCGCCTCCGGCGCCGCGACGCCTTCGATGGCGCCCTTGCCGAACTGCCGCGAGTTCGGCGACACCTTCTTCTCGATCGAGTAGGAAGCGAACGACGCCAGCATCGCGCCGCCGCCCGGCAGGATGCCAAGCGCCGAACCGATGAAGGTGCCGCGCAGGACCGGCGCGATGATGCGCTTGAAATCGTCCTTGGTCAGCATCAGCCCGGACACTTTCTTCATCACCAGGTTACGCGTCTCGTCATGTTCCAGGTTGCGGATAATTTCGCCGATGCCGAACATGCCCATCGCCACGATGACGAAGTTGATGCCGTCGGCCAGCTGCGGCAGGTCGAAGGTGTAGCGCTGGGCGCCCGAGTTGACGTCGGTGCCGACCAGGCCTAGCAGCAGGCCGAGGATGACCATGCCGATCGCATGCAGCAGCGAACCGCTGGCCAGCACCACCGAGGCCACCAGGCCCAGCACCATCAGCGAGAAGTATTCGGCCGGACCGAACTTGAGCGCCAGCTCCGCCAGCGGCGGCGCGAACAGTGCCAGCAGGATGGTGGCGACGGTGCCGGCGAAGAACGACGATAGCGCGGCGGTGGCCAGCGCCTTGCCGGCATTGCCGTTGCGCGCCATCTGGTAGCCGTCCAGCGCCGTCACCACCGAGGACGATTCCCCGGGAAGGTTGACCAGGATGGCGGTGGTGGAACCACCGTACTGGGCGCCGTAGTAAATGCCCGACAGCATGATCAGCGCCGAGATCGGCGGCAGGCCGAACGTGGCCGGCAGCAGCATCGCGATGGTGGCGACCGGGCCGAGGCCGGGCAGCACGCCCACGGCGGTGCCGACGAAGACGCCGATCAGGCAGTACATCAGGTTGGTAAGGGTGAAGGCGGTCTCGAGACCCAGCCCAAGGTTGCTTAAAATTTCCATATTGTTCTGCTTAGAAGGAAAGCCATGGGCCAAAGATCGGCATCGGCAAGCCAAGCAGCTTAACGAATACCACCACGGCGAAAATTGCCAGTCCGACCGCCAGCATCAGTGCCTCGCTCAGTTTGAACTTGGGACTGGCGAACGCGCTCAGCAGGATCAGGACCATTGCGGCGGGCACCAGGCCGGCGCCGCGCATCAGGAAGCCGAACAGCATCACCGCGCTCAGGATCAGGACCAGCTCCTTGATGTAGAACCGGCCGATGGCTTCGCCGTCGGTCAGGAATGAGCGCACCACGGCAATTGCCCCGATTATGGCCAGCAATGCACCGAGTACGGTCGGGAAGTAGGCGGGACCCATGCGGCCGGCGGTACCCATTTCGTAGTCGAAGGCGATGAAAACAGCGCTCAGGCCGAAAAACAGGAAAATGACGCCGGTCCAAAAGTCCTTTGGATGTCGTATGAATGATGGCACTGCGAGTCCCCTTATTGCTTTTTGTATTTGTTCACGCCGCCGGCGCTGCAGGTGGCGCGCCGCGGGTTGCGAGCTTGTTCCGATCCGGAGGTGGTAATGCCGGCGCACCAGCCAGGGCGCGCCAGCATCCTCCGCGACTGCGTGCGCAGTTAGTCGGCGTAGACGCCGGCTTTTTTGATGATCGCGCCCCAGCGGTCGATTTCCGACTTCAGGTGCGTGCGCAGTGCTTCCGGACGGGCGCGGCTGTCAGCCACCGGCTCCGTGCCCAGGTCGGCAAAGCGTTGTTTGACGTTCGGATCCTTCAGCGCGGTTTGCAAGGCGCTGGCCAGCTGGTCGATGATCGGCTTCGGCGTGCCTTTTGGCGCGTACATGCCATGCCAGACGGCCACTTCGAAGCCTGGCAGGCCGGCTTCGTTCAGCGTAGGCAAGTCAGGCAGCGAGGCCACGCGGGTTTTCGTCGTGACGCCGTAGGCCTTGATCTTGCCGCTCTTGATCTGGCTGGTGGTGTTGGTGGTCTGGTCGCACATGAAGTCCACCTGGCCGCCCAGCAGGTCATTCATCGCCGGGCCGGTGCCCTTGTAAGGAACGGTGGTCAGGTCGGTGCCCATCGCGGTCATCAGCAGCATGCCGCACAGGTGGGAAGCCGAACCCACGCCGGCGTTGGCGTAAGTCACCTTGGCCTTGTTGGCTTTCACGTAGGCCAGGAATTCCTTGAAGTCCTTGGCCGGGAAGTCCTTGCGCGCCACCACCGTCATCGGCACGTCGGTAATCAGGCCGATCGGCTCGAAACTGTCGATCGCGTTGTAGCTCAGCTTGCGGTACAGGCCAGGCGCGGTGGACTGGCCGATGTGGTGCAGGAACAGCGTGTAGCCATCCGGCGCTGCCTTGGCGACCCGCGCCGCGCCGATGGTGCCGCCGGCGCCGCCGACGTTTTCAATGATGATCTGCTGCTTGAGCTTGGTACCCATCGACTGGGCCACCAGGCGCGCCACCGTATCGGTCGGTCCGCCGGCGGCAAACGGCACGATCATGGTGATGGTCTTGGTTGGGTAGGTCTGGGCGTGGGCCATTGCGCTGCCGAAAATGGCCAGGCATGCCACCGAGCGCAAAAGTGTGGTTTTCATCGGGTGTCTTCCTCTAACTCTGTTTATAAGTTTGTGCGAATCATTGTGCGACGCGGCCGGATCGTCCTGAAACACGGGTTTTGATGCCCACCGCCGCTGCTACCGTACGCATCACTGGTTGTACCAGTAAATAGTCATAACTGCAACCTGTGGAAAACCGCAATTGGTGTCGGATTTCAGGAGGAGGCGGGCAGGAAAAGCCTGGGGATCGGGTGCATTTTCGTACAGCGGCATTGGGCAAAAGCGAAACGTGTTTCCGTCCGTAAAAAGTTGGACAGGGCCGCGCCGGCCGTTGCAAAACCGACCGGGCCGCCAACCGCCTTTTGCTTGTTGGGATATGATTTACCCCCTGTCGTTATTCCGGAGCATGCCATGCGCGAAGCTGCCGCCGCCGAGGCGGACATTTCCAGCGGCATGATCAGGCTGCTGGCATTCGCGTGCGGGCTGATCGTCGCCAACCTGTATTACGCGCAGACGCTGGTTGGCCCGATCAGTGCCGCCACCGGCCTGACGCCGTCGGCGGCCGGGCTCATCGTCACCCTGACCCAGGCCGGCTACTGCCTCGGCCTGCTGTTCATCGTGCCGCTCGGCGACCTGACCGAAAACCGCCGCCTGGTTGTGCTCGGGGTGGGAGCCAGCGCCATTGGGCTGGCCACGGCCGCCAGCACCAGCAACGGCGCGCTGTTCCTGGCCGCGTCGATGTGCATCGGACTTGGCTCGGTGGCCGCGCAGGTGCTGGTGCCGTACGCCGCGCACCTGTCGCGCGAGGAGACGCGCGGGCAGGCGATCGGCAAGGTGATGAGCGGGCTGCTGCTCGGGATCATGCTGGCGCGGCCGGCGGCCAGCCTGGTGGCCGACCATCTTGGCTGGCATGCGATTTTCATCGGCGGCGCACTGGCGATGGCCGGGCTCGCGCTGGTGTTGTGGCGGCGCCTGCCGCGGCGCGTGCCGGCGGCCACGATCGGGTATTTTGCGCTGCTGGGCTCGATGGTGCGGCTGCTGGCGGAAACGCCCGCGCTGCGCCGGCGCGCTCTCTACCAGGCTGCGATGTTCGGCGCCTTCAGCCTGTTCTGGACCACGGTGCCGATGGCGCTGGCCGGGCCAGGCCTGCAGGTATCGCAAACCGGGATTGCGATTTTTGCGCTGGTCGGCATGGCCGGCGCGGTCGCCTCGCCGATCGCAGGGCGCCTGGCCGACCAGGGCCACACGCGGATCGCCACGGCGGTCGCCATGTCGCTCGCCGTGATGGCATTCGTCCTGCCGCTGGCCATCACGGGCGAACGGGTGCTGACCATCGGAGTGCTCGCGTTTGCCTCCATCATCCTCGACATGGGTGTGGCGGCCAACCTGGTGCTGGGTCAGCGGACGATTTTTGCGCTGGGCGCGGAAGTGCGCGGCCGGCTGAACGGCCTGTACATGGCACTGTTCTTTGCCGGCGGCGCCTTTGGCTCGGCGCTGGGCGGCTGGGTGTTCGCGGCGTACGGCTGGCACGGCGTGCTGCTCGCCGGCATGCTGTTCCCGCTTGTCGGCCTGGCCGGCTTTTCGATGGAGCTGATGCGCGCGCGCACGGCGGCGGTTTAAGTTTATTAATGAGGATTCGATGAAGAACAATGCATTCATGGTGTTGGCCCTGTCGTTCGCCGGAGCGGCGTGCGCACAGGAAGTGGTCAAAATCGCCCACGTGGGCGCGCTGACCGGTCCGGTTGCCTACTTCGGCAAGGACACCGAGAACGGTGCGCGCATGGCGGTCGATGCGCTCAACGCACGCGGTACCGTCATCGCCGGCAAGAAGGTGCGCTTCGAACTGGTCTCGGAAGACGACGCGGGCGACCCGAAGCAGGCCACGGCCGTGGCGCACAGGCTGGTCGATGCCAGGGTGAACGCGGTGGTGGGGCACCAGACGTCGGGCACCACCATTCCCGCGTCAAAGATCTACCACGCGGCTGGAATTCCGCAGATCTCGCACTCGAGCACCAGCCCGAAGTACACCCAGCAAGGATTCAACACGACCTTCCGCGTGGTGAGCAATGACGAGCAGCTGGGCCGCGCGCTCGGCCGCTACGCCGTGAAGGAGATGGGGGCGCGCCGCATTGCCGTAGTCGACGACCGCACCGCGTACGGGCAGGGCCTGGCGACCGAATTCGTCAAAGGCCTGAAGCAGCAGGGTGGCGCGGCCGTGGTGGCGAAGGAGTTCACGCACGACAAGGCGACCGATTTCAGCGCGATCCTCACCAAAATCAAGGCGGCCAAGCCAGACCTGATCTTCTTCGGCGGCATGAACGCTGTCGCCGGTCCGATGCTGCGCCAGATGAAACAGCTCGGGCTGAACGCGAAGATGATGGGCGGCGACGGCATCTGCTCGGACGAAATCGCCAAGCTGTCCGGCGGCACGATGGCGGACGGCCAGGTGGTCTGCGCCGAGGCTGGCGGGGTCGAGGCCGCAGGCAAGCCGGCGCTCGACAAGTTCAAGGCCGACTTCAGGAAGCGCTTTGGCGTCGACGTCCAGATCAACGCGCCGTACGCCTACGACGCCGTGATGACCTTCGCCGATGCGATGGTCAAGGCGGGTTCCACTGCGCCTGCGAAGTACCTGCCGGAACTGGCCAGGATCCGCTACAAGGGCGTGACAGGCGTGGTCGCATTCGACCCGCGCGGCGATATCCGGGACGGGACCTTGACGCTGTACACCTTCAAGTCCGGCCACCGCACTGTGCTGGCCGTGACGAAGTAAGCCCGGACTTTACGGACTTGCTCCGGCACCAGGGTCGGTTCCGGCGTCGGCTTGCAGGATCGGGTAGGGATTGATTGCCCCACCGGCTTCGTAGACGCCGTAATGCAGATGCGGCGGGGTGCTGGCCGCGTTGCCGGTGTTACCCACGTAGCCCAGCACCGTTCCCGCCCGCACCTGCGTGCCCGCTGAGACGTCCGCAAACCGGTCGAGGTGCGCGTAGTAGTGGCGTTGCCCGCCGGGCCCCAGCACCCAGACGACCTGGCCGCCGAGCCGGTTGGTCCCCACCCGAAGCACGATTCCTTCCGTCGCTGAATGCACCGGCGTACCCCGCGGGGCGAAGATATCGATACCCTCGTGTCTGCGGCCGCCGCCGCGCGCTCCATGCCATGTGTCGCGCAGTTGCCGGGGCTGCACCCCGCGCACCGGCACGCTGGCGCTTTCCGGCGCCGGCATCGAAGCCAGCCGGATCGCGTACAGTGTATCGTTCAGGTACGGTCCCACCAACGCATACGCGGCCACGAGGAAAATACCGAGCAGGAAAATGCGGACGACCAGGCGCATTGGGGGCGTGAGCTTCTTAAGGACGAGATCCCCGAATTATGGCCGGAACGGGTTTTTCACAGCGCCCGGCTGTGGGCCGCAACGCCCTCGGCCGCGCTGGCCTGGCGCCAGACAACGCGGTTGCGGCCGGCCTGCTTGGCCTGGTAGAGATGCGCGTCGGCTGCCTCGAACATCGCCGATGCCGTCTCCGGTCCGTGCTCGGTCAGCGTAGCGCCGCCGACACTGACGGTGAGCACTGGCGCAACGGTCGACGTCACATGTTCGATTGCCAGCTGTGCGATGTCGTCGCAGATCGACTGCGCCACCTGCTGCGCTTGCGCCGCGTCGGTGTCCGGCATCAGCAGCACCAGCTCCTCGCCGCCGTATCGGGCGGCCAGGTCGGCGGGGCGCCGCATGCCGTTACTGGCGGTGCGCGCCACCGCCCGTAGTGCTCGGTCGCCGGCGGGGTGGCCGTAATGGTCGTTGTATAGCTTGAAGCCGTCGATATCGAGCAGCGCCAGCGACAGCGGACGCTTGCTGCGCGAGGCGCGCAGCCACTCGGCTTCGTAGACTTCATCGAAGCGGCGGCGGTTGGCCAGTTCGGTCAGGCCGTCGACATGCGCGAGGCGCTCCAGCATGCGGCGCTGGCGCACCACCTGCAGGTGCAGCGCCACGCGCGCCATCACCACGGTGGGGTTGAACGGCTTGACGATGTAGTCGGCCACGCCCATCTTGAGGCCATTGGCCTCGTCTTCCGGCCGGTCCAGCCCCGAGATGAAGATGACCGCGATATGCGCCGTCCGCGGGTCGGCGCGCAGCTGGCGCAGCGTTTCGTAGCCGTCCATGTCGGGCATCATCACGTCGAGCAGGATCAGGTCGGGTGCATGGCGCGCCGCGCGCTCGAGCGTCTGGGCGCCGTTCTTGGCCAGCACCACGGTGTATTCAGGCTTGAGCAGCTCGCCGAGCACCATCCGGTTGATGGCGTCGTCGTCGGCTACAAGCACCTTCTGCATTTCTCCAAACGTCATGCGTTTTCTTCCAGGTCCAGGTCCAGCGCCCGCGCCAGTTCGGCAAGCGGGGCTAGTGCAGCGTGATATTCGATGTCGTCCACGGCGCGCTGGACGGGTTCAAGTAAAACGGCGTGGCGCGACTGGGACAGCAATGCCTGCACCTCGTGGAGCGCGTCTTCGGCGCGTGCGTCCTCGGCTTTCAGCAGGTCTTCCAGCCGCCCCAGCAGGCGCCGCGGGTCGGCGGCGGCGTAGCTGCCGGCAACCGCGGGCGCCTCGACTTGCTCCAGTCCCGCCAGCGTGGTATCGAGCGTCTCCATCAGTTCAGTCACCAGCGCCTCGATCCGTTCGTGGCGGCCGGCGCGCAGTTCCAGTTCGATGCTGTTCGCCAGCGCCGATAATCCCGCAGCGCCGAGGTAGAACGCGCTCGATTTCAGGTTGTGCGAAAGGGTTTCTATGTCCTCGTACCGGGAGCGCGCGAGTGCTTCGCGCAACGCCCGGGGCGACTGCCGGTACTCCTGAAGGAAGCCGCGGATGCGCTTGTGCAGCCGGTAGCGCTGGCCGTCGACATTGACCAGCGCCTGCTGCCAGTCGAGGCCGCGTATCACAGGCAGGGCCGCACCTTCCATGACCGTTTCCGCCGGCTCCGGCGCGGGCAGCTGGCGGCCGGCCAGGCGTGACGGGTCGATCCATTTGAGCAGGGTCCGGAACAGCAGCGCAGGGTCGATCGGCTTGGTGAGGTGGTCATCCATTCCCGCCGCCAGGCTTTTGGCACGGTCGCCCTCCATTGCGTGCGCCGTCATTGCGATAATCGGCGTTTGCTCGAAGCGTTTCACCGCGCGGATGCGGCGCGCTGCCGTCAGCCCGTCGACGTCGTGCATCTGGATGTCCATCAGGACCAGGTCGTAATCGGCTTCCTGGATCATCTGCACGGCCTCGCCGCCGTGCACGGCCACGTCGACCTGCATGCGCGCCGCGGCCAGGAAGTCCAGCGCAACCTCGCGATTATTGGCGTTGTCTTCGACCAGCAGGATGCGCGCGCCGTCGAGGCGCGACAGGTCGGGCAGGGGGGCGGGCGCTGCGGACAGGCCAGGGCGGGCGGCCGGCGCCGCTGGCGCGGCTTGCGCGCCGATCCCGAGCCGGATGGTAAAGGCAAAGCAGCTGCCGGCGCCGGGGGTGCTGGTCGCCTCGATTGCGCCGCCAAGCAGGTCGACGAGCTGCTTGGAGATGCTCAGGCCAAGGCCGGTGCCGCCATAACGGCGCGTGATCGACTCGTCGGCCTGGGTGAAGGACTGGAACAGGCGCGCCAGCTGCTCTTCGTTCATGCCGATGCCAGTGTCGCTTACCGCAAAGCGCAGCGTGGCCTGGTCGCCGGTGCGTTCAACCAGCTCGACTTCCACCGCAACCTCGCCCCGCTCGGTGAATTTAATAGCGTTGCCGGTCAGGTTGATCAGCACCTGGCAGATGCGCAGCGGGTCGCCCACCAGCTGCATCGGCACGCCCGGCTGTACCCGGACCACAAGATCGACCGGCTTGCCGCTGGCGCTGGCAGGGGCCAGGCCGGCGACATGATCGAGCACATGCTGAAGGTCGAACGGCGCCGATTCGAGCACCAGCTTGCCGGCTTCGATTTTCGAGAAGTCCAGGATGTCGTTCAGGATGCCGAGCAGGTGTTCGCCGGACGCCAGGATCTTGCCGATGTAATTGCGCAGCCTGGGCGGCGGGTCGCCCATCAGCGACAGGCGGCTCATGCCGATGATGGCATTGAGCGGGGTACGGATTTCGTGGCTCATGTTGGCGAGGAAGTCGGACTTCAGCCGTGTCGCCGCCTGCGCGCGCAGCATGGCATCCTGCATCTGCCGGGTGCGCAGTCCCAGGATGCGCATGAAGACCAGCATGTCGAACAGGTTGCCGAACTGGAGGGCGTGCATGGTCCAGAAGTTCGCCTGCACCGTGCCGTTGATCACCTGGCTGAGCACCACCGAGGACATGAAGCTGACCGCCCAACCGATCAGGAAGTAGGTGCCTACCGCGTCGCCGCCGCGCGCACGGCGGAACGCGCCGGGAAGGCCGAGCAGCATCGGCATCACGCCAAGCGTGCTGACGATGGCCACCAGGGTCGCGACGCTGATCACATCGGCCGCATACGCCAGCGCGCTCGCGACACATAGCGCCGCGCCGGTTTTCATCAAGCGGCTGAAGGTGCGGTCGAGGCCCGGCCGGGCCAGCGCCTGTTCGACGAACAGGTAGGCGCCGCACGAGGCCATCAGCGCGAACAGGCCGCCGGCGTGCAGGTTCATCCACACGTTGCCCTTCCAGAGGTACTGGCTGCCGATGCCGAAGAATTCGACCGAGAACATGGTGGTGCCGGCGACCAGCAGCGCGAATTTGCCGAACAGCGGTTCGCGCAGGTTGATCCACTGGGCCAGGCTGTACAGCAGCAGGCAGATGCTCAGGCCGGTCAGCATTCCCTGCAGCATCTGCTCTTGCAGTGCGCTGGAGTGGAACGGGCCGGGGCGGGAAAGCCGGATAGGCAGGATCATCGAGCCGATGTTTTCGACGCGGAGCAGGATCACTTGCTGCTGCCCGGGCGTCAAGGCCAGCAGCGCCGCCGGCACCCGGCCGTCGCGCGTTCCCTCCGCTGCCGGCTGCAGGTTGCCGAGCACCGCGCTGCGCGCGAGCTGTCCGCCGGTGGCGACGAACACGTCGACCCGGTTGATGACGGCGTAGTCGATGTCGAGGATCCATTCGGCGCTGCTGCCCGCGGCAACCGCCACCGGAATGCGCACCCACACCACGTCCTTGTGCACGCCGAGCGTCGCGTAGGCCGATTTCGGCACCGCGAACTGGCCGGACGCGGCGAGCGCCGCTTCGGGCGTCAGGGCGCCGCCCGGGTCGCCGAGTATGGTCACCGCCGGCCATGCGTCGATCCGATGCATCCCGTCGTCAAGGCGCAGCGGTTCCTGGACCGCCAGCACAACGCCTGGCAGCAGTGCCAGGAGCAGGACAGCGAGGAATATGCGCCAGCGCAGCAGCATCAGAAGCGGTAGTCGAAGCGCACGTCGATCGTGCGCGGGTCACTCGGAACCAGCATGCCAAAGCTATCGACGGTGACCGGGGCTACCTTGTTGCCGACATTTTTGACCAGCGCGTTCAGGCTGTAGCGCGCGCCGTCGGGCTGGTAGCCGATCGACGCATCACCGGTGGTGCGTGCCGGCACCGGGTACTGCAGCAGCTGGCTCGGCACGCCGATGGTGTACGCGCCGCTCGCGCGCGCCGCCAGGCCGGCCTTGAGCTGGCCCGCGCCAACGCGGAAGCGGTGTTCGTAGGCCAGCGTAAGGGCGGCGCCGGGGGCGCGGTCAAGCTTCCTGCCGGCCCACGAATGCACGCCGTCGGGCATGTAGGACACGTAGTGCGCGTCCAGCAGGGCGAGCGTGTAGCTGATGCTGGAGGCGGGCGTCGGCTTGACCTGGCCTTCGACCTCGAGTCCTTTCACGCTTGCGACACCGGCGTTGGCCGTCACGTAGCGCGGCGCACCCTGAACGATCGCCACCCCGGACAACTGCAGGTTGGTGTAGTCGTAGTCGAACGCGGTCACGTTCAGGCTTGCGCGGTTGCGCCAGAAGCGGGTTTTTACCCCCGCCTCAAACGAGCGCAGGTGTTCAGGCTGGTAAAACAAGGCAGAAGCCGGAACCGCCAGCGCCGCCGGGCAGTCGATGCCAAGCTCGCGGCTGCCCGCCATGCAGCCGTCATTGAAGCCGCCGGCCTTGTAGCCGGTCGACACGGTGCCATACGCCAGCGTGTCCGGGGCCAGGTCGTATTCAGCGCCAAGGCGCCAGGTGGTCTTGTGCGTGCCCAGGGCCGCCGCATTCAGCAGCCGCAGGTCGGTTGCAGGATTAAAGTCGCGCGCCTGCTGGAAGTTGGTGGAGCCGATGCGCGACTTGTCGTCTTCCGTGTAGCGCGCGCCCGCCGTCAGGCGCAGCACGCCGGACACGGCATAGGTGGCCTGGCCGAACACGGCGCGGCTGCGCGCCACCGTCGGACCATGCGGGAACACATACCACGGCGGCAGCCCGGTCAGCTCCAGGTCGCGGAAGCTGTAGACGACGTCCGAGTCTTCGCGGAAGTAGTACAGGCCGGCCTGGGCCGACAAAGGCCCCGCGCCATTGCTTGCGATGCGCAGTTCATGCGAATCCTGCGCGTATTCGCCGCGGAAGTCCTGGCGCACGCCCAGCGCGAACTGCGGCGCGATACGGTAGTAGAAATTGGCCAGCGCTTCATGCTCGTAGTTTCGGTGCGAACCGAGCCAGGACAGCGTCGCCGGGCCCAGGTCCCAGGTGAACTCGGCGCCGGTGCCCGCCGTCGTCTTGTCGCTGAAGCCCTGCGACGGCACCATATTCGGCGGCATGAAGGCGTTGGTCAGGCGCTGCCTGGTGCTGCCGTCCTTCCATGCCGGGCTGCCAGTGGCGACGCCGGTGTAGAAGTTCGTGTCCGGGACGAAGCTGTCGTTATTGTCCTTCACGGTGCTGCGGTCATGCCGCAGCAGCAGCGATGCCGCCTTGCCGATTGCCAGCCGCGCCGACAGCCTTGCTGACACATCGTCACGGTCAAGCCCGAGCTGGTGCGGCGTGGCTTGCGCGTTAATCAGGTAGCTGTCGTGGCGGTTGCGGGCCAGCGCCGCGCGCACCGACAGCGCGCCATTGACCGGGACGTTGATCATCGCGCTGGCCTTGCGGCTGCTGTAGTTGCCTGCGGAGGCGCTGAACGCGCCCTCGTAGCGCTGGACTGGCGCATTCGATATCACATTGACGACGCCGGCAGTGGCGTTGCGGCCATACAGCGTGCCTTGCGGCCCGCGCAGGACTTCAACGCGGGCCAGGTCGTGGAAGGCGAGGTCCTGGTTCTGCGGCCGGGCCATGTAAATCCCGTCGAGCATGAAGGCGGCCGACGGATCGCCTTTTTCGGTGGTGTCGGCGTTGGAGACGCCGCGGATGGTGATCTTCAGGCCGTCGGCCGCGCCGTCGAAGTGAACGTTCGGCAGGCGCGCGGCCAGCGCCGAAGGACGGTCGATCCCGGCTGCGGCAAGCTGGCTGCCGGAGAGGACGCTCATCGCCACCGGAGTGCGCGCTTCAGCGGCGGCGGTACGCTGTGCCGTGACGACGACTTCCTGGATTTCGGCGGCGTTCGCCGGTGCCGTTTGTGCGTGGGCGGCCCCGCTGGCGATACCAGATATCGCGGCGGCCAGCAGTGTAGGGCTCAGGCGAACCCCTCGAATAGACATGTTAAGCGCTCCCCAGCCCTGTTACGCCGGGCGCAAGTCCGCCGCGGCCCCTCCGCCGCGCATGCTTAATAACGCATTTTTATGCTGGCGGAATGAATGGCCTGAGTCTATCAGTTAGTGTCGTTAGGAAACAGCCCGGGGACGATAAATGTGAAAAAACAGCAAGCTTGGGACCCAAGTTCCGTTGTTTTTTACCTATCTGGCCCGGTTGCTTGCCAGCAGGGCGGCCAGCACCGACGAATCGACCGGCTTGACCAGGTGGTGGTCGAAGCCGGAGGCGAGCGCGTGTTCCTTGTCGCGGTCGCTGCCATAGCCGGTGACGGCGATCAGCAGCGCAGCGGCGGTATCGGGGTGCTGGCGCAGGCGGCGGGCCAGCTCGTTGCCGTCCATGTCGGGCAGCCCGATGTCGAGTATGCACACCGGCGGCCTTTCGCGCATGGCGCGCTCAAGTCCCTTCAGTGCGCGGTGTTCGACCATGACCTCGTGGCCGGACGCCTCGAGGTACATCGCCAGCATGCCCGCCGCGTCGACATTGTCGTCCACGATCAGGATGCGGCAGCCCTTCTGCAGTGCAGCGGGGAGCGGGCGGCCATCGCTGCCCACTGCCGCCAGCGCATCGGTCTTCAGACGCGGCAGCGACACCGTAAACCGGCTTCCGGCGCCGGCGCCATCGCTGTGGCACGCAACCTGGCCGCCATGCAGCGAAACCAGGCTTTTGACCAGGGCCAGGCCGATCCCGAGGCCGCCCTGGGCCCGGTCCGAACTGCGCGCGGCCTGCGAGAACAGGTCGAACACGTACGGCTGCAGCTCCAGCGCGACTCCGGCGCCGTTGTCTTCGACGCTGAGAATGACTTCATCGGCAGTGGTTTCGGTGCGCACCAGGATGCGGCCGCCGCGCTGCGTGTACTTGACCGCGTTGTTGAGGATATTGGCCAGGATCTGCACCAGCCGCTTGTGGTCGCCCAGGACGTACGCCGGTTCCGCCGACGACGTCACCGTGAGTTCGTGCAGCCTGGCCTCGACCAGCGGACGCACCTGTTCGACCGCGTCGGCCACCACGCGCTTGATATCGAGCTCGGTGCCTGACAGTTCGATCAGGCCGCGGGTGACGCGCGAGATGTCGAGCAGGTCGTCCACGAGGCTGGACATATGCTGCACCTGGCGGCTGATCACGGCGCTGGTCTGGCGGATCTTCTCGTCCGGGAGGTTGGCGATTGCCAGCAGGTCGGCGGCGGCGCGGATCGGCGCCAGCGGGTTGCGCAGTTCGTGCGCCAGCATCGCCAGGAATTCATCCTTGCGCCGGTGCTGGTCGTTGAGCGTTTCGTACAGGCGCGCGTTTTCGAAGCCGGTGGCCGCAATCGACGCGAGCTGGGTCAGGATCGCTTCGTCTTCTTCGGTGAATTCGCCTTCGTGCTTGTCGGACGCCTGCAGCAGGCCGATGTTGCGGCCATCGTGCGCCTTGAGTGGCACCGCCAGCCAGCCGCGCATCGGAGGGTGGGCGCTGGCGTGCGCGCCGAATCCTTTCCACTCCGGGTGGCGCTCGAGTTCTGCCTGGGTCAGGCGCATCGCCTTGTTGGCGCGGCAAACGGCGGCGTAGATGCCGCTGCCGTCGGGTAGGGCGGCGTAATCGCTGAAGCTCGCGTACTTCTCGGACAGCGACACGGCATTGATCGCCTGGGTCCAGTTGTCGTCGGTGTTGAGGGAAATGACGGCCTGGTGCACCTCGAGAATGTCGCGCACGATGCCGACCACTTCGCGCGCGATGCCGTCGATCGAGGCCGCGGTGTGCAGCTGGTTCGACGCGGCGGCTACCTTTGCCAGCACCGCGGAGTGCCGGCGCTCGGTCTGGAGCCGGCGCGCCAGCTCCGACTCGACGATCTTGACCTCGTGGATGTCGGTGTTGGAGCCGATCCACATGATGATCTGCCCCGCTTCGTCGCGCATCGGAACCGCGCGCGACAGGTGCCAGCGGTACTGGCCGTCGGCGCGGCGGAAACGCTGCTCGACCTGGAACGCATCCTCATGCTCGAGCGCCTGCTTCCACACGCGCATGCTCTCGTCGAGATCGTCCGGGTGGATCATCCGGGTCCAGCCCCAGGCGCGCAGGGCGTCCGCTGCCAGGCCGGTGAACAGGGTCCACGCAGGATTGAAGTAATCGACGCTGCCGTCGGGAGTGGCAGTAAAAATTTTCTGCTGCATCGAGTCGAACATGAAGCGCAGCCGCCGCTCGTTGTTGCGTAACGCTTCCTCGATGCGGCGTTTCTCCGTCACGTCGGTGTTGGTGCCGATCCATTCGCGAATCGAGCCGTCCTGGCGCTGCAGCGGCACCGCGCGCACGCTGGTCCAGCGGTATTCGCCGTCGGCGCGGCGCAGGCGGTACTCGGCCTTGTAGATCGCGCCGGCCGCGATGGCTTCGTTCCAGATGGCTGCCGTGGACGCGCGGTCGTCCGGGTGGATCGCGTCGAGCCAGCCGATGCCTTTCCATTCCTCGTAAGTCTGGCCGGTAAACAGGCGCCAGGTAGGCGAATCATCGATGATCATGCCATTGCTGTCGCTGTTCCAGACCATTTGAGCGCTGGCGGTCACCAGCGAACGGAAACGTTCTTCGCTCAGGCGCAGGGATTCGTCGGCCTCGATGCGGTCGGAGATGTCTTCGTGCATCAGCATGACTTCGGCGACGCGCCCTTGTTCGTCGCGGATCGGCTGCGCGCGGGAGGTGACCCAGCGCGGACGAGCGACGATGCCCATCTCGAGCGGGTCATACCTGATCGCGGGGATATTCACCGGCTCGCCGGCGAACGCGCGCCGCAGGTACGGCGTCACGCCCTTGGCTTCGAGCTGGGGATCGGTCAGCAGGTTGTAGCCGCCGTGGAGGACGAACTCCTTGAGCGCGTCGCCGAGGGAGCCTTGCCACATCGCTTCCCACGCCTTGTTGACCTGCAGCGTGGTGCCGTCGGCGGCGACCAGCTGCATGCTGATGGGCGCCTGGTCGAACACCTCGCGAAAGCGGATATCGGAGGTCGAAGCTGGGGATGGGTCGACGCTCATGATCGCGGGGCCAATGCTGTTCTGTTAGAGGAGGGAATCCAGTCTTAAAGTACGGAAATTATATCAGGAGCCCCGGAGCGTCAGACGGCTTGCAGTCGTGCGGCAGGGGAACCGCTTCTGCAGTCAAAATAGCGAAAAACACTAACCGCGGAGAAAACATGCTGATCGCCACGTTCAACGTCAACGGAATCACCAGCCGGCTGCCGGCCCTGCTGCAGTGGCTGCAGGAGAAACAGCCCGACGTGGCCTGCCTGCAGGAGTTGAAGGCGCCGCAGGAAAAGTTCCCGGAGGAAGCCCTGAAGGAAATTGGCTACCACGCGCTGTGGCACGGCCAGAAGAGCTGGAATGGGGTGGCGATCCTGACTAAGGACGAACCAGCGCAGGAAGTGGGGCGCGGCCTGCCCGGCGACCCGAAGGACGAGCAGAGCCGCTACCTGGAGGCGGCCGTCAACGGCGTGCTGGTGGCCTGCCTGTACCTGCCGAATGGGAACCCGGCTCCGGGCCCGAAATTCGATTACAAGCTGCAGTGGTTCGAGCGCCTGATCATCCGTGCGGCCGAGCTGATCGAAAGCGGCACGCCGGTGGTGCTGGCGGGCGACTTCAACGTGATGCCGACCGAGCTTGACGTCTACAAGCCCGAACGCTGGGTCAACGATGCGTTGTTCCGCCCCGAGACGCGCGAGGCTTTCCACCGGTTGGTGGCACAGGGCTGGTGCGATGCGCTGCGCACCATGCATCCGGACGAACGCATCTACACGTTCTGGGATTACTTCCGCAACGCCTACGGACGCGATGCGGGCCTGCGCATCGACCACCTGCTGCTCAGCCCGGCGCTG
>DASWSX010000044.1:0-3162 GCA_036402435.1 Telluria sp. | reverse complement strand
GATGATGGGGAAGTTCTTCACGGCCGCGTAGCGTTCGGTGTCTTCTTCCTTCACATAGGCCAGCGGACGGATCACCATATGCTTGCCGTCGTCCGACACCAGCTTGGCCGGCATGCCCTTGATCTTCCCGCCGAAGAACATGTTCAGGAAGAAGGTCTCGAGGATGTCGTCGCGGTGGTGGCCCAGGGCGATCTTGTTGCAGCCCAGTTCGTCGGCCACGCGGTACAGGATGCCGCGGCGCAGGCGCGAGCACAGCGAGCAGGTGGTCTTGCCTTCCGGGATCAGGCGCTTGACGATGGAGTAAGTGTCCTGGTTCTCGATATGGAAAGGCACACCCAGCTTTTCCAGGTAGGCCGGCAGCACGTCGGCCGGGAAGTTTGGCTGCTTCTGGTCCAGGTTGACGGCCACGATCTCGAAGTTGATCGGCGCGCGTTCGCGCAGCGTCATCAGGATGTCCAGCAAGGCGTAGGAATCCTTGCCGCCCGACAGGCAGACCATCACCTTGTCGCCATCCTCGATCATGTTGAAGTCGCCGATGGCCTGGCCCACCAGGCGGCACAGGCGCTTGTGCAGCTTGTTGTTTTCGTAGGCTTCCTTGTCGGCGGCCTTGGTATCGACGACGGCGTTCATGCTTCTTCCTTGATCTTGAATACTTCCACGCCCACGCCTTCGCAATCCGGATACACGTCGGGCTTCATGGTCGACACGCGCGCCGCGCGCACGCTCGGGTGGGCCAGCATGGCTCTCACCACGTCGTCCACCAGGGTTTCCTGCAGGTGCACGTGGCCTTCGGCCATGCGGCGCGCAATCGTTTCGCGCATGAAGTCGTAGTCGACCACTTCGTGCAGTTCGTCGGATTTGGGCGTCGACACCGCCAGCGGGATGTACAGGTCGACGTTGATCAGGACGCGCTGTTCGCCCTTCTTCTCGAAATCGTGCACGCCAATATTGATCAGCACTTCGTAGTTGCGCAGGAACAGCCGGCGGCAGTCTTGCAGTTGCGGGTGAATCAGGGCGGACAGCATGGTGCGGAAACCTTAAAAGTGAAAATTCTTTATTTGGCCAGGAACATCACGTCGCGCGGCGACGGCTGCAGATGCTGGCCGCCATCGACCAGCAGGGTGGTGCCGGTCATTGCGCGCGCGCCCGCCGCGTAGACCACGGCGGCGGCAATATCCTCGGGAGTGCTGGAACGGCCCAGCGGCGTCCGGGTATGCGCCTTGGCGAAGCCTTCCTCGCTCTGGTCGCCGGACACCATGGTGATGCCGGGGGCCACGCCCACTACCCGGACTTTAGGCGCCAGCGACTGCGCCAGCATCGTGTTGGCCGCCTGCAGCGCCGCCTTGGACAGGGTATAGGACAGGAAATCAGGGTTGAGATTATAAAGCTTCTGGTCCAGCAGGTTGACGACCACCGCCTCGCCGCCTTCCGGCGTGGCGTCGTACAGGGCGCGCGCCAGCAGGATGGGGGCGGCCAGATTGCAGTGCATATGGGCGTCGAGGCGGGCCAGGCTGAAATCGAAATCGCTGTCGTAGTCGAACAGGGAAGCGTTGTTGACCACGCAGTCGACGCGCTCCAGCGCCGCCACCGCTTGCGGCAGCAACTGCCGCACCTGCGCCTCGTCGGCCAGGTCGCACGGCAGCGTAATGGCGCGGCGTCCCAGGGCGGCGATTTCGCGCGCCACGTCGCGCGCTTCGTCGTGCGAATGGCGGTAATGGACGGCGATATCCCAGCCGGCACGCGCCAGGCCGAGCGCGATGGCGCGCCCCAGGCGGCGGCCGGCGCCGGTCACCAGGGCGACGCGGGGCGTGGGCTCGGGCGTCGGTAATGTCATAGTCATAGTCAAGAATGCGCAAAATGGCGCCGGGCAGCGCTGAACCGCTACAATGCCGGCATGTCTTTACCAGCACCTTCCCCCGACGCGCTGGCCGCGTCCCAAGCCTTGCAGCGCCTGATTGCCGACGAGATCGCGCGGCAAGGTGGCACCATCCCGTTCTCCCGCTTCATGGAGCTGGCGCTGTACGCGCCCGGCCTGGGCTATTACAGCGGCGGCGCCGCCAAGTTGGGCAAGGATGGCGATTTTACAACGGCACCTGAGCTGAGCGTCCTGTTCGGGCAAGCCCTGGCGCACGTCGCAGCCGCTATTATGGACCAAAGCGCGCCGCGCATCCTCGAATTCGGCGCGGGCACCGGCAAGCTGGCGCGCGACATCCTGACCGAACTGGCCGCCGCCGGCGTGGCGGTCGACAGCTACGCCATCGTCGAACTGTCCGGCGAACTGCGCGCGCGCCAGCAGGAGGTGCTGCGCGACTTCCCGCAGGTGCGCTGGCTCGACGCGCTGCCGGAATCCTTCGAAGGCGCCGTGTTCGGCAATGAAGTGCTGGATGCGATGCCGGTCGAGGTCGTCACCCTGGCCGACGACGGCTGGCAAGCGCTGCATGTGGCCGCCGACGCCGACGGCGCGGGCGGTGCGCGCTTTGCCTGGCGCCCGGTGGCTGCCGACCCGGCGCTCGCCGCCCAGATCGCGCGCCAGATCCCCGACGCCGAAGCGCTGCCGGTGGGCTACGTGACCGAAGTGCATGGCGCAGGCTGCGGCTTCATGGCCACGCTGGCGGCCATGCTGGCCAAGGGCAAAGGCGCCGCCTTCCTGTTCGATTACGGCTTCCCGGCGCGCGAATACTACCTGGGCGACCGCGCCACCGGCACCCTGATGTGCCACTACCGCCACCACGCCCACGCGGAACCGTTCTACCTGCCCGGCCTGCAGGACATCACGGCCCACGTCGATTTCACCGCCATGGCGCTGGCTGCGCAGGATGCCGGTGCCGACGTGCTGGCGTATACGAGCCAGGCCGGCTTCCTGATCGGCGCCGGCATTGGCGACTTACTGCTGCGCCACGACCCGGCCGACGCGCTGCGCTACCTGCCGCTGGCCAGCGCACTGCAGAAATTGCTTTCTCCGGCCGAAATGGGAGAATTGTTCAAAGTACTCGTCATCGGCCACGGCATCGGGTTGCCCCGGCAATTGCTGCATGGCGACCGCAGCCACCGTTTGTAATATGATTGAGAGATGGGAAAGATACATACTCACTATGACAACCTGAAAGTGGCGCGTGGCGCGCCGCAGGAAGTCATACGTGCTGCCTACAAGGCCTTGAGCCA
>DASWSX010000043.1:0-4160 GCA_036402435.1 Telluria sp. | reverse complement strand
ATAGCGAAATGCCGCGGTTCGGTTAAACTACTAATGCAATATATCCAACATCATAACAAACGGCTGACTCATGGCAGTAGTGCACAAAACAGTTTTTCTGGGTTATAGCGCAGAACAGATGTTCGACCTGGTGGCGAACGTGGAAGATTATCCTAAATTCCTACCCTGGTGCGGCGGGGTGAAAGTCCTGGAACGTAACGAGGATACGCTGGTCGCCAACCTGGCGATCCATTTCCACGGCGTGCGCCAGAGCTTCACGACCCGTAACCACAACACCCGCCCGACACAAATGAAGATGAAGCTGGTCGATGGCCCTTTCAAGGTTATGGACGGCACCTGGACCTTCAAGGCATTGCGCCCTGACGCCTGCAAGGTGGAGTTCGACCTGCACTATGAGTTTTCCAGCATCCTGCTCGAACAGCTGATCGGCCCGGTATTCGGCATGATCGCCAACAGTATGGTCGATTCGTTCTGTAAACGTGCAGAAACCGTGTATGGCTGACCTGGTCAACGTGCAGCTGTGTTACGCAGCGCCGTTAAGGGAGTATTTCCGCGAAATGGCAGTTGTCCCCGGCACCACGATCGAACAGGCGATCGCGCAAAGCGGGGTACTGCAGGATATCCCCGGCATCGACCTTGCAATGCAGCCAGTTGGCATCTTTGGCAAGAAACGCGCACTCGACACCGCGCTGCGCGATCGCGATCGCATTGAGATTTACCGGCCGCTCGTGGCCGACCCAAAGGAATCGCGGCGCAGGCGCAGCGAGAAGAAGGCCGCGGCGGCTGGGTAGGGCTTTAGCGGCAATCGGCCAGCGATCTGTTGACCTTGGCGTTGGCGGCGGCGCGCTCGCTATCGCCCATGAAACCGCGCTCGCCCCCTTTGCCAACCGTCCCGATCCGGACACCCGAATCGAGTTGTGCCTTGTAGTCGCGCGCCGCTGCGCACTGTTCCGCCTTCGCAGCCTTGGCCTGTGCCTGCGCGGCAACCTTCTTGTCCTGCTCGGCCTTCTCGCTCGCGCGCTTGTTGAAGTCGACGTTGCGCTCGGCGACCGTGGGCGGTGCCTTCTTGGCTGCATCCAGCGCAGCGGAGGGGGCGGGCTGTTCCTGGCCAGCCGCGAGGATCGCCGTCTGTTGGCGTCCGGGCGCCTTCAGGATGTTCTTCTCAGGCACTGACGCCGGCGGCGAGCGGTCCGAAAACTGCTTGATCCCTTTTGCGTCAATCCACACGTATTGGGCCTGGGCGATTCCGGCGGCGAGCATCAGCGCGGCGGCGGACAGCATCCGCAGGCTAGGGGAGCGAAGGTTCATTGTTTTTATTTCCGTAAAAAAACTTTACACCGATTTCCTCATGCCTGGAGCCCCGTGTCAACGCCGGACTTCGGTTTTCGGTCATTTTGTTGGCTGCCGCAGACGGTCGCAAGGAACTTCTGTATAATTCGCTTTTGCGCCTATAGGAAATACTATGCGTCTACTTCAGAAAGCACTCACATTCGATGACGTGCTGCTCGTTCCGGCTTATTCGAACATTCTCCCAGCCGAAACTTCCCTCAGAACACGCCTGACCCGCAATATCTCGCTCAACATTCCCTTGTTGTCAGCCGCGATGGACACGGTCACCGAAGGTCGCCTGGCAATTGCCATGGCGCAGGAAGGCGGCATCGGGATTATTCACAAGAATCTCGGCCCGAAAGACCAGGCCCGGGAAGTAGCGCGCGTAAAACGTTTCGAGGCTGGCGTCCTGCGTGATCCGATCACGATCCCGCCGACGATGAAGATCCGCGACGTGATCGCGCTCACCGTCCAGTACGGCATCAGCGGCTTCCCTGTCGTTGAAGGCAACACCGTGGTCGGCATCATCACCAACCGCGACCTGCGTTTCGAAGAGGAGCTCGACGCGGAAGTGCGCGACAAGATGACCCCGCGCGAAAAGCTGGTGTACGTCAAGGAAGGCGCCGATACGGCCGAAGCCAAGCGCCTGATGAACAAGCACCGCCTCGAGCGCGTGCTGGTCGTCAACGACGAGTTCGAACTGCGCGGCCTGATCACCGTGAAAGATATCCAGAAATCGACCGAACACCCGTTCGCGTCGAAGGACCAGTTCGGCAAGCTGCTGGTCGGCGCGGCAGTTGGCGTGAGCCAGCGCGACGAAGAGCGCATCGAGCTGCTGGTCGCGGCCGGCGTGGACGTGCTGGTGGTCGATACCGCCCACGGCCACTCCCAAGGCATCCTCGACCGCGTCAAGTGGATCAAGACCAAATTCCCGCACGTTGACGTCATCGGCGGCAACATCGCTACCGCAGCCGCAGCGCTGGCGCTGGTTGAACATGGCGCCGACGCGGTCAAGGTCGGCATCGGCCCGGGCTCGATCTGCACCACCCGCATCGTGGCAGGCGTAGGCGTGCCGCAGATTACCGCCATCGCCAATGTGGCGGCTGCCCTCGAGGGCACCGGCGTTCCATGTATCGCAGACGGCGGCGTTCGCTTCTCGGGCGACGTGTCCAAGGCGCTGGCAGCCGGCGCGTCGACCGTCATGATGGGCTCGATGTTTGCCGGTACCGAAGAGGCGCCGGGCGAAGTAATCCTGTACCAGGGGCGCAGCTACAAGTCGTACCGTGGCATGGGTTCGCTGGGTGCGATGGCCGATGGTTCGGCTGACCGCTACTTCCAGGATGCCGGTTCGCGTGTCGACAAGTTCGTGCCGGAAGGTATCGAAGGCCGCGTTGCTTACAAGGGCAGTGTGGTGGCGATTATTTACCAGCTGGTCGGCGGCGTGCGCCAGTCGATGGGCTACTGCGGCTGCGCGACCATCGACGAGCTGCGCGAAAAGGCCGAGTTCGTGGAAATCACCTCGGCCGGCATGCGCGAATCGCATGTCCACGACGTGCAGATCACCAAGGAAGCACCGAACTACCGTTCGGAATAACAGTCAGGGCGTGGGCAGGAATTCCTGCCCACGTTTGCATTCGCCCCATCGTTTTGCGCCGCCCCGCGCGGCCATTTATTTAATCGGTCTCCATGCATTCTAAAATCCTCATCCTCGATTTCGGCTCCCAGGTAACCCAGCTGATCGCGCGCCGCGTGCGCGACGCCGGCGTGTTCTCAGAAGTGTTCCCGTACGACGTCAGTGACGAATTCGTGCGCAACTATGGCGCCGCGGGCGTGATCCTGTCGGGCAGCCACAATTCGACGCTCGAAGGCGACTCGCCGCGCGCGCCGCAGGCCGTGTTTGAACTGGGCGTGCCTGTGCTCGGCATTTGCTACGGCATGCAGACGATGGCGGCCCAGTTGGGCGGCAAGGTTGAAAGCGGCCTGGTGCGCGAGTTCGGCTACGCCGAAGTGCGCGCGCGCGGCCATACCGCGCTGCTGAACGGCATCAACGACTTCGTCACCGACGAAGGCCATGGCATGCTGAAGGTGTGGATGAGCCACGGCGACAAGGTGCTGGAAATGCCTCCAGGCTTCAAATTGATGGGCAACACCGAAAGCTGCCCGATCGCGGCGATGGCCGACGAAGAACGCCGTTTCTACGCGCTGCAGTTCCACCCGGAAGTGACGCATACCTCGCAGGGCAAGGCCATCCTCGGCCGCTTCGTGCACGAGATCTGCGGCTGCAAGTCGGACTGGAACATGCCGGACTACATCTCCGAAGCGGTTCAGAAGATCCGCGACCAGGTCGGCACGGATGAGGTCATCCTCGGTTTGTCGGGCGGCGTCGATTCGAGCGTGGCTGCCGCGCTGATTCACCGGGCGATCGGCGACCAGCTGACTTGCGTGTTCGTCGACCACGGCCTGCTGCGCCTGGACGAAGGCAAGATGGTGATGGACATGTTCGCCAAGAACCTCGGCGTGAAGGTGATCAGGGTCGACGCCACCGACCAGTTCATGGGCAAGCTCGCCGGCGTGACCGATCCCGAAGCCAAGCGCAAGATCATCGGCCGCGAGTTCGTCGAGGTGTTCCAGGCGGAGGCGAAGAAGCTCAAGAGCGCACGGTGGCTGGCGCAGGGCACCATCTACCCCGACGTTATCGAGTCCGGCGGGGCCAAGACCAAGAAGGCCACCACCATCAAGAGCCACCACAACGTGGGTGGCCTGCCCGAGACGCTGGGGCTGAAGCTGCTGGAGCCGCTGCGCGACCTGTTCAAGGACGAGGTGCGCGAGCT
>DASWSX010000042.1:0-3926 GCA_036402435.1 Telluria sp. | reverse complement strand
ATCGTAGAACTGGTCGGTGAACCACTCGATCTGTTCTTCAATGTGCTCCTGGGCTTGCGCCATGGTGGCGCCGCCGGCGACCAGGAATCCTTCGACTTCGATGCACCAGTTAATCAGGGCCATCGTCTCTTCGTCGAGTTCTTCGTGCTTCTTTGCCATGCTGTACTCCTTTACGTCAGGCCGCGAGGCCCTTGGCCAGCAGGTCGGCGACCGTCTCGTTCAAGTCGGTGCCGCGCTCTTTCGCCAGCGCCTGGACCTGCGCGACCAGGTCGCTGTTCAACTTGACCGCAAACGGCACCAGGCCGAGCGCCTGGTCGCGCTTGCGCTGCTCGCGGCGGTCTACCACGGCGGTATCGGCATTGCCAAAACCGGCGGCGCCCGGAGCGGTCATCTGGCCCATCAATTTTTTGGCGTCGCTCTTTGCCATTCCGGTTTTTTTCATGTGCTGCTTTCAGTTGCTCAGGCCAGGACTTTTTTAAGCCAGGCGCTGATGTCGTTAACTTCTTCAAGACACAGCGAATGCTGCATCGGGTACTCGTGCCACTCGACCTGGTAGCCCAGGGCCTTGAGCAGGTCGCGCGACTGGTGCGCGCGCGCGACGGGAATTACGCCGTCGTGGGTGCCGTGGACCAGGAAGACCGGCGTCTTCAGGCTGGCTTCGGTGCGTTCGTTCGAGATCTTGTCGGCCAGCGGCACGTAGCCCGACAGGCACAGGAGGCCGGCCAGCTTTTCGTCGTGGCGCAGGCCGGTCTGCAAGGTCATCGCGCAGCCCTGCGAAAAACCGGCCAGGATGATGCGCTCGGCCGGGATGCCGCGCGATTTTTCGCGCGCGATCAGCGCCTCGACCTCGGCCTGCGACGAACGCAGGCCCGCTTCGTCTTCGCGGCGCGCGATGTCGGTGCCGACAATGTCGTACCAGGCGCGCATCACGTAGCCGTTATTGATCGTCACCGGCATCTGCTTCGCATGCGGGAAGATGAAGCGGATGCCCGGCAGGCCGGTGAGATCGAGCTCCTTCACCAGCGGAACGAAGTCGTTACCGTCGGCGCCCAGGCCGTGCATCCATATCACCGCCACCTGTGGATTGGGAGCGGTTTCGATTTCGATATTCTCTAGCAGTTCGTTCATTGCGCGTCTTCTTTCGCAGCTGCGGCCGGGCGTTGAGCCGTTTTCGGGCGCCACGCCTTGCATACCGCAGGGTCGGTTTCGATGTAAGGGCCGCCGATCAGGTCGAGGCAGTAGGGGACGGCGGCAAAGATGCCGTCCACCAGCTGCTTGCCGTCGGCGTCCTTCAGGCCTTCCAGCGTCTCCTTGATGGCCTTCGGCTGGCCCGGCAGGTTCATGATCAGCGCCGCATGGTCGTGCGTCTCGCGGATGACGGCCACCTGGCGCGACAGGATCGCGGTCGGCACGAACTGCAGGCTGACCTGGCGCATCTGCTCGCCGAAGCCGGGCATTTCCTTGGTGCCGACGGCCAGCGTGGCTTCCGGCGTCACGTCGCGCCGTGCCGGCCCTGTGCCGCCCGTGGTCAGCACCATGTGGCAGCGCGCCACGTCGACCAGCTCCGTCAGGGTCTTTTCGATCTGTTCGCGTTCGTCGGGAATCAGGCGCGGCTCAATGCGGTAGGGCGTGGTGAGCGCCTGCGCCAGCCAGTCCGACAGCGCGGGAATGCCCTTGTCTTCATAGATGCCGCCGCTGGCGCGGTCGGACACCGACACCACGCCGATCACCAGCATGTCCGGGTCAGTCGTCTTCTGGGTCTTCATCGGTGATGTAGTCTTCGTCGTCATCGTCGGTCGCAGGCGCGGCGCTCTTCTTCGACAGGTCCTTCAGGATCTGGAAGATCTCGCGGTAAGCCTTCGGCGGCTTGTTCTCGGCCTGCTCCTTGCGGGCATTGCGGATCAGGGTGCGCAGCTGCTGCACGTCCAGTTCCGGATGCTCGGCCATCAGCACCGTCAGCGCGTTGTCGTCGGCCAGCAGCTTGTCGCGGCGGCGCTCCATCGCATGCAGGAAGGCGGTATCGGATTTGGACATGCCTTTCCAGCTGTCGATCGTGCGGCGGATGACGGCCAGCTCTTCCTCGTCGAGGGTGCGCATTTTTTTGCCGACGAACTGCATCTGGCGGCGGCGGCCCTCGTGGTTGGTGATGGTCTGGCACATCAGGATCGCGTCCTTGACGTCTTCCGGCATCGGCACGCGCTTGACGCGGTCGCGCGGTTCGGCCACCAGTTCTTCGCCGAGCTTTTGCAGCTCGCTCATCTGGCGCTTCAGCTCTGACTTGGACGGGCGTTCGTACTCTTGTTCGAACTCATTGGACTGGAACCCGCAGGCACCGCGGTTTGGATTTGGCATGATAGGGAATCCGGTACAGGCGCACGGCCTCCCGGTAAAAACAGTAAACGACTGCTATCATACCCGTTTAACCGGATAGCCGAGAAAAACACGACATGAACGACTCCGTCTTTATCCATACCCAGGACCAGCTCCAGCAGCTCGCACGCGACGTGCTTGGCTTTGCCAAGGAACAGGGCGGCTCCGATGCATCGGTCGAGATCAGCGAAGGCAGCGGCCTGTCGGTATCAGTGCGCCGCGGCAAGATCGAGACGATCGAGCAAAACAAGGACAAGGGCATGGGCGTGACAGTCTACATCGGCCAGAAACGCGGCAATGCCAGCACCTCGGACTTTTCGCCGGCTGCCCTGCGCGCCACGGTCGAAGCGGCGTACAACATCGCCCGCTTTACCGCCGAAGACGACTGCGCCGGCCTGGCCGACGAAGATATGCTGGAGAAGAACCCGCGCGACCTGCGCCTGTGCTACCCGTGGCAGATTTCGGCCGAGGAAGCGGTGGTCATCGCCCAGCGCGCCGAAGCGGCCGCGTTCGAGGTCGACCCGCGCGTGACCAACAGCGAAGGCGCCAGCGTCTACGTGCAACAGTCGCACTTCGTGTCGGCCAACTCGCGCGGCTTCGCCGGCGGCTATCCGTTCTCGCGCCACACCCTGTCGGTCGCGCCGATCGCCGGCAAGGGCGCCAAGATGCAGCGCGACGACTGGTACACCTCGGTGCGCGATCCGAAGAACATGGCCAAGCCGGAAGCGGTGGGGCGCTATGCCGCCGAACGCGCGCTGGCACGCCTGAACGCGCGCAAGCTCGATACCCGCACCTGCCCGGTGCTGTTCGAGGCGCCGCTGGCGGCCGGGCTGGTGGGCGCCTTCGTGCAGGCCACCTCGGGCGGCGCGCTGTACCGCAAGTCGACCTTCCTGCTCGATTCGCTGGGCCAGTCGATCTTCCCGTCGCACATCCACGTGGTGGAAGACCCGCACCTGATCGGCGGCGTCGGCTCGGCGCCGTTCGATGAGGAAGGCGTGCGCACCGTGCGACGCAACGTCGTCGAAAACGGCGTGTTGAAGGGGTACTTCCTGTCCTCGTACTCGGCGCGCAAGCTGGGCATGAAGACCACCGGTAACGCCGGCGGCTCGCACAACCTGTCGCTCACTTCCAGCCATACCAAAAAGGGCGACGACTTCGCCGGCATGCTCAAGAAGATGGGCCGCGGCCTGCTGGTTACCGAGCTGATGGGGCAGGGCACCAACTACGTCACGGGCGACTACTCGCGCGGCGCATCCGGCTTCTGGGTCGAAAACGGCGTGATCCAGTATCCGGTCGAGGAAATCACCATCGCCGGCAACATGAAAGACATGTTCCAGGCCATCGTCGCGGTCGGCAATGACGTGCTCACCCGCGGCAACAAATCGACCGGCTCGATCCTGATCGAGAAGATGGTGGTGGCCGGCAGCTAACTGCCGGGTCCGTTTTATATTTTCGTTGCAAGCTTGAGCAGTCGGCAATACACTAAGTTCAGCTGGTGTATTGCCGGTCATACAAAAACTCAGGAGACAGAAAATATGGAACGTCGTTCCTTTATC
>DASWSX010000041.1:0-3080 GCA_036402435.1 Telluria sp. | reverse complement strand
CGCAGCCCTCGCACAGCAGAGCGCCGCGCGCCTGGCCGACGCCGGTTACGGCACCAGGATCGTCGAAAAGCCGAACGCCACCCTGGTGACGGCCAAAAAAGGCGCCGGCACCCGTTTCGGCTACATCTTCGCGCACTCGGCGATCATCATCATCCTGGTCGGCGGCATGCTCGACTCCGACCTGCCTATCCGCTTCCAGCAATGGTTCCTCGGCAAGACGCCGTTTGCCGGCAGCGGACTGATTTCGGCGATTCCCGAAAAGCACCGTCTCGGCCTGGGCAATCCGACCTACCGCGGCAACACCATGATTCCGGAAGGCCAGTCGAGCGACGTGGCGCTGATTCCGCAGGCCGACGGCGTGCTGGTGCAGGAGCTGCCATTCACCATCAAGCTGGCCAAGTTCCACATCGATTTCTACTCGACCGGCATGCCGAAGCTGTTCGCCAGCGACGTCATCGTGCGCGATCATGAGACCGGCAAGACCTTCCCGGCCACCATCAAGGTCAACGAGCCGCTGATCTACAAGGGCGTGGCGGTGTACCAGTCGAGCTTTGAAGACGGCGGCACCAAGCTGAAGATGACGGCGTTCCCGATGCAGGGCGTTGACGCGAAACCGCTGGCGATGACTGGCGAAATCGGCACCTCGTCCGAGCTCAAGCGCGATGGCGAATCCTATTCGGTCGAATGGACAGGTTTCCGTCCGTTCAACGTCGAGAACACCGGCACCACCCAGGACGTGCGCGCAGTCACCAAGGGGCAGTCGCTGAACGAGCAGTTCGCAGCCGGGCTGGACAAGCAGCTGGGTTCGGCCGCCAAGGGCGAGAACAAGGACCTGAAGAACGTCGGCCCGAGCGTTACCTACAAGTTGCGCGACAAGACCGGCCAGGCCCGCGAATACCAGAATTACATGCAGCCTGTCACCCTCGACGGCGCCCAGTTCTATCTCGCCGGCATGCGCTCGACCCCGTCCGAAGCGTTCAGCTACCTGCGCATTCCGGCCGACGACGAGTACAGCGTGCGTGACTGGATGCGCCTGCGCGCCGCGCTGGCCGACCCGGCCTTGCGCCGGGCCGCTGCCGCCCGCTACGCCAGGCGCGCCCTGCCTGCCACCGCGGCCAACCCGGGCCAGATGGTGCAGCAGCTGGAAGACTCGGCCGCGCGCAGCCTGGCGATCTTTGCCGGCGACGGCAAACAGGGCGGCTACCTGGCCGTATCGCAATTCCTCGAGAAGATCCCGGCCGCCGAGCAGGAAAAAGCCGCCGGCATCTTTATGAAGATTCTCAACGGAACCATGTGGGAGCTGTGGCAGGCGGCGCGCGAAAAGGACGGCCTGGCCCCCATCGCCGTCGACGAGAAGCACGCGCGCTTCCTGCAGATGTCGACCAATGCCTTGTCGGACAGCTTCTTCTACGGCGCACCGGTGTTCCTGCAGATGGATGAATTTACCGAAGTAAAGGCGTCGGTGCTGCAAGTGACGCGCTCGCCGGGCAAGATGATCGTCTACACCGGCTGCCTGTTCCTGGTGATGGGCATCTTTGCCATGTTCTACATCCGCGAAAGGCGTTTGTGGATCTGGGTGCGCGACGATGAGTCCGGCGGCGCGCATGCGCTGATGGCGATGAGCACCCAGCGCAAGACGCTCGACTTCGAGCATGAATTTAACGACCTGAAAGCGAAGCTGCCGCAATCGGCGTAAGCTGTAGGCCGCTACGCATGGCGGCAGTACCTGGAGAAAATAATGGAAATTTCGCAAACCCAAACCACCTACACCCAGACGCCCGGCTACTTCAGGCGCCTCAACCCGTTCGACTGGATGTTCGCGCTGGCGCTGGTGGCGGGCAGCCTGTTCGGCCTGGCCAAATACGGCGCGTACATGGACGTCTACGAAAAGGCGATCCTGCTGCTGGCCGCGCCGACCTTCGCGTTGCTGGGCTGGCAGTTCAAAGCCGTGCGCTGGCTGATGCCGCTGGTGTTCCTGCTGGCGCTGGCCGCCATCGGCCTGTACGCGGGCGACCTGCAGAACGCCAACCAGAAATTCTTCCTCAAGTACATGCTGTCCTCGCAATCGGCGATCCTGTGGATGAGCACGTTGTTCGTCTTCTCGACCGTGTTCTACTGGGTCGGCCTGCTCAGCCGCAGCAACTTCGGCACCTCGGTCGGCTCCAAGCTGTGCTGGGCAGCGGTGGTGCTCGGCTGGACCGGCATGCTGGTGCGCTGGTTCGAGTCGTACCTGATCGGCGCCGACGTCGGCCACATCCCGGTATCGAACCTGTATGAAGTGTTCATCCTGTTCGCCCTGATCACGGCCATGTTCTACCTGCACTACGAGCAGCACTACGCAACGCGCCAGCTGGGCGCCTTCGTCATGCTGATCATCGCCGCTGCAGTGGTGTTCCTGCTGTGGTACACCGTATCGCGCGACGCTGCCGGCATCGAGCCGCTGGTTCCTGCACTGCAAAGCTGGTGGATGAAGATCCACGTACCGGCCAACTTCATCGGCTACGGCACCTTCGCGCTGGCCGCGATGGTCGGCTCGGCCTACCTGCTCAAGTCGCACGGCATCCTGGCCGACCGCCTGCCGGCGCTGGAAGTGCTGGACGACGTGATGTACAAGGCAATCTCGGTCGGCTTCGCGTTCTTCACCGTGGCCACCATCCTCGGCGCGCTGTGGGCGGCCGAAGCATGGGGCGGCTACTGGTCGTGGGACCCGAAAGAGACCTGGGCGCTGATCGTCTGGCTGAACTACGCGGCCTGGCTGCACATGCGCCTGATGACCGGCCTTCGCGGCCGCGTGGCGGCATGGTGGGCGCTGGTCGGCCTGCTGGTAACCACCTTCGCCTTCATCGGCGTCAACATGTTTCTCTCGGGTCTACACTCGTACGGAACGTTGTAAAGACCGCGCGCGGAGCGGTCGGCTCGCGTCGGCAAAATGGTGTAATGTTATGACGTTACTATCCTTTTGCCGGAGCAAGCCATGCTGATCATCGCCGCTGCAGTGGTGTTCCTGCTGTGGTACACCGTATCGCGCGACGCTGCCGGCATCGAGCCGCTGGTTCCTGCACTGCAAAGCTGGTGGATGA
>DASWSX010000040.1:0-3104 GCA_036402435.1 Telluria sp. | reverse complement strand
GCGCGGCTATGCCCTCGGCCTGACCTGGCAGCTGCCTGAACACGACAGCCTGTCCGGCTACAAGGACAAGATGCTCGAGGAAATCTCGATCCTGTTCGGCGGCCGTATCGCGGAAGAACTGTTCGTCGGCCAGATGTCGACTGGTGCATCGAACGACTTTGCCCGCGCAACCAAGCTGGCCCGCTCGATGGTGACCCGTTTCGGCATGAGCGACAGCATGGGCGTGATGGTCTACGAAGACAGCGAGAATGAAGGCTTCTTCGGCGGCGCTACCAAGACCATTTCGGAAGCGACCCAGCAACAGGTCGACGCTGAAATCCGCGCCATCCTCGACAAGCAGTACGCCCTGGCGCGCCGCTTGCTGGAAGAAAACCGCGACAAGGTGGAAGCGATGACCAAGGCGCTGCTCGACTGGGAAACCATCGATGCTGACCAGATCAACGACATCATGGCTGGCAACGAGCCGCGTCAACCGAAGTTCGAAGTGCCGCCAAAGCGCAATCAGCCGCCTGGCAGCGGTTCGGGCGATGTGTCGCCAAACGCGACAGCTCCAGCGTAAATCTCACATTTCGCAAAGCAACATATATAATGCCGCTCAGATAATTACTGAGCGGCATTTTTTATGCGACGCCAACATCGGTCCCTCTGATTGCCTTACTGAATGCGACAATACCTGCAATGCGGCCGTTTCGGCTTCGACCTGGACGCCCGTCCCCTGGTGATGGGCATCCTGAACGTCACCCCGGACTCGTTCTCGGATGGCGGCCGCTTCCAATCCCTTGAATTTGCCGTATCGCGCGCCGAGGAGATGATCTCCGAAGGCGTCGACCTGATCGACATCGGCGGCGAATCGACCCGGCCCGGCTCGCCGCCAGTGCCGCTCGACGAAGAGTTGCGCCGCGTGATTCCCGCGGTGTATGCGCTGCGCGACCTCGGCAAACCACTGTCGATCGACACGTACAAGCCGGAAGTCATGCGCGAAGCCATCCTGGCCGGCGCGGACATGATTAACGACATCAACGCCTTCCGCGCGCCCGGCGCGCTCGAGGCGGTGGCAGACAGCGACTGCGGCCTGTGCGTGATGCACATGCAGAGCACGCCTGAAACGATGCAGCAGAATCCCGCGTACACAGACGTGGTGGGCGAGGTGGTCGGTTTCCTGCGCGCGCGGATCGACGCGATGACCGCCGCTGGCATCGACCGCAACCGGATCTGTATCGACCCTGGCTTCGGCTTCGGCAAGACTGTGGAACATAACTTCGCCTTGCTGCGCAATATCGGCAAGATGCAGGACGAACTGGGCCTGCCCGTACTGGCCGGACTGTCGCGCAAGTCGATGATCGGCGCGGTAACCGGCAAGCCGCTGGAGCAGCGCCTGGCCGGGAGCCTGGCTGGCGCACTGGCTGCGGTAGCCCATGGCGCCCGGATCGTGCGCGTACATGATGTAGCCGAAACGGCAGATGCATTCAAAGTGTGGCAAGCTGCCGCAATTCATTAATTTATAGAAAAAGAGAAACCATGGGACGTAAATATTTCGGTACCGACGGTGTGCGTGGCCTTGTAGGCGTCGCTCCAATTACCCCTGACTTCGTCATGCGCCTGGCCTATGCCGCCGGCAAGGTCCTGGCCCGCAACGGCTCGGCTTCCGGCCGCCCGACGGTCCTGATCGGCAAGGACACCCGCATTTCGGGCTATATGCTCGAAGCCGCGCTTGAAGCAGGCTTTACCGCGGCCGGCGTCGACGTCCAGCTTGCCGGTCCGATGCCGACCCCGGCCATCGCCTACCTGACGCGCGCTCTGCGCCTGTCGGCCGGCGTCGTTATTTCCGCATCGCATAATCCATTCCAGGACAATGGCATCAAGTTCTTCTCGCAGCACGGTACCAAGCTGCCTGACGCCGTGGAACTGGAGATTGAGGCGGGTATCGACCTCCCGATGGAATGCGTGCCGGCTGAACAGCTCGGCCGCGCCAAGCGTCTCGACGACTCGCAAGGCCGTTATATCGAGTTCTGCAAGAGCACGTTCCCGAACGAGCTCGACCTGCGCGGCATGAAGATCGTGGTCGACAGCGCGCATGGCGCCGCTTACCACATCGCCCCGCACGTGTTCCACGAACTCGGTGCAAAGGTCATCTCGATCGGCAATACGCCGAGCGGCTTCAACATCAACGCAGGCTTCGGCGCGACTGCGCCGCAAGCGATGGCCGCAGCGGTTGTCGAGCACAAGGCTGACCTCGGTATCGCGCTGGACGGCGACGCCGACCGCCTGATCATGTGCGACTCGAAAGGCCGCCTGTACAACGGCGACGAGCTGCTGTACGTGATGGTGCGCGACCGCATGACGGTCGGGCCGGTCGCGGGCGCCGTCGGCACCCTGATGACCAACATGGCGCTGGAAGTGGCCTTCAAGGAACTCGGCGTTGGTTTCGCCCGTGCCAAGGTCGGTGACCGTTACGTGCTGGAAGTAATGCAGGAGAAGGGCTGGCTGTTCGGCGGCGAAGGCTCGGGCCACCTGCTGGCACTCGACAAGCACACGACCGGCGACGGCATTGTGTCAGCGTTGCAAGTGCTGTCGGCGCTCAAGCGCAGCGGCAAGGGCCTCGACGAGTGCTGCAGCGAACTGACGCTGTACCCGCAGAGCCTGATCAACGTGAAGGTCTCGCCTGGTTTCGACTGGACCAAGAACGCAGCAATGGTGTCGGAGAAGGAAAAAGCGGAGAAGGAACTGGGCGATGCTGGCCGCGTGCTGATCCGCGCTTCCGGCACCGAGCCGCTGATTCGCGTGATGGTTGAAGCGAAGACCCAGGAGCTGGCCGAAACGATGGCCCGCCGCATCGCCGACAAGGTTACTGTCGCCTAAACGTCGTGTCCGCTAACGCGGGCACCAATGCTGAGTTCGCCGGTTGAAACGCGAGCTCGGCAATCGGGCATCGGAAATCCGCTTCCTTCCCCGCAACAAGCGTTTCAAATACTTTACCCAGCCACATTGACCACCCGGTCGCGGCGCAGTATAATTGAGTCTTCGGAGTGTGGCGCAGTCCGGTAGCGCACCTGGTTTGGGACCAGGGGGTCCAAGGTTCGAATCCTTGTACTCCGACCAAGTTT
>DASWSX010000039.1:0-3410 GCA_036402435.1 Telluria sp. | reverse complement strand
ATGGCGCAGCAGGGCATCCCGATGCGCCTGGCCTGATGGCCGCCCGGGACAAAAACAGGAACAGCGAATGGTGACAACGACAGTAGCCGGCTCCGCGCCGAACGCCAAGTGGCTCAAGAAGGTCAAATGGGACGAGCACGGGCTGGTGCCGGTAATCGCCCAGGAAGCGGCCACTGGCGACGTGCTGATGTTCGCCTGGATGAACCGCGACGCCCTGTGCAAGACGGTGGAGCTGGGCGAGGCGGTGTACTGGAGCCGCTCGCGCAAGAAGCTGTGGCACAAGGGCGAGGAATCCGGCCACGTGCAGAAAGTGCTGGAGATCCGCCTCGACTGCGACGAGGACGTGGTTCTGCTGAAAATCGAGCAGGCCGGCGGGATCGCCTGCCACACCGGGCGCCATTCGTGCTTTTTCCAGAAGTTCGACGGCGACGTGATGACCGGCGACTGGCAGGCCGTCGACCCGGTGCTGCAGGATCCCGACACCATCTACACCAAACCGAAAAAGAAAAAATGAGCCTGACCCTTGCCCGCGTGGCCGAAACGATCGAATCGCGCAAACCTGCAAATGGCGGCGACCCGGCCACCTCGTATGTCGCGAAGCTGATGGCCAAGGGCGACGACGCCATCCTGAAAAAAATCGGCGAGGAAGCCACCGAGCTGGTGATGGCGGCCAAAGATGCGCGCCACGGCGCCGACAGCGCCAAGGTATTGTACGAATGCGCCGACCTGTGGTTCCATTCGATGGTGCTGCTGGCCCAGTTCGGCCTGACCCCGCAGCAGGTGCTTGACGAGCTGGCGCGGCGCGAAGGCCTGTCGGGCATCGACGAAAAAGTCTCCCGCAAAGAATAATCCCAACGGAAACGCCACCATGACGAACTGTATTTTCTGCAAGATCGCCGCCAAGCAAATTCCATCAGACATAGTCTATGAAGACGAAGAGCTGCTGGCGTTCAAGGACATCAACCCGGCCGCGCCGGTGCACCTGCTGGTGATCCCGAAAGCGCACGTGGCCACGCTGTCCGACTGCGACGAGACGCACGCCGCCATCCTCGGACGCATGGTGGCGCTGGTGCCGCGCCTTGCAGTCGAGCACGGCTGCGCGGTCAGCTACGACGAGCAGGGCCAGCCGCACGGCGGCTACAAGACGCTGATTAACAGCGGCCCGGATGGCGGCCAGGAGGTGTACCATTTACACTTGCACATGTACGGCGGTCCGCGCCCGTGGAAGGGCCAGCGCTAATTCACGCGCAGCCCGAGCGCATCGCGTAAAATACCGCAGGGTTTCATGGATATGGGCCGTTGGTTGCCCGCAAGGAGAAAATGATGGGTTCAATGAGTATTTGGCACTGGCTGATCGTGCTGGTGGTTATCCTGCTGGTGTTCGGCACCAAGAAGCTCGGCAACATGGGCGGCGACATCGGCAAGGCAGTCAAAGGTTTCAAGGACGGCGTCAAGGGCGAGGAAGACAAGCCTGTCACGCCGGCGGCTACCCAACATGTCGCTGACAAGAGCACCATCGACGTCGATACGAAAGAGAAGACGAAGCTGTAAGCCGGCCCCGGCGCGCCGCGTGCGCGCCTGCCAGCCCAGCCGTGACCCTCAATGATCGATCTCGGACTCTCCAAGCTCGCCATAATCGGCGTGGTAGCACTGATTGTCATCGGCCCCGAAAAGCTGCCCAAGGTAGCGCGAATGGCCGGGACGCTTTACGGCCGTGCCCAGCGTTACCTGCACGACATCAAATCCGAAGTCAGCCGCGAGATCGAACTCGACGAACTGCGCAACCTGCAGAAGGAAGTGCAGGAAACCGCGCAGTCGATCAAGGAAAACGTCGAGCACAGCCTGGCCGAGAGCCGCGACGACGTCGAGGCCGCGTGGCGCGGGCATGATCCCTTGCCCGGATCGGGCGCGACGATGGACGACATCGAACGCAAGGCGCGCGATTTCCGCCGCAAGAAGCTGGTCCGCAATTCCGCCATTCCCGGCTGGTACAAGAAGCGCCACGGCGGCAAGACCCATATCATGTCGGGCGCCGCCCGCGTGCGCAAATACCGCCCTGGCGTCCAATCCAAATCTTCGTTCTTCTAAATGACCGATAAAACTGCGGGCGAAGAGACCTTTATCTCCCACCTGATCGAACTGCGCGACCGCCTGGTCAAGGCCTCGATCGGCATTGCGCTTGTATTCGGCGTTCTGGCCATGTGGCCAGGCCCGGCCGCGATCTATGACATCATCGCCGCGCCAATGATCGCCGCGCTGCCGGTCGGTTCGAAAATGATCGCCACCGGCGTCATCTCGCCTTTCCTGGTACCGATGAAGGTGACATTGCTGCTGGCCTTCATGCTGGCGCTGCCCTGGGTGTTTTACCAGGTGTGGGCCTTCATCGCTCCGGGCCTGTATGCGCATGAGAAAAAGCTGGTACTGCCGCTGGTGGTCTCCTCCTCGCTGCTGTTCGTCGGTGGCGTTGCGTTCTGTTATTTCTTCGTGTTTGGACGCGTGTTTGCCTTCATTTCCGGCTTCTCGCCCGAATCGATTGCGGTAACGCCGGACATCGAGAACTATCTCGATTTTGTGATGTCGATGTGCCTGGCGTTCGGCGTCACCTTCGAAGTGCCGGTGGTCGTCGTGATCCTGGTGCGCATGGGCATCGTCAGCGTCGCCAAGCTGAAGGAAATCCGCTCCTACGTCATTGTCGGCGCGTTTGTCATCGCCGCCATCGTCACGCCGCCGGACGTGGTCAGCCAGCTGGCGCTGGCCATCCCGATGTGCCTGCTGTACGAGCTTGGCCTGCTGCTGGCGCCGGTGTTCGTGCGCGCCACGCAGGCGCCGGAAGAACCTGTCTGACCCTTTCGCGATGAGCCTGTCCGCCCATTTCCGCCTGATGGCAGAGTACAACGAGTGGATGAACACGCGGCTGTACGAGGCCGCGGCGCCGCTGCCTGCCGCCGAGCTCAACGCCGGCAAGGGGGCATTCTTCGGCTCGCTGTACGGCACCCTGAGTCACATTTTGCTTGGCGACACGATCTGGCTGAAACGCTTCGCCGCCCATCCCGCCGGACACCACGCGCTCGACCCGGTGCGCGCGCTGCCGATGCCGGCGACATACGACCAGCGCGAAGGCGATTTCGGCGCGCTGCGACAGCGCAGGGCGTCGCTCGACGCCGTCATCCGTGCCTGGACTGCCGAGCTGCAGGAGGCAGACCTGGATCACGTGTTGAGGTACAACAACTTCAAAGGCATGCCGTTTGCGCGCCCCTTCGGTCCGCTAGTGATGCATTTCTTCAATCATCAGACGCATCACCGCGGCCAGGCCACCACCCTGTTGTCCCAGTCGGGGATCGACATGGGCTCGACCGATCTGCTGATGCTGGTGCCGGAGGCATAGCGGCGTGCTGCGGGCATGAAAAAAG
>DASWSX010000038.1:0-8144 GCA_036402435.1 Telluria sp. | reverse complement strand
TATCCATCAAGTGGGGTGGATTATGGTAAAATCAAAGGTTGATTGAAGTCTTACAACGCATTAATTAAACCTTTCTTTTTATTGGAGTTTTACATGGCAATCGAACGCACCCTCTCGATCATCAAACCAGACGCAGTCGCCAAGAACGTTATCGGCCAGATCTACAGCCGTTTCGAAGGCGCTGGCCTGAAGATCGTCGCCGCCCGCATGACCCAGCTGTCGCGCGAGCAGGCTGAAGGCTTCTACGCAGCCCACAAAGAGCGCGGCTTCTTCAAAGACCTGGTCGACTTCATGGTGTCCGGTCCTGTCATGATCCAGGCCCTGGAAGGCGAAAACGCCGTCCTGAAGCACCGCGACCTGATGGGTGCAACCGATCCTAAGAAAGCAGAAAAAGGCACCATCCGCGCCGATTTCGCCGATTCGATCGATGCTAACGCCGTTCACGGTTCGGACGCTGTCGAAGCTGCAAAAGTAGAAATCGCCTACTTCTTCCCAGAAGTGAAGTAATCAGTAACACGGGCTACACCCTGCCGTTCCCGGTCGCCGCATCTTCTGCGCGCGGGAACGGCTCTTTGGAATAATGACCATGACGACACTCACCAACCTGCTGGACTTCGATCCCGCGCAACTCGTCGCTTATTGCGGCGAATTGGGTGAGAAGCCGTTCCGCGCCAAGCAGTTGCAGCGCTGGATCCACCAGTTCGGCGCCAGCGACTTCGACAGCATGACCGACCTGGCCAAGTCGCTGCGCGACAAGCTCAAGACGCGCGCCGAAATCCGCTCGCCTGGCATCATCAGCGACAATACCTCGACCGACGGCACCCGCAAGTGGCTGGTCGACGTCGGCAATGGCAACGCGGTCGAAACCGTGTTCATCCCGGAAGAAAACCGCGGCACCCTGTGCATTTCGACCCAGGCCGGCTGCGCCGTCAACTGCCGTTTCTGCTCGACCGGCAAGCAGGGCTTTAACCGCAACCTGACGATGGCCGAGATCATCGGCCAGCTGTGGATGGCCGAGTTCGAGCTGCGCAAGACCAAGGGCATCGAGCCGGGCCCGAAGGGCGAGCGCCAGATCACCAACGTGGTGATGATGGGCATGGGCGAGCCGCTGCTCAATTTCGAGCCGACCGCCACCGCGCTCAAGCTGATGCTCGACGACAACGCCTACGGCCTGTCGCGCCGCCGCGTGACCCTGTCGACCTCGGGCGTGGTGCCGATGATGGACCGCCTGTCGCAAGAAGTGCCGGTGGCGCTGGCCGTGTCGCTGCATGCGTCGAACGACGCGCTGCGCGACGGCCTGGTGCCGCTGAATAAAAAATACCCGCTGCGCGAGCTGATGGCCGCCTGCAAGCGCTACCTCGAATTCGCCCCGCGCGACTTCGTCACCTTCGAATACTGCATGCTCGACGGCGTCAACGACAGCGACGAGCACGCGCGCGAGCTGGTGGCGCTGGTCAAGGATCCGGTGGTCGGGGTGTCGTGCAAGTTCAACCTGATTCCGTTCAATCCGTTCCCGGAGTCGGGCCTGCTGCGCTCGAAAAACCCGCGCATCAAGGCGTTTTCCGAAGTGCTGATGGCGGCCGGCATCGTCACCACCATCCGCAAGACGCGCGGCGACGATATCGACGCCGCCTGCGGCCAACTGGCCGGCGAAGTGCAGGACCGCACCCGCGTACAACAGAGGATGGAAAAGATGGCTGAATACCAGCAGAAGTTCGGCGCCAATTTCGGCCGCATCGTGGAGATTCCTTCTTGAAGGCGGCGGTGGCGATGCGCTTCCCGATGCTGCTGGCGGCCGCGGCCTTGCTGGCCGGCTGCGCGGGCGGCGCCGGCAATGCCAACAGCACGGGCGAACTCAAGACTGCCTCCGACCAGACGCTTGACGAGAAGCGCGCCGCGATCCGCCTGCAGCTGGCGATCGGCTACTTCCAGGACCGCAAATACGAAGTCGCGCTCGACGAGATCAAACAGGCGATCGCCGCCAATCCGAATTCGGCCGACGCCCACGGCGTGCGCGCCCTGATCTATTCGGCGATGGGCGAAACGGCGCTGGCCGACCAGAGCTTCCAGCGCGCCATGCAGCTGGCGCCGCGCAACCCGGAGCTGGCCAACAATTATGGTTCCTTCCTGTGCCAGAACGGCAAGGCAGGGCAGGGCATCGCGCTGTTCGAGGCGGCGCTGAAGAACCCCACCTACCAGTCGCCGGTCAACGCCTTGCTGAACGCCGGTTCGTGCAGCCTGCGCGCCGGCAAGCTCGACGCGGCCGAGCGCTACCTGCTCGACGCGCTGCGCTATGACCCGGACCTGCCGGCCACCAACGGCAACCTGGCCCAGGTGTATTTCGAGCGGCGCGACATCAAGCGTGCCGGTTTTTTCCTAAACCGCCTGCGTGAAGCTGCGAAAATAGATACTCTTCCGGCTGAAACGCTGCTGCTTGCGATCCGTATCGACCGCAAGCTCGGCGACAAGTCGTCGGAGGCGAGCATGGTGTCGCAGTTGCGGCGCCGTTTCCCCGCGTCGCCGGAATATGCAGAATACCAGCGCGGTGCAATCAATGAGTGAGACAGGAAAGACAATGAGCGGAGAGTGGGCAGATCAGCCGGCGGCGGACAATCACGGCATCCCTGGCAAGACACTGGCGGCAGCGCGCGAAGCGATGGGCTGGTCGGTCGAACAGATAGCTGACCAGCTGAAGATGGCGGTGCGGCAGGTGATCGCGCTGGAGGCTGGCGACTACGCTGCACTGCCTGGGCCGGCCGTGGTGCGCGGTTTCGTGCGCGCCTACGCCAAGGTGGTCCGGCTCGATCCGGGCCCGCTGGTCGCCCAGATCGCCCTGGACGCGCCGGAAGCTGGCATCTCCGGCAGCATCCGCCGCGACGCCCGTCCTGCCTCGTTCTCGCAATCGCGCTATCCAAGCCACGGCCGCCGTTCCAAGCTGCCGGTGGTGCCGATCCTGGTCGCGGTGCTGGTCGCCGCAGCCGGCGTCGCCGCCTGGCAGTTCGGCCTGATCCCGGCCAGCCTGACCGGCAGCACCCCCGCGGCCGACAGCTCCGTCGTGACTGAAACGGTCCCGATGACGTCGCCGTCCGAGCCGGTCCTGCAGGATCCGTCGGTACCGCTGATTTCGGTGCCGCCGCCACCGGCGGCCAGCGGGACGGCGCCTGCCGCGCCAGCGGCCGGCGTCACCGGTCCCGTGCAAGGGGTCGGTACCCCAGCCGCGGCTGCGCCGGCCACCGCAACGCCTCCAGCTGCGGTGCCGGCACCGGCCGCAGCAGGCGGCGCGAACGCGCTGGTAGTCGATGTGCGTGAAGATTCGTGGGTCGAAGTGCGCGACGCCAAGGGCAAGGCGCTGATGCGCCGCATGGTCAAGGCGGGCGAAACGGCCAACGTCGATATCGCCGGACCGTCGACCCTTATCGTCGGCAAGCCAGGCGCGGTTACCGCTACCCTGCGCGGCGCGCCGGTCGCGCTGCCGCCTATGCAGGGCAGCACCATTTCACGAGTTAAAGTTCAGTAAACATGTCTTTTTCGAATCAGGCAATTCCTTCCGGTCCCCTCGCACGGCGCGTTAGCCGCAGCGTGCTGGTGTCCCACGGCGAGCGCAAGATTTGGGTTGGCGGCGACGCCCCCGTGGTCGTGCAGTCGATGACCAACACCGACACGGCCGACGTGATCGGCACCGCGATCCAGGTCAAGGAGCTGGCGCGCGCCGGTTCCGAGATCGTGCGCATCACGGTCGACAAGCCGGAAGCGGCGGCCGCCGTGCCGCTGATCCGCGAGCAGCTCGACAAGATGGAAATCGACGTGCCGCTGGTGGGCGACTTCCACTACAACGGCCATACGCTGCTGCGCGACTATCCGGACTGCGCGCGCGCACTGTCGAAGTACCGCATCAACCCGGGCAACGTGGGGCAGGGCGCCAAGCGCGACACCCAGTTCGCGCAGATGATCGAAATGGCAGCGCTGTACAACAAGCCGGTGCGCATCGGCGTCAACTGGGGCAGCCTTGACCAGTCGCTGCTGGCCCGCATCATGGACCAAAACGCGCTGCGCGCCGAGCCGTGGAGCGCGCAGGCGGTGATGTACGAAGCTTTGATCACGTCGGCCATCGAGAACGCCGTGCGCGCCGAAGAGCTGGGCCTTGGCCGCGACAAGATCATCCTGTCGTGCAAGGTGTCGGGCGTGCAGGACCTGATCGCGGTGTACCGCGAACTGGCGCGCCGCTGCGACTATCCGCTGCATCTCGGCCTGACCGAAGCGGGCATGGGCAGCAAAGGCATCGTGGCTTCAACGGCGGCGCTGTCGGTGCTGCTCCAGGAAGGCATCGGCGATACCATCCGCATTTCGCTGACCCCGGAGCCGGGCGGCGACCGTACAAAAGAAGTGGTCGTGGCGCAGGAGATCCTGCAGACCATGGGCCTGCGCAAATTCTCGCCGATGGTGATCGCGTGCCCGGGCTGCGGCCGCACCACGTCGACCACCTTCCAGGAATTGGCCGACAACATCCAGACCTACCTGCGCGAGCAGATGCCGGAGTGGAAAAAGACCTATCCTGGTGTCGAGGGAATGAACGTGGCCGTGATGGGCTGCATCGTCAACGGCCCGGGCGAATCGAAGCACGCCAACATCGGCATCAGCCTGCCGGGCACCGGTGAATCGCCGGCCGCGCCGGTGTTTGTCGACGGCCAGAAGTTCGCCACCCTGCGCGGCGAGCGCATCGTCGAGGAATTCCAGGCCATCGTGCTCAATTACGTACAACAGAATTACGGTAAAAAAGAATATGTCTAAACCAGAGAAGCTTGCCGCAGTTAAGGGCATGAACGACATCCTGCCGGCCGACGCGCCGCTGTGGGAGCTGTTCGAGAACACCGCGCAGTCGGTCCTGCAGAGCTACGGCTTCCAGAAGATCGTCACGCCGATCGTCGAGGACACAGCGCTGTTCGCGCGCGCCATCGGCGCCGTCACCGACATCGTGGAAAAGGAAATGTACTCGTTCACCGATTCGATGAACGGCGACGCGCTGACGCTGCGCCCTGAAGGCACGGCCGGCGTGGTGCGCGCCGTGGTCGAGCACAACCTGGTCTACGAAGGCCCGAAGCGCCTGTGGTACAAGGGCCCGATGTTCCGCCACGAGCGTCCGCAGCGCGGCCGCTACCGCCAGTTCTTCCAGATCGGCGCTGAAGCTGTCGGCTTTACCGGCCCGGACATCGACGCCGAACTGATCATGCTGTGCCGCCGCCTGTGGGATGACCTGGGCCTGGAAAACATCCGCCTCGAGCTGAACTCGATCGGCGACGCGGCCGAGCGCAATCGCCACCGCGCCGACCTGATCACCTATTTCGAAGCGAACGAAGCGCTGCTCGACGCGGAAGCCAAGCGCCGCCTGCACGCCAATCCGCTGCGCATCCTCGACACCAAGAACCCGGCGATGCAGGACCTGGTCAACAACGCGCCGAAGCTGCTCGACTACCTCGAAGGCGAGTCGATCGCCCACTTCGAAGGCGTCAAGCGCATCCTCGACGCGAACAACATCCCGTACACCGTCAATCCGCGCCTGGTGCGCGGCCTGGACTACTACAACCGCACCGTGTTCGAATGGGTCACCGACGAACTGGGCGCGCAGGGGACCGTGTGCGCCGGCGGCCGTTACGATCCGCTGATCGAAACCTTCGGCGGCAAGCCGACCCCGGCGGTCGGTTTCGCGATGGGCATCGAGCGCCTGGTCGAGCTGATGAAACTGGCCGGCGAGCCTGCCGCGCCGGCGCTGTGCGACGTCTACATGGTGCACCAGGGCGAAGCGGCCCAGGTGCAGGCCTTCATCCTGGCCGAGCGCATTCGCGATGCCGGCCTCGATGTTGTGCTACATTGCGCCACTGCCGCGGGTGCGGGCAGCTTCAAGAGCCAGATGAAAAAGGCCGACGGCAGCGGCGCTGCCTTTGCGGTCATCATCGGCGAGGACGAAGTGGCCAACGAGATGGCTGCCATCAAGGCTATGCGCGAAGCCGACGCCGAGCAGCAGCAGGCCGCGGTGCCGTTCCTCGAAGTGGTCGACTACCTGGTCGACCAGATCGTCGGCTGCGGCCACGACCACGATCACGACCACGTCCATTATCATCACTGACACCATTTTTGATCCACTCACTATACCTATAACGACATGGCATACGACCTCGAAGAACAAGAGCAGATAGCGTCACTGAAGGCTTTCTGGAACAAGTTTGGCAACCTGATTACCTGGGTGGCGATCATCGTCCTGGGCAGCTACGCGGCTTATAACTACTGGAACTACTCCCAGCGCAGCAGCGCCGCCGAAGCGTCGGGCCTGTACGAAGAAATGCAGAAATCGCTGGCCGCCAAGGACAACACCAAGGTGCAGCGCATCGCCACCGACATCGAGTCGAAGTACGCGCGCAGCGCCTACGCCCAGATGAGCGCACTGGCCGCCGCCAAGAGCGCATTCGACGCCAACGACATGAAGACCGCCAAGGCGCGCCTGCAGTGGGTTGTCGAGCATGGCAGCGACGAGTACCAGTCGGTGGCGCGCCTGCGCCTGGCCGGCGTGCTGCTGGACGAGAAGGCTTATGATGAAGCGCTCAAGACACTGGGCGGCGAAGTGCTGCCGCAGTTCGCCGGCGCGGTCGCCGACCGCAAGGGCGACGTGCTGGTCGCACAAAACAAGGTGGCCGAGGCACGCACCGCGTACCAGGCCGCGCTCGGCGCAATGGCAAAGAACGACCCGGCTCGCCAGCTGGTGCAGCTCAAGCTCGAAGCGATCGGCGGTACCGTCGAGACCCCGAAAGCGGCTGCGTAACACCCGGTCCTGGCAGCCCGCGCGCGCCCTTGCCGGGTGTGCGCGGGCTTTGCGCCCTCTGGCGGCAATGAACATAAAAGAACAAGGTATATAGAACATGCGTATTACCCACAAGCTTGTCGGTGCAGGTGTCCTGGCCCTGGTGGCCGGTTGTTCCACGCTCAATTCGATCAACCCGTTCGCCTCGAAGCCGAAGGGTAACCAGCCGGCCCCGCTGGTCGAACTGAAAGGCTCGATGGCCGTGCGTACCGCATGGAAGCTCGATATTGGCAAGGCCGAGGATTACGTGTTCACCCCTGCGGTGGTTGGCAATACGGTCATCGCGGCCAGCGCCGACGGCGCCATCGCGCGCGTTGAAGCGGCCACCGGCCGCCAGCTGTGGCGCGTCAAGTCGGACACGCCGCTGACCGCCGGTGTCGGCTCGGACGGCAATATGCTCGTCTTCGGCGGCCGTGAAGGCACCGTGCTGGCGTTCGACATGAACGGCAAGCCGATGTGGAAGTACCAGGCTTCGTCCGAGGTGCTGTCCTCGCCGGTGGTGGGGCAGGGCGTGGTGGTGGTGCGCTCGGGCGACAACCGCATCGTCGGACTCGACGCCGCGACCGGCCAGCAAAAATGGACTGTGCAGCGCACCTCGCCGCCGCTGATCCTGCGTAATGCGCCAGGCATGATCGTCGTCGATAAGGACGTCATCATCGCCCAGCCGGGCGGCAAGCTGCTCTCGCTGCTGCTGGCGACCGGCGCACCGCGCTGGGAAGTGGCGGTCGGCGAAGCGCGCGGCGCCACCGAACTGGAACGCGTCACCGATATCGGCGGCACCCCGGTGCTGTTCGAAGGCCAGGTCTGCGCCGCCGCCTACCAGGGCCGGGTCGGCTGCTTCGACGTCGTCACCGGCGCCGCCCGCTGGAACAAGGACCTGTCGTCGGAAGTCGGCGTCTCGGTCGACCAGCGCTTCGTGTTCGCGGTCGACGACAAGGGCGCGGTATCGGCCTTCGAGCGCGAGACCGGCGCCAGCGTCTGGAAGAACGACAAGCTCGGCTACCGCCGCCTGTCCACGCCGGTCTCCTACGGCCGCGCCGTGGCGGTGGGCGACTACCAGGGTTACATCCACTTCCTGTCGCGGGAAGATGGCAGCTTTTTAGCGCGTGCCGCAACTGACGGAAGCCGGGTCATCTCCGCTCCGCAGGTCGCCGGCTCGAATCTGATTTTTCAAACACAATCTGGGACTGTGACCGCAATCGCGGTCGAATAAAATGAAGCCGGTAATAGCACTAGTTGGTCGACCCAACGTCGGGAAATCGACCTTATTCAATCGCCTCACCCGCTCGCGCGA
>DASWSX010000037.1:0-13314 GCA_036402435.1 Telluria sp. | reverse complement strand
CGCTTTCCTGCGACGAACGGCTTGCCGTCCGCCGTGGACACGCCGAGCAGCGCTGCCGGACCATGGCAGACCGCGCCGACCACGCCTCGCTGCGCGACGGCCAGCACGATGCGCGCGACGTCGGGGTTGCCCGGCAGGTCGAACATCGCGCCCTTGCCGCCCACGAAGTACACCGCGTCGTAACGCGACGCATCCACCTGCGCCAGCGGAACCGATTCGCTCACCTTTGCCTGCGTGGCCGCGTCATTCAGGAATGCGTAATCGAGGTCCTGCATGTCGTCGGTGTCGATCCGGGCCGGCGGCTTGCCGCCCTGTGGCGACGCAATGTCCACCTCATAGCCATTGACCGTGAACGCGTAATAGGCGCGCGACAGTTCGGTCAGTTCGTAGCCGGCTTTTTTGTTCAGCGGGCCGCCGCGCTCGGCACTGCTCACCACGGCAAGGATCCGGCCGCGCTTTTCCGCCACGGCCTGCTTCAGGTAAGGCTGGTTTTCCGCGGTCGCGTGCGGATCGGCCTTCGGAATGCTGTCGAGGTCCAGGCTAAGGACGTAAGCCCAGCCCAGTGCGGCAAGAATCGCCAAGGATGCGGCCAGCCAGGCGGCGGCGCGGAGGAAGGTTCTGGTCATGTCATGCTCCTGAGTAATGGATGACCCCCAGCTTGCGCCGCGCCCTGTGAAATGGATGTGAAACGGCCATAAGCTTTCCTGATTACTGTATCCTGTTGACCTTTCGCTTTAACCGAGACACTCAATGGCAAATTACGTCTATACCATGAACCGCGTGGGCAAAATCGTCCCGCCCAAACGCCAGATTCTGAAAGACATTTCGCTTTCCTTCTTCCCAGGCGCAAAGATCGGCGTGCTGGGCCTGAACGGCTCCGGCAAGTCCACCCTGCTGAAAATCATGGCGGGCATCGACACCGACATCCAGGGCGAAGCGCGCCCGATGCCGGGCCTGAACATCGGCTACCTGCCGCAGGAACCGCAGCTCGACCCTGAGCTGACGGTCCGCCAGGAAGTCGAATCGGGCCTGGGCGAAGCGTTCGAAGCGCAAGCCAAGCTGGAAGCCGTGTACGCGGCCTACGCCGATGAAGACGCCGATTTCGATGCGCTGGCCACCGAGCAGGCGCGCCTGGAAGCGATCATCTCGTCGTCCGACGGCGGCAACCTGAACCTGCAGCTGGAAATGGCCGCCGACGCGCTGCGCCTGCCGCCATGGGACCAGAAGATCGGCGTGCTGTCCGGTGGCGAAAAGCGCCGCGTGGCGCTTTGCAAGCTGCTGCTGTCCAAGCCCGACATGCTGCTGCTCGACGAGCCGACCAACCACCTCGACGCCGAATCGGTCGAATGGCTGGAGCAGTTCCTGCTGCGCTTCCCGGGCACCGTGGTCGGCATCACCCACGACCGCTACTTCCTCGACAACGCGGCCGAATGGATCCTGGAACTGGACCGCGGCAGCGGCATTCCATGGAAGGGCAACTACAGCTCGTGGCTGGACCAGAAGCAGGCGCGCCTGAAGCAGGAAGAGTCGACTGAATCCGCACGCCAGAAATCCCTGCAGAAAGAACTGGAATGGTCGCGCCAGAACCCGAAGGCGCGCCAGGCCAAGTCGAAAGCCCGCCTGGCCCGCTTCAACGAGCTGTCCGAGCACGAATACCAGAAGCGCAACGAGACCCAGGAGATCTTCATTCCTGTGGCCGAGCGCCTGGGTAATGAAGTGATCGAGTTCAAGAACGTCTCGAAGGCCTTCGGCGACCGCCTGCTGATCGACAACGTGTCGTTCACCATTCCGCCGGGCGCGATCGTCGGCATCATCGGCCCGAACGGCGCCGGCAAGTCGACCCTGTTCAAGATGATCACCGGCAAGGAACAGCCGGACAGCGGCGAAGTCGTGATCGGCAAGACCGCCAAGGTCTCGATTGTCGACCAGCACCGCGACGAGCTGTCGGACAAGAAGTCGGTCTTCGAAGATGTGGCCGGCGGCGCGGACATGCTGACGGTTGGCCGCTTCGACATGCCGTCCCGCGCCTACCTGGGCCGCTTCAACTTCAAGGGTTCGGACCAGCAAAAAATCGTCGGCAACCTGTCCGGTGGCGAACGCGGCCGCCTGCACCTGGCCAAGACGCTGCTGCAGGGCGGCAACGTACTGCTGCTGGACGAACCGTCCAACGACCTCGACGTCGAGACCCTTCGCGCGCTGGAAGATGCGCTGCTCGAGTTCGCCGGCAGCGTGATGGTGATCTCGCACGATCGCTGGTTCCTTGACCGCATCGCGACGCACATCCTTGCGTTCGAAGGCAATTCGCAGGTCACCTTCTTCGACGGCAACTATCAGGAATATGAAGCCGACAAGAAGAAGCGACTCGGCGAAGAAGGCGCCAAGCCGAAGCGTATCCGTTACAAGCCGCTGACGGTGTAAGCCAGTCCGGCCACAACGTACGATGCCGCCCAGTGCAAACTGGGCGGCATTTTTTTCGCATCATCCTTTGGGGCAAGGCCGCGCGTTTGACGGAATCGACATGGTGCGCACTGCAGGCGGCCAGACTAGCCACATGAATGATTACCGCCGCAACCGGGTTCCCGGGCCGACGTATTTCTTCACGGTCAGGCTGGTCGATTCCGCCAGCTCGCTGTTGACCGAACACATCTCGGCCTTTGGCGAGGCGATCCGGCTGGTGCGGATCCGCAAGCCCTTCCACGTCGATGCCTGGGTAGTCCTGCCCGACCATGCCCACGCCATCTGGACCTTGCCACCGGATGACCACGACTGCGCCGCGCGCTGGCGCGCCATCAAGATCGCCTTCTCGAAAGCGCTGCGCAAGTCGGGTGCGGGCAACGGCGACGAGCGCGCGGTCTGGGCGCGGCACTTCCAGGCGCACCAGGTTGCCGATGATGCCGAATACTGCCGGCTAATCGACTATGTGCACCGCAATCCGCTGCGGCACGGGATGTGCCAGCAGGTGCAGGACTGGCCGTGGTCGTCGCTGCACCGGTTCGTCGCGGCGGGATACCCGTTGCCTGCCTAGGCGGCACGCAAAAAAGAACAGGGCGGGAAGGCCTTTCGGCCCCTCCCGCCCTGCGGTCAAACTATGACGACTTCTGTATTAGAAGTTGAAACGCGCTGCCAGGGTTACGGCATCCGGCTTAGGACCGAAATCGCGGCTCTTGCCGAAACGCTCGTATTCCAGGGTGAGCGCTGCCTGCTGGTTGATGTTGTACTGCGCACCCAGGCCAGCATACAGGCCGTTGTCCGACTCGCTGCGGTTCATGCCAGGGGTGGCGCTGCTCAGCTTGTTCTTGGTGTGGGCGACGCCCAGCTTGCCGAAGAACGAGATCTTGTCATTCATCGGCGTGCTTGCCTTACCAGCGAGGTAGGTGGCGCGGCCATCGACTTCACCGGTGCCGGGAATGCCGTTCTGGGTGAAGCTGACGTCGGTGCGCTTGAAGTCGGCGTGGCCGACTTCAACGCCGAAGTTCTGGTCGATCTCGGCGCCGGCGAAGATCTTGCCGCCTGCCTTGTAGCCTTCTGCGCTACGGTTGGCGGTGCCAGGTACTTCGAACGTGTTGTCGGCCGAAACTACACCTACGCCGACGTACGGACGATTCTGTGCCTGGGCTGCGCCCATTGCGGTTGCACCTGCGATCAATGCGAAGATAAGCTTTTTCATACGGACTCCTGTGTTGTTGAGACGTCTGGTCCGCAATTCGAAAGTGAATTGCGAGGTAATCAAGATAGCATCCCTGACAAGGATCAGGCCGTGGATATCCCGTAAGATTTGTAAAGAGATGTAACGCTAAGGGCGAATTGCTGACCCGCGGTTCATCTATTTTCGTCGAAGTTTAGGCGAATTATGGGCGAATTTAACCGATGAAGCGGAACGTTAGGTTGATGCGAGGGCCGGTAACACGGGCGGATTTGTTAATTCCGTGCAACCAAAAGTGTTGTGTCGCTCCCCTCATCAGTAGCATGCTTCCGCTGGTCAGGGCAAGTTTGACGGTCTGTTTCGTTTGCTTGTGACGCATGATGAAGGTGCGCGGGGCGCCGAAACTGACCGAAGCGATAACCGGATTGCGGCCCAGTTCGGGCTCGTCGTCGCTGTGCATCCCCATGCTGTCGCGCCCGTCACGGTAGTAATTGAGCAGCACGCTGTTGAAGGTGTGGCCGCTGGCATCCTCCACCGCTGCCTTGATGTCGAGCAGGAGCGGGGTGAACGGCTGGGGCTCGAGCTGCAGGCCCGAATAGCGGTAGCTCGCGGTGCCGTGCCACGCCGTCAGGCGCGGCTGGAGCATTTGCCTGCCCCAGAGTGTGATCGACTCGGCGCGCCAGTCGGTCTCGGCGATCAGGCGCCGGAGCACCTCATCGTTCGATTCGGCCAGCGCGAGCTGCTCCAGCCATAGCAGTTCCCCGTCGGGAATGGGAATCGGGATCGGCATGCCAGCGCGCCGTCCATCAAATCAAGGATTTACGCGTAGGCTTCGGCCAGGCTCATCACGCGCGGCGCGATCTTGATGCCGATGCCTTCAAACAGGGCTTCGATGGCAGCCAGGTTCGCCGCGCACTCTTCCGTCTTCCACCCGTTGAACAGGTCGGTGCCGTTCTTCTGGAAGTGCAAGTCGAGCACCTTGCCCTTGTCCTTGTGGGTGTAACCCTGGGTTTTGGTATTGTGAAAACCCATCTCCTGCAGCGCGGCCAGTACGGCGGCCGGCGGATTGTCGGGATCGGTAGCCATGAAAACGCCGTAGGTTTTGCCAGGAGGCTTGGCGGCGATATCGACTTCGTAGATACCGGGGGCCTTCGTCACAGATGTGGTTTTCAGGAATAGCATTTTTTTCTCCGCTTGAACATTGCCAAGGCTGACTTTTAGACAATACTCGGAAGCGAGTTGCCGTAACGGAACAAGCTTATTGCGATTTACGGCGTTTGTCGATGCATCCATCAATCTTTTTTGAACAGGGTTGTCAATTTCCCGGTTCGTCGTGGAAAACACGACAAAAACTGAGCAATCCAGCAACTACGGGCGGCGTGCCGCCAGCAGGATCGTCGCCTCGCCGAGCGCGGCATACAGGTCGCCTGAGGCTGGATCCCAGGCACTGACCGCAGCGTTCTGGCGCTCGACAGTTGCCATATCACCACGGGCGATCGGGCCGGTCAGCGCAGCCTCCGGGCCTAGCCGGAAGACATTCGCCAGTGTCTCGGCCGCAAGGGGCCGCGCCAGTTCGCGCGCCGCCGCTTCGGGTATGCCCGCCGCCTGGTAGGCGCGCAGGGCGGCGTCGATCACGGTAACCAGGTAGTTCGACGCGAACACTGCTGCTGCGTGATAGACGGTTTTGGCCGACGCATCGATGCGGGCGACCCGTGCGCCGATGGCCAGCAGTGCCGGCTCGAGCATCGCGAGCGCGCCCGGCACGCCTTCCACCCCGCACCAGGTGCCGCCAAAGCTGTGCGCCACAGCCTCGGGATCGGCGAAGCTGCGGATCGGATGTGCGCTGGCGGTCAGGGCGCCGGCCCGGGCTGCAGGTTCCAGGTCCGCCGACGATTTGGCGCCGCTGCAGTGGAACACCAGCGCGCCCTCGAGCGGACAGGCCGCCGCCAGCTGCGCGCATACCGCGGCGATCTGGTCGTCGGGAACCGCGAACATCCATGCATCCGCGCGTTCCAGCTGCGCCATGCCGTCGACAGCGTGGCCTGCACCGATGAAGCGAACCGCGTCCGCCGCGCTCTCGGCCGACCGCGTCAGCACGCCACGCACGTCGAATTCCCCGCTCTGCGCGAGCAGCCTCCCGAGCACGCGCCCGACCTGTCCGGCCCCGATGATGTTCAGCGAAGGCGCCATCAGAAGCCGCTGCCGGGCTGGTTCAGGTATGCCGCTTCCTCCGGGGTAGAGGCGCGGCCCAGGATCGGATTACGGTGCGGGAAGCGGCCGAAGCGCGCGATCACGCCGCGGTGGCGGTGCGCATAATCGAGCGCCGAGTCAAAGTCGGCGCCGTCCTGGGCAAGCTCGGTGAACAGCTTCACCGACGTCTCCTGCATCGCCGCATCCTCCGCATGCTCGAACGGCAGGTAGGCAAACCACCGCTGCATTGGCGTCAGTTCGCGGTGGGCGCCGCTGTCGACCAGCTTGCGCGCCGCTGCCAGCGCCAGTGCGTCTCCGGCAAACGCGCCCGGCGTGCCGCGCGCGCTGTTGCGGGTGAACTGATCCAGCACAAGGATGCGCGCCAGCGTGCCCTCCGGCCCTTGCGCGTCCCACTCGCGCAGGCCGCCGCCAACCGCCTGCGCGATCAGCCCGCCAAAGCGGCTGCCGATGGCGGCGTCGAAGCCGTCGTCCTTGCGAAACCATTCCATGCGCGGCTTGCCATGCCCCTCGTGCGAGGCGGGAAGGAACCAGAAATCGAGAACGTCTTGCGGAGTCACAGTGATCCTTTTATTAGTTGCGGGCGTGGGCCAGCTTGAAGCTGGCGATGCCCTCGTATGCCGACAGCTCGTGCGCCAGTTCGGACAGCGGCGCGCCGCTGTGCTTGGACAGCGCCAGTGCGACGAAGCGCCACTCGTGCGCGCCATGGTCGTTACTGATGGTGAGCGAGCCGCCGGCGATCTCGTAACCGCGTTCCAGCGCCAGGCGGCGCAGTTCGGCCTCGCGCGGTAGGTAGCCGGCGTCGAAGCGCAGCGAGATGGCGATCGCATGGCGCGACGGCAGGATGCCCTCGAGGCGCGACAGGTAGATCATGATACCGGCCGACAGCATGGCCAGCCCGATCGCGGCGAGGTAGAAGCCGACGCCGACCATCACGCCGATCGCCGAGGCGGTCCAGATCGACGCCGCCGTCGTCAGTCCGCTGATGCTGAAGCCTTCGCGCATGATGACGCCGGCGCCGAGGAAGCCGATGCCGGTGACGATGCCCTGGATGACCCGGGTCGGGTCGATCCCGAGCGACATCGCGGTGCCCTGGCCGCCGTACCACGAGTCAGGGTAACCCGCGACCATCATCAGGGCACATGAGGCCATGCACACCAGGCCGTAGGTGCGCATGCCGGCGGCGCGGCCATGGTAGCTGCGCTCGTAGCCGACCAGCAGGCCAAGCAGCAGCGCCCCGATCATGTTCAGTAGAACCAGCAGGTTGGTGCCGATTTCGGGTAGTGACCAGTACGAGGCCAGCAGTTCATTGGACGGCATGTGCGGTCTTTCGGCGGTCGCCCGCTCAGGTGGTCTTTTTCTTTACGAGCTGTTTTTCGAATGCCACGTCGTACTTGCTGACCCGCCTGACTTCCTGCGGTCCGAGCTTTTTCACGAACGCGACGAAGTCGTCGAGTTCGAGCGGCTCGCACAATGGCGGCTCGCCGGGTTTCTCGCTCAGGAAAAACAGTCCGTCGCCGGTGCGCGCCATCGACCAGCCCTGGTTCCCGGTGCGCTCCTTGAGCCGGTCGACCGCGCTGCTGGCGCGGGTTGAACGTGCACTTGCCATCAGATCTCCTCCGTCCGGGTGTGAAGCCATGCCGCCGCCGCACCCGCCACATGGGGTGCCAGGCGCGCGCGCACAGCCGCATGATAATCGTTGATCCATGCCCGCTCGTCGGCGCGCAGGATCGCCAGGTCGAGGCAGCGCGTATCGATCGGGCACAGTGTCAGTGTCTCGAAGCGCAGGAATTCGCCGAATTCGGTGGTTTCGGCCGGCACGTTGAGCACCAGGTTCTCGATGCGGATGCCCCACTTGCCAGGGCGGTAGATGCCTGGCTCGATCGACGTGATCATCCCCGGCTCCATCGCGGTGTGCGGTTCGGGCGGCGTGCTTGGCGAGATCGACTGCGGCCCTTCGTGCACGTTAAGGAAGTAGCCGACGCCATGTCCTGTGCCGTGGCCGAAATCGATGCCGGCGGCCCAGATCGGGGCGCGCGCGATCGCGTCGAGCAGCGGCGAACGGGTCCCGCGCGGGTACTGCGCCATCGACAGCGCGATCAGGCCCTTGAGCACCAGCGTGATGTCGCGCCGGTGCGCATCGCCGATATCGCCGACCGCCACCACGCGCGTGATGTCCGTGGTGCCGCCCAGGTACTGGCCGCCCGAGTCGATCAGCAGCAGGCCGTGGCCCTCGATGACCGAATGCGACTGCTCGGTGGCGCGGTAATGCATGATCGCGCCGTTCGCGTTGAAGCCGGCGATGGTTCCGAAGCTCGGGCTGACAAAGCCGGGACGGCGTGCGCGCGCCGCGGTGATGTGGCGGTCGATGGCCACTTCCGTCAGCGGTTCGCGCTGCGGGTCCTGCAGCGTCGCCTCGAGCCAGGCGAAGAATTCGCACAGCGCCGCGCCATCCTGCTCCATCGTGGCGCGCACATGTGCCGCTTCGGCGGCAGTCTTGCGCGATTTCGCGAAAGTGGTCGGGTTGACTGCTTCGAGCACGCGCACGCCGGGGCCGACCGCGGAGCGCATGCCCGCCGTGATTCGGCGCGGGTCGACCAGCAGCGTGGTGCCGGTACCGAGCGTGGCCAGCGCGTCCGCCGCGTCGTCGTAGCGCGCCAGGTGGACGCCGTCGGCCTGCAGGCTGGCGCGCAGCGCGGCCGGGACCTTGTCGTCGCCGACGAACAGCGTGGCGCGTTCCCCGGTCACCAGCGCGTGCGCCAGGAACACCGGGTTGAAGCTGACGTCCGCGCCGCGCAGGTTGAACAGGTAGGCGATGTCGTCCAGGGTCGAGATGAAGTGGGCGTTGGCGCCGGCCGCCTGCATCGACGCGCGGGTCGCGCCCAGCTTTGCGGCGCGGGTCGTGCAAGCAAACGGAGGCGCATGCTCGAACACCGGATCGGCGGGCAGGCCAGGCCGGTCGCTCCAGACTTCATCCAGCAGGTCGATATCGGTGCGCAGCAAGACGCCGCGTGCCGACAGGGCCTCGGCCAGCAGGCGCGCGGTCGACAGACCCAGCACGCGCGCGTCCACCGCCACGGTCTGGCCGGGCGCCATGTTCGCCGCCAGCCAGTCGATGTGCAGCAGGCTCGCGCCGGACGGGATCTTCATCAATTCGATGCCGCTGCCAGCCAGTTCGGTTTCGGCCTGGGTCCAGTAGCGGCCATCGGTCCACACGCCGGCGAACGATGAGGTGGCGATGAACGTGCCCACCGAGCCGGTAAAGCCGGACAGCCATTCCCTGCCCTTCCAGTGGCCTGGCAGGTATTCGGACAGATGCGGGTCGGACGATGGCACGACGAAGGCGTCGATGCGGTGGCGCTGCATTGCGGCGCGCAGGGCGTCAAGCTGGCCGGCACGTGGGCCGGTGGATGCGGAAGTAATCATGGACTGCGTGGGCAAATGGTCGTTCCGCCTATGATACCCGCAGTACAGGGCTGCTGGCGGCGCATCAGGTCTCGAACTGGCGCAGGCCTTCGACATCGAGCACGCGGATGCCGCCGTAATCGATGCGTACCAGCCCTTCCTTCTCCAGCAGGTGCAGCGCCTGGTTGGCGCGCTGGCGCGAGGCGCCCGACAGGTAGCCGATCTCCTCCTGCGAAATCTGCACCACCTTCTCGACGCCGGGATACAGGTGCGAGTTGAACATCGACGCCAGGCAGCGCGCCACGCGGGTATCGACATTGAGCAGGCGGTCGGTCTCGACCAGGCCGATGAACTGGCCAAGCCGCTCGTTGAGCTGCATCAGCAGGAAGCGGGTGAACGGCAGGCTCGTTTCAAGCAGCCATTCGAAGGTAGCGCGCGGCATCTGCGCCACGCGGGTGTCGCGCAGCGCGATCACGTCGTACTTGCGGCGGTCGTCCTTGAGCAGCGACCCTTCGCCGAACCAGCCGCCGGCAGGCACGCCGGTAAATGTCACGCTCTTTCCAGCAGGTGAAAAATTGTTCATCTTCACCAGGCCGTCGATGATACCGGTCCAGCTTTCCATCGGCTCGCCCTTGCGGCACACGAATCCGCCCTTCGGAATGAATTGCTCGAAAGTAGCGGCCTCGACCTTCGCCATCTGCGCGGCGGTAAGGCAGCGCGCCCAAATGGTCGAGCGGAGATGTTCGGTCAGTGTTTGTGCTTGATTGTCCATTGTGCGTCGCAACATCGAAAAGTCATCCAATTGTCATCCAAATGACAACGCAGGATTGAAACGCGAGCTAATATCATCACACAAAAACCCACCCTGCCACGCAAATCCTTTTGCGCAGTGGGAATGAGGTGATAAAGAAGGAGACATGCGGTGGATACACCCGAAGCTATGCAACTGCAGACTTTTCCGCGGCGCTTGCTGGCGCACGGCCAGGCCCGTCCAACGCGGCCGGCTTACCGCGAAAAATACCTAGGCATCTGGCAGACCTGGAACTGGCTCGAGGTGAACGCCGAAGTGCGCGCAATGGCCTGCGGCCTGGCCTCGATCGGTTTCAAGCGCGGCATGAACTTGGCCATCATTGGCGACAACCGCCCGCGCCTGTACTGGGCGATGCTGGCTGCGCAAAGCCTCGGCGGCGTGCCGGTCCCGCTGTACCAGGACGCACCGGCCGCCGACATGGCCTATGTGCTCAACGACGCCGAAATCGCCTTTGCCGTGGTCGAGGACCAGGAGCAGGTCGACAAAATGCTCGAACTGAAGACGCTGTGCCCGCGCATCGCCCACATCGCCTTCGAGGACGTGCGCGGCATGCGCCACTACACGCAGTCCGGGCTGGTCTCGCTGGCGGAACTGGCCACGCTGGGCCGCGCTTATGACCAGGCCAATCCGGGTTTCTTCGAAGCGCAGGTGGAGCTTGGCAGCGGCAGCGACCCCGCAATCATCCTGTACACCTCCGGCACCACCGGCAAGCCGAAAGGCGTGGTGCAGTCGCATACCTCGCTGCTGGCGGCGGGCACCGGCGGCGTCGGCTTCGACAAGCTGACCGACCGCGAAGACATCCTGTCCTACCTGCCCATGGCGTGGGTGGGCGACTGCCTGTTCTCGCTGGCGCAGGCGATGGTGGCCGGGTTCACCGTCAACTGCCCCGAGTCGGGCGACACCGTGCTGACCGACCTGCGCGAAATCGGCCCGACCTATTATTTTGCCCCGCCGCGCGTGTTCGAGAACATGCTGACCACCGTGATGATCCGTATGGAAGACGCGGGCGCCATCAAGCGCCGCCTGTTCCACTACTTTATGGACGTGGCCAGGCGCTGCGGCGCCGATATCCTGGACGGGAAGCCCGTTTCGGCCAGCGACAGGCTCAAATACGGCATCGGCAAGCTGCTGGTGTACGGCCCGCTGCGCAACGTGCTTGGCATGTCGCGCATCCGCGTGGCCTACACCGCGGGCGCGGCGATCGGGCCCGACCTGTTCCGCTTCTACCGCTCGATCGGCGTCAACCTCAAGCAGCTGTACGGCTCGACCGAAACCTGCGCCTACGTGTGCCTGCAGCCGGACGGGAACATCAAGTTCGACAGCGTTGGCGTCGCAGCGCCGGGCGTCGAGGTCAAGCTGGCCGACAACGGCGAAGTGCTGGTCAAGTCCGCGGCCACCATGGACGGCTATTTCAAGCGTCCCGACGCCACCGCCGAAGTGATCGACGCGAACGGCTACTTCCACACGGGCGACGCCGGCATTTTCGACGCCGACGGGCACCTGAAGATCATCGACCGCGCAGCCGACGTGGGCAAGATGAACGGCGGCGCCATCTTCGCGCCGAACTACATCGAGAACAAGCTCAAGTTCTTCCCCTACATTAAAGAGGCAGTCGCCTTCGGCAATGCACGCGACCGCGTCTGCGCCTTCATCAACATCGACATGGAAGCCGTCGGCAACTGGGCCGAACGGCGCAACATCTCGTATTCGGGCTATACCGACCTGGCCGCACACCCGCAGGCCTATGAACTGATCCGCGACTGCGTCGAGAAGGTCAACGCCGACCTGGCCAGCGAGCCGATGATGGGCGACACCCAGATCCACCGCTTCCTGATCCTGCACAAGGAACTCGACCCGGACGACGACGAGCTGACCCGCACCCGCAAGGTGCGCCGCAAGTTCATCGCCGAGAAGTACGCGGTGCTGATCGACGCCCTGTACAGCGACAAGGCCAGCCAGTACATCAGCACCCAGGTCAAGTTCGAGGACGGCCGCACCGGCGTCGTCAGCGCCGACCTGCGCATTGTCGACGCCAAGACCTTCCCATCGATGGAGCGTGCAGCGTGACGGAGACCGATATCGTGAACATGAATGAAGTGGGGGCACAGGGAGGCGCCGCGCGCGCCATTGGCCCCGTGATCCTCGACCTGAAGAACATCTCGCTGGCTTTCGGCGGGGTCAAGGCGTTGACCGACATCTCGTTCGACGTCAAGCAGCACGAGATCCGCGCGATCATCGGCCCGAACGGCGCCGGCAAAAGTTCGATGCTCAACGTGATCAACGGCGTGTACCGCCCGCAGCAGGGCGAAATCGTCCTGCGCGGCGCGCACCGCAAGAACATGGACTGCTACGCCGCCGCCAAGGCGGGCGTCGCGCGCACCTTCCAGAACATCGCGCTGTTCAAGGGCATGACGGTCCTCGACAACATTATGACCGGCCGTAACCTGAAGATGAAGTCGAACTTCCTGATGCAGGCGCTGTACATCGGGCCGGCGCGCCGCGAGGAAATCGCGCACCGCGAGAAGGTCGAGGAGATCATCGACTTCCTCGAGATCCAGGCGATCCGCAAGACCCCGGTCGGCCGGCTGCCGTATGGCTTGCAGAAGCGCGTCGAACTGGGGCGCGCGCTGGCGGCCGAGCCGGAGATCCTGCTGCTCGACGAGCCGATGGCCGGCATGAACGTCGAGGAAAAACAGGACATGTGCCGCTTCATCCTCGATGTGAACGACCAGTTCGGAACGACCATCGTGCTGATCGAGCACGACATGGGCGTGGTGATGGATATTTCAGACCGCGTCGTGGTGCTCGATTACGGCAAGAAGATCGGCGACGGCACGCCGGACGAGGTGCGCAGCAACCAGAACGTCATCAATGCTTACCTTGGAGTGGCACACTAATGAGCTTCTTTATCGAAGTGCTTCTCGGCGGCCTGCTCTCCGGCGTGATGTACGCGCTGGTGGCGATCGGCTTCGTCCTGATCTACAAGGCCTCCGGCGTATTCAATTTCGCCCAGGGCGCGATGGTGTTCTTCGCCGCCCTTACCTGCGTCGGCATCATCGACAAGTTCGGCGTCTCGCTGTGGGTCGCGGTGCCGGCCACGATGGCGGTGATGATCCTGCTCGGTATCGGCATCGAACGCATCGTGCTGCGGCCACTGGTCAACCAGCCCGAAATCACGCTGTTCATGGCCACCATCGGCCTCGCCTTCTTCATCGAAGGCCTGGCGCAGCTGATCTGGGGTTCGCAG
>DASWSX010000036.1:0-33539 GCA_036402435.1 Telluria sp. | reverse complement strand
ATCACGTTATCGGTGGCGCTTGCATTCGGCGGATGCGCTCCGCTTATCCGCCCTACGTGTATTTCGAAACGTGGAGTCTAAAACTCCCGGTTCACCAGCATCCCGTCTTCGCGCTTCGCGGCTCCTGCCCTCACCAACGAGTGCACGGTCCACTCGGCCATCTGGTCCGCCGGCCAGCCGAAATAACGCTCCGCCGTCGACACCAGCAGCGGCACCGTCTCGAACATCCTCCACACTTCATCCAGCGGGATGCTCTGCCGCGACAGCAGCAGGAACTTGAGCAGCACCTTCACCGCGTTCTCGGCGTTGCGCTTCGGGTCCGCTTCCAAAAAGTCCACCCGCTTGAGCGCGCGTTGCACGGCGCCCTTCGCATCGGTAAATGCCGGCCCATGCCCCGGTATCACCAGCCGCACATCGAGCGTGTCGATCAGCTCAAGCGTCGCGCGCGCCTCGACAAACCCCGACTCGCCATCGAGCTCCGGAAAGATCACGCCGAATCCGTTGAACCAGAGCGCGTCGGCCGAAATCAGGATGCGTTCCTGCTTACAGTACAAAATCACCGAATGCGGATCATGCCCCGGCGCGCCCAGCACCTGCCACGGCATGTCACCCAGCACCAGCTCGTCGCCTGGCGTAAGCACATCATCATGCGTAAAACGCTGGCACTGCTGCCCGGTGGCCCTGAAACTGAGCGCTTCCTCATCCCACGCGCCGACCTTGGCCGCCTCCGCCACCGGAATCGCGATGCGGCTGCCGTAATGCGCCTTCAGCGCCGCGTTGCCGCCGCAATGGTCGGAATGCAGGTGCGTGTTGATCACGCGGTCCAGGCGGCGCCCGCCAAGCTCATGTTCGACCAGGGCCAGTGTCTGCGGCACGTGGCTCAGGTAGCCGGTGTCGACCAGCGCCGTGTCGTCGCGGCCAATGAACAGCACATTATTGGAGGATAACCAGCCGCGTTCGAGTATGCGCATCGACGCGGGAATCGTAAAAGCCTTATCGTTCATCGTTTCATCTGGAAGGCCAGCGAGATCTTCGCGAACTCGATCAGCACCTCGCGCGTTCCGCCGTTAAAGGTAGTGAATGAGTTGCCGGTCCTGATGACCATTCGCGGCGGGAACAGCCAGGAGAGGTAAGGAATGCCGATCATTTTGGCGCCGCGCACGTCGCGCCATTCGACCTTCTTGTCGTACATCCAGGTCTGGCGGATCCCTTCCGCGTCGATGGTGGTGCGGGCGCGCAGGAACCAGTAATAACTAATCGCCAGCATGAAGCTCGCGCCGACGAGCAGCATCTTGACCCCGAAACCGAACTGCAGCAGCGGGAAGCGCATCACAATGCCGACCGCGTACCCAAACAGTCCGAACGTGAGCACGCTGGCGAAAAGTTTGAAGCCAAAGCTATAGGAGGGACCGGAGACGGTCTTTTGAGGTTGGTAGAAATTCATGGCCTAGTCGAATTGAATGCCTTGTTCACGGCGGTGGATTTCGATCCACACCGCGCGCTTGTACTCGTCGCTGGCGCTGCTCCAGTTGACGATCTCGTCGATCGTGCGCATGCAGCCCCGGCACAAGCCATCGGGGCCCATCTCGCACAGGTTGATGCAAGGCGATGGGATGGGCGCTGGCTGCTCGCCGTTCACTGGCCCACCATCGGGGTAATCGGACCGGGTTTGCTGCAATGCGTCATTTTTACATGGTTACCGGTGACTTGCATGCGTGTGGGAGTAGTCCCACATTCACCACTGTAAAGACTGGCATGCCCCTGAAAGAGCGGAATCGCAAGGGGAAGATCATTCATTTTGTACAAGTCCTGTTGAAACGAAACTAGCCACGACGGTCGAAAAAGCGGTAAGGTTACGTCAGTGCGGCACCGCAGCATTTTTTAAGCCGGTGAAGCTCCCTTCAAACGCAAAGCCGCGTTCCAGGGCCGGGCTCATCGGAGTATGTTCCGACGGCATTTATTGCCCTTACCTGTCACTTTTTCCATCGTCCACCCAGCCAGCCGAAACCGCCATTATCGCATTGCAGCGAATTGCCGTTGACGCTGAGATCGACTTGGGTAGACTAAGAAGCACGAACCGAGGACCGCTTATGAATCTCAATCCGAAGCTGCTAGCGCAAATGCGCGCGGCGACCAAGAACCTGATGGGCCAGTCGCCATCGGCGGCCACAAAGAAAATCCAGGAAGCCCTGCGCAACCTGCCCGGCGCGTCGTCGGCGCGCAGCGTCCCCAAAACGCCTGCCGGCGTGCAGGACCTGCTCGACCAGCTGATCCCGGGCGTGATGTCCGGGCTCGACCCGTCACGGCCTGCCACCACCCCGCTGCCGGGCCAGTTCCTGGACGACAGTTTCACCAATGCGGCCGGAACGCGCAGCTACAAGCTGTACATTCCAAGCGGCTACAACGGACAGCCTGTACCGCTGGTCGTGATGCTGCACGGCTGCACCCAGCATCCGGACGACTTCGCCGCCGGCACGCGCATGAACGAGCTGGCCGAGGAAATAAATTGCCTCGTGGTGTATCCGGCCCAGTCCCAGCAAGCCAACTCGTCGCGATGCTGGAACTGGTTCAACGCACTCGACCAGCAGCGCGACCAGGGCGAGCCCTCGATTATTGCCGGCATTACCCGCAAGGTCATGGGCAGCCACGCCGTGCTCGACAGCCAGGTGTACGTGGCCGGCCTATCCGCCGGCGGCGCGATGGCGACCATCATGGGAACGCTGTACCCGGAGCTGTACGCAGCGGTCGGTGTCCACTCGGGCCTGCCGTTCGCTTCCGCGAATGACCTGCCGTCGGCGCTCGCCGCGATGCGGGGAGACTTCCGCCGTCCGGACATCGAATCCCGTGGCGTGCCGATCATCGTGTTCCACGGCGACAAGGACCACACGGTGCACCCGGCCAATGGCGACGAGCTGATCAAGCGCGGCGCGCGCCACCTGCAAAGCAAGCCGGTAACCGAGCCGGGCAGCGTGCCAAACGGCCACAAGTACACCCGCATCGTCCATCACACCGATGACGGCGCGCCGCATGCGGAGCAGTGGCTGATCCACGGCGCCGGCCACGCATGGTCGGGTGGACACTCGAGCGGCAGCTACACGGACAGCAAGGGTCCTGACGCGAGCCGTGAAATGATGCGCTTCTTCCAGACGCAGCGCTAACGCGGGGCGCCGGCGCGCTCGAAGTACCACTTCATGCCGAGCACGCCGGACGCCAGCAGCAAGGTCAATGCATTCGCGATGACCACCGGCCACGACGAAATCGCCAGCCCGTAGGCCGTCCACATGCAGACGCCGAGGATGAAGATCAGGTACATGCCGGTGGAAATGCCGGGCGCGCCGCGCTGGCGCCACACCATGAACACCTGCGGAATGAACGCACTGGTGGTGCAGGCCGCGGCGATGTAGCCAAGCTGGTTGATATCCAAATCCATCCGTCATTTCCAAAACACGAGAGGTGCGGAATTATATTTCAGTCGGGCAGGAAATCAGGAGCGAGGATTTGTTTGATTGTCCAGGGGCAGGTATCGGGGAATTCTTCCAGTCCGGTTTGTTCGGACGCGAGGCCCACTGCATCGTTAAATGCATCCGACAACCATTCCTCATCGTCGAGAAGCGGTGTCAGGCTGGGCATCTTGGCAAGGACGCGCGCGATGGCTGTTCGCTGGTCACGCACTGTGCGTTGCCAGCTCTGGCTGCGACGCGCTGGCTGGAATTGCCACTTGAGCAGGTGGCACAGCAGTACGGCAAAACGGCTGGCCAGTTCACGCTTTTCGCTTCTGGCCACCGCTTCGATCTCCTCTGCGATATTGAGCGCGTCGATGCGATCAAGCCGGCCGCTGCGCAGCAATGCGGCCTGCTCATACGCCCACGCAACAACGTCGCCTTCGTAAAGGTTGCTCATATGCGAACCCTGTTCGTCAATGTCGGATGTGACAGCGGATTAGATGCGGGCGGGATGGAATGGTTCAGCAAGCCGTCAGGACTGCTGATGCGGCCCGCTTGCGGCATCGATGTGCTGACGCAGGCACGCAGGACACCAGCACGCCGCCGCCTCGCCCGGCACCGGCACGACAGGCGGCAATTCGGTGCACCAGCATGGCGCATCGAGTCCGTCGGCCATCGCGCAGCCGAACTCGGCGCCGCAGCGTGTGCATGTGCTCATGTTGAATCCTCGCTAACGTGTTTTGCCCGTGGGACGGCCTTACTGCCGCACCATAGCCGACCGGGACTTAAAATACAACAATATGCCCCTATAATGCCCACAAGACCTGCCCGGTTTGCCTGTAAAATCTCGCCAATTCTTTTTCGGACCCGCCATGACCGCTTCCTTCAGCAACCTGCACCTTGACCAGAACAACGACCTGACTTCGGTGTCCCCGCAGATCAAGGCGCAGATCCTGGCTGAGGCACTGCCATACATCCGCAACTTCCACGGCAAGACCATTGTCATCAAATACGGCGGCAACGCGATGACCGACGAACGCCTGAAGCACGGCTTCGCGCGCGACGTCATTTTGCTCAAGCTGGTCGGCATGAATCCTGTAGTGGTCCACGGCGGCGGTCCGCAGATCGACAACGCACTGAAAAAAATCGGCAAGCAAGGCACCTTCGTCCAGGGCATGCGCATCACCGACGAAGAAACGATGGAAGTGGTCGAATGGGTGCTGGGTGGCGAGGTCCAGCAGGACATCGTCATGCTGATCAACCATTACGGCGGCCAGGCAGTGGGCCTCACCGGCAAGGATGGCGGCCTGATCCGCGCACGCAAGATGAGCATGCCTGACCGTGAAAAGCCGGGCGAGTTCCTCGACATCGGCTTCGTCGGCGAGATCGAGGCGATCAACCCGGCCGTGGTCAAGGCGCTGCAGGACGACGCCTTCATTCCGATCATTTCGCCGATCGGCTTCGGCCAGGATGGCCAGGCCTACAACATCAACGCCGACGTGGTCGCGGGCAAGATCGCGGAAATCCTGAAGGCTGAAAAGCTGATCATGATGACCAACATCGCCGGTGTGCAGGACAAGAAGGGCAACCTCGTCACCGACCTGTCGGCGCGCGAGATCGATGAGATGTTTGCAGACGGCACGATTTCCGGCGGCATGCTGCCAAAAATCTCGTCGGCGCTGGACGCGGCCAAATCGGGCGTGAACACGGTGCACATCATCGACGGCCGCATCGAGCACTCACTGTTGCTCGAAGTCTTGACCGAACAGGCTTTCGGAACTATGATTCGGTCGCACTAAGAATTTGTGGCGGCACTCGCCGCCATATCTGTCGCCCTTTTAGCTCAGTGGTAGAGCACTCCCTTGGTAAGGGAGAGGCCACGTGTTCAATCCACGTAAAGGGCACCATCTCCCCCCTAGTACACCCGCTCCACCGCCATGCCGCGTGCGCGCAGCAGCGCCGGGACGCTTGTTTTTCCGACCAGGTGCAGCACCCCGACCGCAGCGACGCTGTTGTTTTTCTGCGCCAGCAGCTTCTCCAGCTTTTCCGCCATCGTCACATTTCGCCTTTCCAGGATCACCTCGCGCATGAAGCGGCCGCCTGCCGTCTGGTCTTCCTCGATGCGCTTGGCGATGGCGTCCAGGCCAGCCTTGTCGGCGCTGCTCCATGCAGCCACCACCTGGCGCACCTCGGCTGCCTGCTTGCCCTGTTCAAGCAGCGTCACTGCCTCTTCGAGGAAGCGCATCTGCTCCGCGTCGGGCACTGCGCTGAACAAGGCAAGCTGCGAATCTACCGTCTCGAGTTCAGTCACAGGCACGTTGCGCTCACGCGCCAGCTGCGCCAGGTGCAGGTCGACTGCGAGTGCCGGACTATAGCCCAGGGCGCTGAATTCTCCCAGCGCCAGCAGGGTGGCCACCAGCCACGGCTTCATCGCGTCGGCCATCGCGGGATCGAAGCCGGATTTTCTCAGTGCCTTGCCCAGCCGCTCCTTCAATTCAGGCGTCATCCGCTGGTAAAGGCTGCTGCCGGCCGCCTGCATGCCATGCTTCTTCATCGCCCCCGCAATGGCCGCGGGATCGCGCGCAAGGTCGATTTCCAGCGCCAGCGTGGACGCCCCCGCCACCGCCTCCGCAATGCGCGGCTCGAGCGGATAGAACGCCGGTACGCCGACATGCATGGTCCCGAACAGGTACATCGTGTGGCCGTTGGCGCTGACCTTAAACAGCGCGCCACGGTCGGCGCCCCATGCCGAAGGCAACGCGAAATAAAACAGGCTAAGCAAAATCACTATAATCTGGCGTCGCATTCGCTTTTTCCCCGTTGTTTGCAAAGGTGCCCGTGTCGAATACTACCTCGTCATCCCCGCTCTGGCTGTTTGATCTCGACAACACCCTGCATGACGCATCTCATTCCATTTTCCCGGCCATCACCGCCAACATGAATGTCTTCATCGCGCGGGTGCTGGGCGACGGGGTAACGCCAGCCACGCCGGAAGCGGTCAACGCGGCGCGCCTGCTGTACTGGAAGCGCTACGGGGCCACGCTGCTCGGGATGATCCGCCACCACGAGGTGCGCGCCGCCGACTTCCTCGAAGAGACGCACGCCATCGGCGACCTGCAGCAAATGATCCGCACCGAGCGTGGCCTCGCGCGCCTGCTGCGCCACCTACCGGGCCGCAAGATCCTCCTGACGAATGCCCCGACCCGCTATTCGACCGACGTGGTGCGCCACCTTAAGCTGCAGCGCCACTTCAGCCACCACGTCGCGATCGAGAATATGCACGTGCACGGGCAGCTGCGGCCCAAGCCTTCGAAGCTGATGCTGCGCCGTTTGCTGCGCAAGCACGGCGTGGCGGCCGGCCGCGCGATCCTGGTCGAGGACACGCTGGCCAACCTGCGCACGGCCAAGCAGCTGGGCGTGCGCACCGTGTGGATCACGCAGTACCTGCGCATGAGCGACCCGATCGTCGCCGCCGCCCTGCCCAAAATGCTAAAACGCCCCGCTTACGTCGATGTCAAAGTAAAATCGCTACGTCAGCTGGCCGCCCGCTTGCACCGGCTGCGCTGAGACGATCAACCCAACCCGCAGAGACCACATGGCAAGCACCAAGCCGGGCCAGCGCAAGCTGCAAATCCTCCAGGCCCTCGCAGCGATGCTCGAGCAGCCCAAAGGCGAGAAGATCACCACCGCGGCCCTCGCGAAGCGGCTGGAAGTATCCGAGGCCGCGCTGTACCGCCACTTCGCCAGCAAGGCGCAGATGTTCGAAGGCCTGATCGAGTTCATCGAGTCGAGCGTGTTCGGGCTGATTAACCAGATCTCGGAACGCGAAGCCAACGGCGTCGAACAGGCGCACGCCATCATGCAGATGCTGCTGGCCTTCGCCGCCAACAACCCGGGCATGACGCGCGTGCTGATCGGCGACGCGCTGGTCAACGAAGACGACCGCCTGCAGCTGCGCATGAACCAGTTCTACGACAAGGTGGAACTGGCATGCAAGCAGTCGCTGCGCGTCGCGGTCACGCAGGGGCATGGCAACGAAGCCGACGTCGCGGCGCGCGCCAGCCTGCTGGTCAGCTACGTCGTGGGCCGCTGGCACCGTTACGCCAAGAGCGGCTTCCGCCAGAATCCGACGGAAGGCACCTCGCTCCAGCTGGCCCTGATGCTCGCTGCATGATTGTTCGCGCTGCACGATGAATCACGCCGACTGTTTTGCCCTGCTTGACGACGCGAGTCCCGACGAAGGCCAGGCGCGTTCGCGCTTGTACAGCGACTGCAAGGCGGTGCTGCGCTGCGACGATATCGCCGGCTGGCCGCAACTGCTCGCAGACATGCAGGGTGCCCTGGCCCGCGGACAGTATGCGGTAACGCTGCTGGCGTACGAACTGGGCGGACAGCTGCACCAGATTCCTGGCAAGGCCGGCGAAACGCCACTGGCACAGGTGCTGCTGTTCGGCCGGTGCGATCACCTGACATCTGCGCAGGTCGGAGATTGGCTGGCCGCGCACAGCGATGCAGGCCCCGCCGGCATCTCGCAAGTGCGCGCCAATGTGGACCAGGCCGAGTTCACCCGCGCGCTTAACCGCATTCATGACTACATCGCCGCTGGCGACACCTACCAGGTCAACTACACCTACCGGCTGCGCTTCGACGCGTTCGGGTCGCTGCATGCGTTGTACGCCCGCCTGCGGGCGCGCCAGCCGGTGCCTTATGGCGCACTGGTCGCCCTGCCCGGTGGCGAAGCCGTGTTGTCGCTGTCTCCAGAGTTGTTCGTGCGCCACACTGATGGCGAACTGGCGACCCGTCCAATGAAAGGCACCGCACCGGCTTCTGGCGACGACGCCGAGGACGCGCGCCGAGCCGCAGCGCTGGCGCAGGACACTAAAAACCGTGCCGAAAATTTGATGATTGTCGACCTGCTGCGCAATGACCTTGGCCGAATCGCTGCCACGGGCAGCGTCGAAGTGCCTGCGCTGTTCGACGTGCAGCGTTATACCAGCGTGCTGCAGATGACATCGACCGTGCGCGCGAACCTGCGACCCGGCGTGTCGCTGGCTGACGTGTTCCAGGCTTTATACCCGTGCGGATCGATCACCGGCGCGCCGAAGCGGCGCACGATGGAGATCATCGACGAACTGGAACCGGCTCCGCGCGGCATCTATACCGGCGCCATCGGCTGGTTCGATCCACCACCTGGAGGAAGGGAGATCGGCGACTTCTGCATGTCGGTACCGATCCGAACGCTCGCACTGAAGCCTTTGAATGACGGCGTGCGCGCCGGCGAAATGGGCGTCGGCGCAGGCATTGTGTTCGACAGTGATCCGGTTGACGAGTTTGCGGAGTGCCGCCTCAAGGCGCGCTTCCTCACAGGCCTGACCAACGACTTCGAGCTGTTCGAAACGATGCGCGCCACGCGCGACGGAATCGCGCACCGCGATTTGCATCTGGCGCGGATTAAGAATTCGGCTGCGTATTTTGGCTTCGTCTTCGATCGGGATGCCGCATTGGCAGCGTTGGACAAGGCGTGCGGCGAACTTGGCGAAGGCGTGTTCCGCATGCGCCTGGCGCTCCTGCAGGACGGCGCCCTGTCGGTGCAAACGGCGCCTTTGGCGGCGCTGCACGAGCCGGTGAAGGTACTGCTCGCGCCTGATGCGATGCGCTCGGATGACCTTTTCCTGCGCCATAAGACGAGTGTGCGCGGCCGCTATGACACTGCGTGGCGCGACGCCGAAGCCTGCGGCGCGTTCGACACGCTGTTCTTCAACGAGCGCGGCGAGATGACCGAGGGTGGGCGTTCGAATGTATTCGTGAAACTGGAGGGGCGCTGGTTCACGCCGCCGCTGTCGTCCGGCGTCCTGCCGGGCGTCATGCGTTCAGTGCTTCTGGCCGATCCGGCGTGGGCTGCGGCCGAGCGTGCAATCACGCGCGAGATGTTCGACAGCGCCGAGGAGATCGTGGCGTGCAATGCGCTGCGGGGAGCGCTGCGCGCGGTCCGGTTGATAGATTGAAGCGCTGCGGCCTGACAGCCGCTGTGCTCATTTTTCCTGCAACAGGATGGGTATCTCGCGCACGTAGCCGGACGCCGTGAGCGTCAAGGTCGTCCCGATCCCGCCCACCGTCGTATAGCTGCCGCGGGCGGCGCCATCCACCTTGCGCGACTCATACACGATGCCATCAAAGGCCAGCGTCAGCGTCGGCCTCTGAAACGTGCCCGAGACGGTAATCGGGACTGCAGAAGGCGCGCTCTCTTCCTTCATGGTGCCGGTGCCGCTGACCTGCCCGTTGGCTCCTTCGAGCAGCCGGAACTCAAGCCGGATGGCGTTCGGGCCGCTGCCTACCCCATGCCAGTCGCCCGCCACTGATCGCAGCGTGTCTTCCAGCGAGTTGTTGATATCGCGCTCCGTGGGCCCGCCACCGCCGCACGAGGTACTCATCAAGATAATTAACGCTCCGGCGGCAATCGACAGCTTGCGCATGGCAGTACCCCATCAGGATCAATCAGACCGGGAGATGCATTTCCGGCAGTTATCAGCGCTTTTCCTTGTTGATCAGTTGCAGAAGCTTGAAAGCTTCGCGCTGGAATATCGGTTCCGCATCTGCGAGTTCCTTGCTTGCCACGACATAGGCGGCTCGCTTGCGCTCTTTCTTTTCTTCCACCGGGACTGCCGTCGTCATGCCCGGCATGATGATCTGCGCGCCGCTGTTGTACTTCTTGTGGATGACTTTCTTGCCGTAGGGGGTGTTATAGAAACGGGTCATCTCGACTGCGGTATCGGCGGAAATGGCGCGTGCCAGCGATGGCGCAAGGCGGCGATGTACCTCTGCAGCGGGCGTTTTTTCGAGCTTGGCGAACACTGCCTGGCGTTGTCCTTCGCTCTGGTAGCGGCTGCGCGCGGCGACGCCCCGCAATGCCTTTTCAAACTGCATTGCGCCGAGCAGATCCTGCACAGCTTTAACGTGGGCGGCATTGGGAACCGCAGCCTGCGCTGCGCTCGCCTTGGTAGCGGCAAACGCCGGTGCTGCGAAAACCAGCGAAAGACCCAGTACGGTTTGGACTGCAAGCTTCATGAGTTACCTTTAGATGAACGCTATTGAGGAAATTATATCGGGGCCAGCTACATGCCCCACTCGGTGCGGGTGTCGCTGTAGTCATCGATTGCGGCGAACATCGCCGAGACCAGCGTGCGCTCCTTCTCGCTCAGCTCCGGACGCCAGATGTCGAACAGCAGGATAACGCGCGGTTTGTCGCTCTCGTTCCACGCCTCGTGTTCGATGGAGTCGTCAAATACCCACGCCTTTCCCTCGACGCAGGTGCGCGTGTCGTTGCCGACCCGTAGCGTGCAGCCGGGCGGAACCACCAGCGGCAGGTGGCAGATCAGGCGCGTGTTGAGTACGCCCGTGTGCGGCGGGATGTGCGCCCCGGGACGCAGCAGCGAAAACAGCACGGACGGCGAGCGCCCCTGCACGCGCGGCATCGGCAGGTTCGCGACCGCCGCCATCGTGCGCGGACAGCGCGCCGCATGTTCGGGCACGACCTGGCCGTCCTTGTACAGGTAGTAGGCGCCCCAGTCGGGATTGTTCGCCAGCCCTTCCCGGTTCAGCATCGGCCGCTTCGGGTCGTTCTGCACGTAGGGTTCGAAGGCGCCGGCCGTGCCGAGCAGCGCCAGCGCCTCGGCGCGGATGCCGGCGGTGGCCGCTTCCAGTGCGGGTATCCAGTCGAATTCTTCAGGCTCGAAGAACTGGATCTGCGGCAGGCCGGGATAATAGAAGTAGCGGGGACTTTGGTGATACACCTGGCGCCGCCCGAGCAGCAGGTCGAGCGCGTGCTGGAAGCGGCGCGTGCCGGCCGAGCCGTCGAGCCCTCCGGCGCCAAGGCGCTGTTCCAGGTGTCCGGCAAACTTTTGCGCATATTCCTCGCATTTGGCGCGGGCGCGCGCGAGCTCCTGGCGCATGAAGGCCGCGAGCTGGTCTTCCGGCGGCGCGGCCTTCAGCGCGGCCTGGTAGAAGGCGGTGGCGCCGCGTCCATCGCCGCGCGCGGCCAGCAGGTCGGCCTTGAGCAGCAGCGACTGCAGGTTCGACGGGGCCATGGACAGCGCCCGGTCGACCGCGCGCAGCGCGCCCTCGGTATCGCGCAACGCGGCGCAGGCGTGTGCAAGGCAGTGGAACAGGGTGGCATCGCCCTTGCCGGCCGCAGCCACCTGTTCGAGCAGCTTGCGCGCACCTGCGGCGTCGCCGCCGCGCAGTTTGTCCACGCCGGCTTGCGCCGTCGCCCGAAAATCTTGGACACTCGTCAGCATCGAAACAAACTCCCAGGAAGGTATTTACCTGAGGGAGTGTATCGGTGTAATGACAGCTTAACAAGGTTACAACGAAGGCCTGTTGTATTTCCTTTACGACCCGAGCGCCTGCTCGATCTTCGTGACGATTTGTTTATCCTCTGGCGTTACCTTGCTTGGATAGTGCTGGATCACTTGTCCGTTACGGTCGATCAGGTACTTCGTGAAGTTCCATTTCGGCTCCTGCCCGGTGGCCTTGATCAGCTGCGCATGCAGGGGATTCGCCTGCGCGCCCTTGACCGAGCTCTTGGCAAACATCGGGAACTTGACGCCGTAGGTGTTGAAGCAGAAGTCGGCAATCTCCTTCGAGTTGCCCGGCTCCTGCTTGCCGAAGTCGTTCGACGGGAACCCCAGCACCACCAGCCCCTTCGGACCATATTTGGCGTACAGCTTTTCCAGCCCTTCATACTGGCTCGTGAAGCCGCAGTAGCTGGCCGTATTCACTACCAGCACCACCTTGCCTGCGTACTGGCACAGGTCCTGCGGCGCTTCATCCTGCAGTCGTTTGAAAGTGTGGCGCAGCGTGGCCGGGCAGCTGGTGCGGGCCGTCGCGGCTGGCGCAGCATTGGCGGCGGTGGCCTGCGCCATTGCAGGTGCGCTGGACAGGGCAGCGGCGCTGAGCGCGGCCATGGCGAATACGGTAGGGTTGAACATTGGCGATGGCCTGCGGTCAGAGTAGATGGGGAGTTCATTCTATGCCACTTTGCCGTGATGAGCACAACGGCAGCGGCACCGCATGAAAGGAACCGCCATGCGCCTGCGCCTTGTCTTAGCCGTGCTCGTCGCCCTGCTGCTGGCACTGGCGATGCGCACTGAAGCCACCAGCGCGCCGCGCCTGCCCGCACTCCAGGCCGACCTCGGCCAGACCACGGTATCGGGCCTGTCGTCAGGCGCGTACATGGCCGGCCAGTTCGCCGTCATCCATTCAAGCCTGGTCACGGGCGCTGCGATCATCGCCGGCGGTCCTTATTACTGCGCGGGCTATCCCGGCCGCCCGCCCTTCACTGCTTACCTGTCCAACGCGATGAGCGGCTGCATGAACCCGCAGGAATCCGGCGCTCGTTCGCCCGATCCCCTGGTGCTGTGGCAGGAGGCACAGCGCCTGGCGCGCGCGGGGCTGATCGATAACGTGTCGAACCTGCGCCGCCAGTCGATCTACCTGTTCAGCGGCGGCGCCGACCGGACCGTCACCACCGCCGTCGTCGACCAGGCACGCGGATTCCACGCGCTCGCCGGCGCCAGGAACATACGCTACCGCGATGATGTCAACGCCGGACATGGCATGGTGACGGCCGACAGCCGGGACAACCCGTGCCCGCTGACCGCTGCGCCCTACTTCAACAACTGCGGCCTGGCGCTGGCGCGCGAACTACTGGCACACCTGTATCCGGGACTGGGGCCGCCATCAGCGCGCCTGACCGGCACCGTCCTGCGCTTCGACCAGCGTCCGTATGCGGGCTACAGCGCGGGGCTGGACACCACCGGCTACGCTTACGTACCGGCCGCATGCCGCCGGGAGACGTGCCGCATCCATGTGGCGTTTCACGGCTGCAGGCAGGGGGCGGCGTTAGTGGGCGATCACTTCTATCGGCGCGCGGGGTACAACGAGGTGGCCGATGCGAACAACATCATCGTGCTGTATCCCCAGGTTCGGACCAGCCAGTTCTATCCGTATAACCCGCGCGGCTGCTGGGACTTCTGGGGTTATTCGTCGGCCGATCCGTTCCAGCCCGACTTCCACACGCGCGAAGGATCCCAGGTGAAGGCGGTGTTTGCGATGATCCAGCGGCTCGGCCAGTTGCGCGGCGCACCGCATCAGTGATCACACGATTTTCAGCTTCGACAGCTTGCGGTCGGGCTCGGGGAACTGCAGCTTGAGCCCTTCCATCATCTCCAGAAGCAGGGTCGCGACCATCAGGTTGCGGTGCGTCTTGGAGTCGGCGGGGATGATGTACCACGGCGCATGGTCGGCATCGGTGGCGCCGATGGCGTCTTCATACGCGCGCTGGTAATCGTCCCAGTGCTTGCGCTTGGCGACGTCCATCGGGTCGAATTTCCACTGTTTGTCCGGGTCGTCGATGCGCGCCTGCAGCCGCTTGCGCTGCTCGCCGCTGGAGATATGCAGGAAGATCTTGACGACGACCGTGCCCGTCTCGACCAGCATGCGCTCGAAGTCGCGGATGTGGCCATAGCGGCGCGCTACTTCGGCATCGTCGATGTCGCCGGCCACCCGCGGCACCAGCACATCCTCGTAGTGGCTGCGGTTGAAGATGGCGATCTCGCCGGCCACCGGTACCTGGCGGTGCACGCGCCAGAGGAAGTCGTGGGCGCGCTCGTCGTCGTTCGGCGCGCGGAAGGCGACCGCGCGCAGGCCGATCGGATTGATGTGGCTGAACAGGGACTTGATCGTGCCGTCCTTGCCCGACGTGTCGAGGCCCTGCAGGATCAGCAGCACCTTGTGCTTGCGCTGCGCGTAGAGCATCTCCTGGTGCACCGCGACCTGCTCGATCAGCTGCGCGGTCAGCTCGCGCTCGCGCTGCTTGACCTGGGCCTTGCCGAGGCCGTCGACGGCACTGGCGTCGCGCAGCGGTTTGGCGCCGGCGTCATCGTCGCGCAGCCTGAAGTCCGCGGGAATCCGGAACTGCTCGCGTGCCTTCATGCGCCCTGCTCCTTACGCCTGCAGTGAGGCGTGCTCGATTTTGATGCAGCGGTCCATGACCACGTCCAGCCCGGCGGCGCTGGCCATGTCGGCGGCCGCGCGGTTCTCGACGCCGAGCTGCATCCACAGCACGCGCGCGCGGATTGCAATCGCCTCCCGCGCAACGGGCGGGATGTCGGCGGATTTGCGGAAGCAGTCGACGACGTCGATCTGCACGCCGTCCGCGGCAAGGGCATCGGCCGCTTCCTGCAGGGATGCGTAGACCTTCTCGCCAAGGATTTCAGTGCCGGCATAGGTGGGATTCACCGGCACCACGCGGTAGCCGTGCCCCTGCAGGTACCTGGCGACGATGAAGCTGTCCCGGTCCGGCTTGGACGACATGCCCACCACCGCAACGGTTTTGCTGCCCTGAAGGATTTCTTTGACTGTTCTCATACTATTGCATCCGAGGATGGTGAAATCACAAGCGTAACAGATCGACACCGCTGCCGGACATGGTTACCGGCACCGGTGTAGCTCATTGGTTAACGCGTTTTGGTATGCGGCGCCGGCTAACCAAGAAAAACCCGTTTTCGTGTCGTGCGGATGCGACCGTTCCCACGAAATACCCACCGTGTTAAAAATCTGCACGGCATAATGTTACTTTCCGTGCGGCAATTCTGCCGCGCTTATACAGCACGTCGCCCACGCTTGAGGAAGCACCATGAAACTCTCCAACCTTTCCATCGGAACCCGGATGTATATGGGCTACAGCGCCGTTGTGCTGTTGCTGATTGCGCTGGTGTCGGTCGCCTACGTCAACCTCACCCGGCTGAGCAACGCCAACGATATCAACGTCCACACCTACCAGGTGATCGCGCGGGTGAACGCTGCGCTGGAATCGCTGATCAACATCGAGACAGGCCAGCGCGGCTATGCGTTGACGGGTAACGAAGCGTCGCTCGAACCATACAACGCCGGCAAGGAAGCGTTCCGCAAGGCGCTGGCCGAGGCGACACAACTGACGGCGGACAATCCGCAACAGCAGGAGCGCCTGAAGCGCCTCGCGCTGGCCGAGGCGCAATGGATGGCCACGGCGGTCGATCCGGTCATCGCGTTGCGTCGCGCCGCGGTCGAAAACAATATCGAAGCAGTGGTCGCTGAAGTACAGCTTGGCAAAGGCAAGCGGGGAATGGACGCGATGCGTGCCCTGATTGCGGACACCATCGGTGCCGAGCAGACCCTGCTGGAACGGCGCAAGGCCGACGCGGTAGCCTTGCGCGAGACCACGGTTGCTACCCTGCTCGGCGGCGGCCTTGCGGCCGTCATCCTCGCCGCGCTGATCGCTGCATGGCAGACCCGCAACATTACCCTGCCCCTGCGCCGCGCAGTGGACATCGCGCGCCAGGTGGCCGAGGGCGACCTGACGGTCGAAGTCGACGTGACGACGAAAGACGAGACCGGCCAGCTTCTCGAAGCGCTCAAGCGGATGAATGCGTCGCTGGCCGGAATCGTCGGCGAGGTTCGCGCCGGCACCGATACGATCGCCACAGCCTCCGCGCAGATCAGTTCAGGCAACCTCGACTTGTCGTCGCGTACCGAACAACAGGCCGGCTCGCTCGAGGAAACCGCGTCGTCGATGGAAGAACTGACCTCGACCGTCAAGCAGAACGCGGACAATGCGCGCCAGGCCAACCAGCTTGCGTCGTCGGCGTCGGAAGTAGCGGTCAAGGGCGGCGAAGTCGTGTCGGAAGTCATCCACACCATGGGCGCCATCAATGAATCGGCCAAGAAGATCGTCGATATTATCGCCGTCATCGACGGCATTGCGTTCCAGACCAATATCCTGGCGCTGAACGCGGCAGTGGAAGCGGCGCGCGCCGGCGAACAGGGACGCGGCTTTGCGGTCGTGGCGACGGAAGTGCGCAACCTGGCGCAACGCTCGGCGACCGCGGCAAAGGAAATCAAGACGCTGATCGACAATTCGGTGGAAAAGGTGGAACTCGGTTCACGCCTGGTCGGCCAGGCCGGCAGCACAATGGACGACGTCGTCTCGAGCGTGCGCCGGGTGAGCGATATCATCGGCGAGATTGCAAGCGCGAGCGAGGAACAGCGTTCCGGCATCGAGCAGGTGAATCAGGCGATTTCCCAAATGGACGAAGTGACCCAGCAAAACGCCGCACTGGTCGAAGAAGCTGCCGCCGCCTCGGCGTCGATGCAGGACCAGGCGGACAAGCTGTCGCAGGTGGTCAGCGTGTTCAAGCTGAGCGCCCGGACAGCGCCTGCGCCGGTACGCCAGGCCGCGCCTGCCAGGACGGCGCGCACCGCACCGGCGCCATCGCTGGCGCCAGTCAAGCGCAAACCTGCGGCCGTCGCCGCTGCGCGCGCCGAGGAGTGGGAAGCGTTCTGATTATCCCCCGTTCACGCTACAGGCAGCCCCGGCTGCCTTTTTTATCGCCTGCCGCAAAGCAATTGGCGCCACGGCCACAAATATGGAAAGATGGCGGACTGACTTTGGGAGTTTCACATGAGCATACGCAGCACCCTGGCGCCGATCCTTGGCGCCGTTTTCCTGGCCGGCTGCACCACGTTTGGCGGCGCGCCGCTGGCAGAGGTCGAACAGCGGATCATTCCGGTCCAGGCCTGGGGCGGCACCCCGGCCGACCCGGCCAAGGCGCGCCGCCACACCATTGACCACATCACCCTGCACCATCAAGGCGAACCGTTCCCGGCGGGTAAAGACCCACGGGCTTACCTGCGCACGCTGCAGGGCTGGTCGCGCACGGCCAAAGGCTGGGCGGACATCCCCTACCACTACGTGATCGACCTCGACGGCAACATCTACGCCGCCCGCGACATCAACCTCGCCGGCGACACGAATACTTCCTACGATCCGAAAGGCCACGCGCTGATCGAGGTGGTCGGCAATTTCGAGGAAGTGGAGCCGAACAGCAAGCAGCTCGACGCCGTGGTCGACCTGATGGCACTGCTGTCGGCCAAACACAAAGTGCCGGTCGACCGCATCCACGGGCACAAGGACTATGCCGAGACCGCCTGCCCAGGAGTGAACATGTACCGCTACCTGGAGAACGGCTATTTCCACCGCCGCGTGACCGAACGCCTTGCGCGGGCGAAATAAGCCGTCCTCCCGGCCTTACATGCGCTTGCCCGGCATCTTGCGGCCACCCTGGTTCAGCACCAGCCCGATGACGCCATCCGCGTTCTTCTCGAAGTGCAGCTCAGCGTCGACCATCTTCGAGAAGAAGGCCGTGTCCGACATCGGGAAGATCTCGATGGCCGGTTGGCCTGTGCCCTGCGCGAGCATTTTTTCGCCGTCGCGTTTGACTTCCAGCGCGAAGCCCGGCGCAAGCTCGTAACGGCCCAGGTAGGCGTCAAAGGTTGCAGCGGCAATCTTGACCGCGGTGCGCTCGAGCGGCTTTTCCTCCGTGCGGGGATGGGTGACCGGACCGCCGCCGTCGTTCGTCATCGCCAGCGCCGTCACCGCGCCCTTGGCGTCCCGGACAAACTCCAGCGTCGCCAGCGAGTCCGGGAAGAAAAAGGCATTTTCCTTGTACGCCGTCAGCGGGAAGCGTTCGCGTCCCGTGCGCTGCATGCTCAGCTTGCCGTCTTCGAAACGGATGGTGCGGGTGTTCTTGTCGTCGATCTTATAGACGCCCACGTACTGTTGCAGCACGTGCGGGGCGACGGTGACTGCCTTGAAATCGGGGAACGGCTTGCCCATCGCGATTGCGGCGACCTTGGTGGCGACCATCTCCGGGTGGGTGCGGCCCGAATCGGTATTCGACAGCACCGCCACGAACACCTTCTTCTCAGGCACGCGCAGCGCGTAGGTGGAGAAACCGTTGATGCCGCCGCCATGGGCGATTTTCGCGGCGCCGTTCAGCTTGCCGATTTCCCATCCATAGCCGTATCCGGTACTGCTGCCGTCGGCCAGCGTGTAGGGCGTGAAAGCTTTCTTCCAGCTCGCGGCCGTGAGCAGCTTGCCGCCCGCGATCGCCTTTTCCCAGCGCGCCAGGTCGTCCACGCTCGAGATCAGCGAGCCGGCCGCATACGGCTGGGTCATGCTGAGCGGCCGTGCCGGTACGAAAGCGGTTTCGCCCTTGCTGTAACCGGCCGCGCGCGCTCCGCTGGTGCGCTCGTTGCCTTCGTAGGCGGTGTGCTTCATGTCCAGCGGGATGAAGATGCGCTGCTCGAGGAAGCGGGCGTACGGCTGGCCGGAGACTTTTTCAATGATCGCACCGAGCAGGAAGTAGCCGGAATTGTTGTAATCGAAGCGCTCGCCCGGCGCGAACAGCATCGGGTCGTTCTTGAAGCCATCGATCATCTGGCTGACCGTCAGGTCCTTCGCCATCGTTTCCATGTAGTTCGGCTTGCCGGTGTAGCTCTGGATGCCCGAGGTGTGGGTCAGCAGGTGCTCGATGGTGATTTTTTTCCCCTGGGTCGGGTAGTCGGGCAAGAAGCGGGTGATGTCGTCGGTCAGCGCCAGTTTGCCGTCCTCGGCCAGCATCAGGATGGCAACCGCCGTGAATTGCTTGGTGATCGATCCGAGCCGCAGCGTCATCGCGGCGTCCATCGCCTGCTTGTTGCCGACATCGGCCATCCCGTACGCCTTGCGGAAGACTGTCGCGCCGTCGCGCGTAACGATGACAGTGGCGCCCGGCTCGGCCGGCTTGTAGTACCCGCGGATGCTGGCGTCGATACGCGCGGCCAGGGCCTGGTCGGCCGCGGTGACAGCCGGCGCCGCGACGGCCGCGCTGAACGGCGCAGGCAGCAGGATGAGTACGGCCAGGCTGATGGCGGAAAGTCTGAGCATGTTGCATTCCTTTAGGTTGGGGGAAGCACGGTGGGCTTCGTGTAATGACAATCCTATAAGGTTGCTCTCTTCGAACCGCCGGGTTTGCGACAGGACGTGCATTTCGCGGGATGAATTGCGCGAGCGCCAGCGCCAACCAGGCTGGGAGGCAGGAGCGTGCGATTGGACCTCGTGCGGGGGCAATTGATGCAGAGCAAAGCTTAGCGACGCGATATTGAACGAACGCGGCCAGCGGCAATCCAACCGTTTAGTACGCAAGTGGTATGAAATTGGAGAGCAGTGTAGAGCGCGTACCGCCGTCACCAGCAGGAGCGCAGATGTTCAAGCTCCAAGAGCCAGTGTAGGCATGGTACCCAGGTGTGCGGTTGACCTGGGTCGATCACTCGTCTATGACCAGGAGGTAATCAAATGTTCGGCGCATCTTCCCTGAATTCCAACTTCGCCTTACAACTTGTTGCAAATAAGGAGCACAAAATGGAAGACTCTCTGATTAGCGTCATTGACGCAACCGTTCGGGCGATCTTGGTTATCGACGATCATCCCATGGGTGGACTCATCGTTTGCATAATAGTGCTAGCCGTCGTGAGTCTTAAGAGCGGACGGTCAAAGTCGTCCTGAGCAGCAGCCACCGCGCCTCCGCCGGGTTTGCCCTGGCGGAGGCAGATGCAAAGCCATCAACGTGAAACTCGATCAGATTGCATCCATCCGAACCCTGATGACGTTCCGCGACCGGGCCCCGTCCGACGGCGGCGACGGCAACGCCTGCGTGCTCGCCATCCGCGACATCGTGTCGCGCTGGCCGCCCGACTACGCCAGCCTCCCGCGCGTCGACGCCGACGAAGGCCAGCTGGCCGACTGTCTTGCCGAAGGCGACATCCTGCTTCCCGGGCGCGGCTCGTCCTACCCTGCCCGCCTGTTCCTCGGCGCGCCCATGCCGGTGTTCACCGCCGGCCAGGTATTCGTCATCCGCGCCGGCAACGGCGTTCTTCCCACCTACCTCTGCTGGTACCTGAACCGGCCGGACGTCCAGGCCGGCATCACCCAGCTGCTGGCGGGCTCGGCAATCCAGGCGCTCAACAAGTCGAGCCTGCTTCGGATCGACATCGCCGTGCCTCCGCTTGACGACCAGCACAAAATCGCCGAGCTGCAATCGCTCGCGGACGAGCGCTCGCGGCTGCGGCGCGAGCTTGAACAACTCGACCACGCGGAAATCGCGCACGCGTGTGAATCGCTGCTCATGCAACGGGGCCTGCATGGCTAAGTCCGCGAAAAAGGAAGCGCAGGCGGGCATCGCCGAGATCCTGGCCATGTTCCGCCACGCGTTTCCATCGTCGGAGTCCGTTCTCTACCTGATCGCCCTCGTCACGCTGCGCTGGCTGGCCGACTCCAGGCGCGATGCGACCCAGCTTCCCTGCAGCATCACCCTGCCGGACGGCCTTGAATACCACATCCCCCTGACGCTGCATGACGACCAGCTCGGCCACTGGTTCAAGGAAATGTTCAAGCAGCTCGAGATCCTCAACCAGCATGAGCTGGCGGGCGTTTTCAGCGAACTCAACTTCGCATCGATGCGGTTCCGCCCGCGCGAGGGCCAGCAAGGCATGCTCGGGCGCGCGGTCGAGATCTTGTGGTTCAAGGATCGCTACCGGTGCAGCTTCGCCCTGATGGAAGAGGCGCTGGCCATGGCGCGCACGATCCTGGTGACGAGCACCGCAGCGCCGGAACTGAACACGCCGTCGGCGCTGTGCGAACTGGTTGCCAGCGTCCTTGAGCCATTGCCGGAAGAAACCGTGTACGACCCCGCCTGCGGCACGGGCAAGATGCTGTTCCACTGCGCCAGCCAGGCGGCGTCGCCCGGCCACATGAAAATGAAACTGTATGGCGCGGAACGCCACCGGCCAGCCTGGATGCTGGCCAAGGTGAACGCCTTGTTCCACGGTTTCTCGTCGGAGCACATTCAACTTTGTGACGCGCTGCAACCCGACAACGTGCTCGAATGCTGCGGCCGGCAGCTGCGATTCGACGTCGTCGCATCGCACCCGCCGTGGGGCGTCAAGGAGTGGCGTGACGAGCGGCCCCCAGCCGAGCGCTACGACCGCTTCCGCCGCGGCCTGCCGCCACGGAACAACGCCGACTACGCCTACTTGCTGCACATGGTCTCGTCGCTGAAAGAGGACACCGGCCGCATGGCAGCGGTCGTGGCCGGCGGCGTGTTGTCGCGCGGCGCGCAGGAAGGGCGGATACGCCAGCGGCTGTTAAAAGACAACCTGGTCGACAGCGTCATCGCGTTGCCCGACAAGATGTTCCAGGGCACGCCGGTCGGTGGGGCCATCCTGATCATGCGCCGAGACCGCACCCGGCGCGACGTCCTGTTCATCGACGCGCGCACCGTGGCCAGCCTGAGCGCGGGTAAGAACACCTTCTCCGACGACGCCCTGGGCCTGATTCGCCATGCCTGCAAGAAGCGCACCGATGAACCTGGCTTTTCGGCGATCGCCAGCTTCGACAGCATCATCGAGAACGGGTACTCGCTGAGTGTCTCGCTATACGTACGCGCTGAGCAGGACAGCAACAGCACCGACGTGCACGGCATTCCCGGCCGCCGCGCCAGGATTCGGGCCGACCTCGACGTCGTTAATGCCCGGATCGACGCGCTCGTCGCCGCCATCAACGCTGGCGCCCCCCCTTCGCCACGCCAACTCCAACGCGCCTGACATGCATAAAAAAAGGCAGCCGAGGCTGCCTTTCAATTTGATGCTTGTGCTGCTTAGCGTTTCTGACGCAGACGGGCAATTGCCGCCAGCTGCGCGATTGCCGTTGCCAGCTCCGCTTGCGCCTTGGCGTAGTCGATTTCCGACTCGCGGTTGACCATCAGTTCTTCCGCCTGCTTCTTCGCTTCCAGCGCTTTCGCTTCGTCCAGGTCGCCGCCGCGGATCGCGGTGTCGGCCAAGACCGTCACCGAATTCGGCTGCACTTCCAGGATGCCGCCGGCGACGAAGACGAACTCTTCTTCCGCCTGGCCTGGCACCTTGATCCGTACCGCACCCGGCCTGATGCGCGTGATCAGCGGGGTGTGCTTCGGGTAGATACCCAGCTCACCTGCTTCACCCGGCAACGCGACGAACTCGGCTTCGCCCGAAAAGATGCTCTCTTCGGCCGATACCACGTCAACGTGAATTGTGTTTGCCATGTGTGTCCTATCGGGTTACGGCGCCGCACTGTTTCCAGCGCGGCGCTTGTGCCAGTCTTAGCCGAGCTTCTTGGCTTTTTCGATTGCTTCGTCGATCGTGCCAACCATGTAGAACGCTTGTTCCGGCAGGTGGTCGAGTTCGCCCGATGCGATCATCTTGAAGCCCTTGATGGTGTCCTTCAGCGAAACGTACTTGCCTGGGGAACCGGTGAAGACTTCAGCGACGTGGAACGGCTGCGACAGGAAACGCTGCATCTTACGTGCACGTGCCACCAGCAGCTTGTCTTCCGGCGCCAGTTCGTCCATGCCCAGAATCGCGATAATGTCACGCAGTTCCTTGTAGCGCTGCAGGGTGCCCTGGACAGCGCGCGCGGTGTCGTAGTGCTCCTGGCCAACGACCAGCGGGTCCAGCTGGCGCGAGGTCGAATCGAGTGGGTCGACCGCAGGGTAGATACCCAGCGAAGCGATGTCACGCGACAGAACGACGGTCGAGTCCAAGTGGGCGAAGGTGGTTGCTGGCGACGGGTCGGTCAAGTCATCCGCTGGAACGTAGACGGCCTGGATCGACGTAATCGATCCGGTTTTGGTCGAGGTGATGCGCTCTTGCAGGCGGCCCATCTCTTCGGCCAGGGTAGGCTGGTAACCCACTGCGGAAGGCATACGGCCCAGCAGTGCGGATACTTCGGTACCGGCCAGCGTGAAGCGGTAGATGTTGTCGACGAAGAACAGAACGTCCTTGCCTTCATCACGGAACGCTTCGGCCATGGTCAGGCCGGTCAGCGCGACGCGCAGGCGGTTGCCTGGCGGCTCGTTCATCTGGCCGTAGACCATCGCTACCTTGGAGTTCTCTGGGGTTTCCAGGTCAACAACCTTGGCATCCGCCATCTCGTGGTAGAAGTCGTTACCTTCACGGGTACGCTCACCGACGCCGGCGAACACGGACAGACCCGAGTGCGCTTTTGCGATGTTGTTAATCAGTTCCATCATGTTGACGGTCTTGCCCACACCTGCACCACCGAACAGACCGACCTTACCGCCTTTTGCGAACGGGCAGACCAGGTCAATCACCTTGATGCCGGTTTCCAGCAGGTCTTGCGATGGCGACAGTTCGTCGTACGCAGGCGCCACGCGGTGGATCGATGCCATGCGCTCGTGCGATACCGGGCCGCATTCGTCAATCGGGTTGCCCAGCACGTCCATGATACGGCCCAGGGTAGCAACACCCACTGGAACCATGATCGGCGCGCCGGTGTTCTGGATCATCATGCCGCGACGCAGACCGTCGGACGAGCCCAGCGCAATGGTACGGACGATGCCGTCACCCAGCTGCTGCTGTACTTCCAGGGTCAGTTCGGAGCCTGCCATTTTCAGTGCGTCGAAAACCTTCGGCATTGCGTTGCGCGGAAACTCAACGTCAACAACTGCACCGATACACTGAACGATTTTGCCATCAGCCATGTTCGTTCCTTCAATATTTATATAAAACTGGGTTTAGACCGCTGCCGCACCGGCGACGATCTCGGAGAGTTCTTTGGTAATCGCAGCCTGGCGGGTCTTGTTGTAGATCAGCTTCAGTTCGCCAATGACGTTGCCGGCGTTGTCGCTTGCCGACTTCATCGCCACCATGCGCGCCGATTGCTCGGACGCCAGGTTTTCTGCAACCGCCTGGTAAACCAGCGCTTCCACGTAACGCACCAGCAGTTCATCGATCACGGTCTGCGCTTCCGGCTCGTAGATGTAGTCCCAGGAGAGACTATCCTTGTCAGCCGACAGCTTTTCCGACGACAGCGGGAGCAGTTGCTCGACCATCGCCTCTTGCTTCATCGTGTTGATAAACTTGGTGTAGCAAACGTAAACCGCGTCGAGCTCACCCGCTTCGTAGCGGTCGAGCATGACTTTGACAGGCCCGATCAGCTTCTCGAGGTGCGCGGTGTCGCCGATCTGGATCGCGTGCGATACAACCTTGACACCCACCCGGTTCATGAACCCCAAACCCTTGTTGCCAATCGCAACAACTTCAATCTTGTTGCCAGCCGTTTCCAGCTCGCGCATTTTTTGCGTCACCAGGCGCAGGATGTTGGTGTTCATGCCGCCGCACAGACCCTTGTCGGTCGTGATGACGATGAAGCCAATTGCCTTCGCTTGCACGCCCTTGGCTTGCGCCATGAACGAGTGCGTGTACTCTGGATTAGCAGTAGCAAGATTCGAGGTGATGTTACGAATTTTTTCACTGTAGGGACGGGCGGCGCGCATCCGGTCCTGCGCCTTGCGCATTTTGGATGCGGCGACCATTTCCATCGCCTTGGTGATCTTCTTCGTATTTTCTACGCTCTTGATCTTGCCACGTATCTCTTTGCCTACTGCCATGAGTCCTTACTCCTTATGACTGCTGCCAGCCATATCATGTCGGGGACAGGACGGCGCGGTGCGCCGCCTCTCCCTCAACTCTTTAGAAAGATTTTTTGAAATCAGCAATGGCTGCGGCCAGGGCAGCTTCTGCGTCCTTGTCCAGTTGCTTGGTTTCTTCGATCTTGCTCAGGAGCGCCGCGTGGCTGGACTTCATGAAGCCATGCAGGCCGGCTTCGAAAGGCAGTACCTTCTTGACTTCGATGCTGTCGAAATAGCCCTTGTTCACTGCGAACAGCGACACGGCCATCAGCGAGATCGGCAGCGGCGAGTACTGAGCCTGCTTGAGCAGTTCGGTCACGCGTGCACCGCGGTCCAGCTGCTTGCGGGTCGACTCGTCCAGGTCGGAAGCGAACTGCGCGAACGCAGCCAGTTCACGGTACTGCGCCAGGTCGGTACGGATACCGCCGGACAGGTTTTTGATGACCTTGGTCTGGGCGGCGCCACCGACGCGCGATACCGAAATACCTGCGTTAATCGCAGGACGGATACCGGCGTTGAACAGCGAGGTCTCCAGGAAGATCTGGCCGTCGGTAATCGAAATCACGTTGGTAGGAACGAACGCCGAAACGTCGCCTGCCTGGGTTTCAATAATTGGCAGCGCGGTCAGCGAGCCGGTCTTGCCGGTCACGGCGCCGTTGGTGAACTTCTCGACGTAGTCGGCGTTCACGCGTGCTGCGCGCTCGAGCAGGCGGCTGTGCAGGTAGAACACGTCGCCTGGGTACGCTTCGCGGCCTGGTGGACGGCGCAGCAGCAGCGAGATCTGGCGGTAGGCAACTGCTTGCTTGGACAGGTCATCGTAGACGATCAGTGCGTCTTCGCCGCGGTCGCGGAAGTATTCGCCCATCGCGCAGCCCGAGTAGGCCGAGATGTACTGCATCGCTGCCGATTCCGACGCCGATGCTGCGACAACAATGGTGTACTCCATCGCGCCGTGCTGCTCAAGCGAGCGCACGATGTTCTTGATGGTCGATGCTTTCTGGCCGATCGCAACGTACACGCAGGTCATGTTCTGACCTTTTTGATTGATGATCGCGTCAACCGCTACTGCCGACTTGCCGGTCTGGCGGTCGCCAATGATCAGCTCGCGCTGGCCGCGGCCGATAGGTACCATCGCGTCGATCGACTTCAGGCCGGTCTGCATTGGCTGCGACACGGATTCACGGGCGATCACGCCCGGAGCGATCTTTTCGATTGGTGCGGTCAGGGTGGTGTTGATCGGACCCTTGCCGTCGATCGGCTGGCCCAGTGCGTTGACCACGCGGCCACGCAGCTCAGGACCGATCGGCACTTCCAGGATGCGGCCGGTGGTCTTGACGACGTCGCCTTCCGAGATGTGCTCGTAAGCACCCAGGATGACGGAACCAACCGAGTCGCGCTCGAGGTTCATCGCCAGGCCGAAGGTGTTGCCTGGGAATTCCAGCATCTCGCCCTGCATCACGTCCGACAGACCATGGATGCGGCAGATACCGTCAGCGACGGAAATAACCGTGCCTTGGTTGCGAACTTCAGCGGAACCTTCGAGGCCCTGGATGCGGCTCTTGATCAGTTCGCTGATTTCAGATGAATTAAGTTGCATAATGCTAACTCCTAATAGTTTCTTGATGCGTAGGGCAAGGGCATTGCCGCGGGCGAGTGCGAATGTCGGTCAGGCAGCCAGCGCAACGTGCATCTGTTGCAGCTTGGCGCGCACCGAGGTGTCGAGCACTTCATCGCCAACGACGACACGCACACCACCGATCAGCGCTGGATCCACTGAGACGGTCGGGTTGAGCTTGCGGCCGAATTTCTTTTCCAACAGGGCGACCAGCTGGGTTACCTGGGCATCCGAGATCTCGAACGCGCTGGTGATCTCAGCGTCAGCGGCGCCGGCGTCGGCATTCTTCAGTACCTGGAACTGCTCGCCGATTTCCGGCAGCAGCGAAACGCGGCCGTTTTCGACCAGCATGCGGACGAAATTGTTCGCTTCAGGCGTCATCGGCGACTTCACCAGCGAGGCCAGGGTGCTGGCCATGTCGGTGTCGGTGACGTTCGGGTTAGCCGCAAACGCCTGCACATCAGGGTTGGCGCCAACTTGTGCCAGTTCGGACACAAGTTCGGACCAGGCTGCCATGTTGCCTTGTTTGGCAACACGGAACAGCGCTTCGGCGTAGGGACGGGCGACGGTTGCGAGTTCAGCCATGATTACAGCTCGACAGACAGTTGCGACAGCAGGTCGGCGTGAGCCGCTGCGTTCACTTCGCGCTTGAGGATCTGTTCGGCGCCACGGACCGCGAGGGTCGCGACCTGGCCGCGCAGTTCTTCGCGTGCACGTACTACCTGCTGCTCTGCGTCGGCTTTAGCGCTGGCGATGATGCGGGCAGCTTCTTCCGATGCGATTTTCTTGGCGTCGTCGATGATCGCAGCAGCGCGCTTCTCGGCGTCGCCAATGCGCTTCTGGCCTTCGTCGCGTGCGGTAGCCAGTTCGGCTTGTGCGCGCTTCTCGGCTGCAGCCATTTCTGCCTTGCCACGGTCAGCGGCGGCGAGGCCACTCGCGATCTTCTCTGCACGCTCGTCGAGCGCTTTCATCAGTGGCGGCCACACGAATTTCATCGTGAAACCGGCCAGGATGAAGAAGACCACGAACTGGGCAAACAAGGTTGCGTTTAAGTTCACGGTATTTTCCTTCTCACAAAAACGGATGCCGAACCGCGATGGTTCGGCTATTCAGTACAACGATGCGTGCTCTTAGCTGCCGACGACCATCGGGGTGAACGGGCTAGCGAAAGCGAACAGCATGGCGATACCAACACCGATCAGGAATGCAGCGTCGATCAGACCAGCCAGCAGGAACATCTTCGTCTGCAGGGTGTTCATCAGTTCAGGCTGGCGAGCCGAAGCTTCCAGGTATTTGCCGCCCATGATAGCGATACCGATACAGGCGCCGATAGCACCCAGGCCAATGATCAAACCGCAAGCCAAAGCAACAAAAGAGGTATCAGTCATGAAAGTACTCCAAAGGTTAAATTAAAAATTTTGATTAAAAAAACTACAACTTCGTTACAACCACTATCTGTTCGATGCTTGCGGCGCCGATCAGTGGCCTTCATGGGCCTGACCGAGGTACACCAGCGTCAGCATCATGAAGATGAATGCCTGCAGGAACACGATCAGGATGTGGAAGATCGCCCAAATCGAACCTGCCACCACGTGGCCAAGGAAGCCGAAAGTGGTTGCCATGGAACCGAGCAGTGCAATCAACAGGAACAGCAGTTCGCCGGCGTACATGTTGCCGAAGAGTCGCATACCGAGCGACACCATTTTTGCTGCGTATTCGATGATATTCAGGAGCAGGTTGAACGGTGCCATCCAGATGCCGAACGGTGCTGCCAGCAGCTCGTGGACCCAGCCGCCGAAGCCTTTGATCTTGATGCCGTAGTAAATCATCAGGACGAACACGCCCAGCGAGATACCCAGGGTGCCGTTCAGGTCGGCGGTCGGCACGACGCGGTGGTAAGCGATAACGCTATCCCAGCCCATCAGCTTGAAGAATTCCGAGAACATGTCGACCGGCAGGAAGTCCAGCGAGTTCATCAGGGCTACCCAGACGAACACGGTCAGGGCCAGCGGGGCGATGAAGCTGCGGTCGCCGTGCACGATGGCTTTCGACTGGTTTTCAACCATTTCAACCAGGATTTCAACTGCAGCCTGGAAGCGGCCCGGCACGCCCGAGGTGGCGCGGCGCGCGGCCATCCACATCAGGAAGCAACCGAGAACGCCGGCAAAGATCGACCAGAAGATGGTGTCGATGTTGAAGACGGTGAAGTCGACAACGAAATCCTGGTGCTTGTTCGAGAGGTGGCCAAGGTGGTGGCTGATGTATTCTGATGCAGTCGGTGCATGTGCTGCCGCTGCGCCTTCAACTGGTGTGCTCATGTCAGTGCCTAAATAATAAGATTATGTAACTTTTTAGCGCCACGATGAACCCGCCCAACAAGGCCAGCCAGTTCAAATCGCGGTAGAGCCACGCGGTCGCCCCGAGGAGCGCCAGCGTCAATGCAATCTTTATAAATTCCCAGATAAAAAACGAGAACGGGTTGACCCCGCCTGGTGTTTTCGTGTTGACGTAGAGGCGAAAAGCCATCAACGCGTTGGGCACGACACAACATAATCCGCCGAGCAGCGCCGAAAACATCGCAGACATTCCCCCGAGCAGCGCGGCCATGACGCCAGCGACTACCGTTACCATCAATTGCAGGGAGACTAAGCGCAACATTTTTTCTTCTTCGCGCCAGCCATTGTGAAATGCCGTGTTTCGGGTTCAGGATTACGTGAATCAGCGGGATTATAGCGGTTGATGATGAACTGAGTCAAACGGAGCCGCTCTTCAATATGAGGCGAATTGTTGAAAAACCACGATAAATCACGGGGTTATGTGCGCTTGCGGACGTAATTACGGGGAATGTGCACTCGCCAACGACAGGCGCCGTCGTCCCGCGATGGCGGAACGACGTGCTGGAATGCGGGTATTTAACGTTTGAGCGGTTTTTAAGCGCGCAGGCGGGCCAGGACGCCGTCGAGGATATCCAGGTCGGCGAAGTCGATGATCATCTGCCCCTTGCCCTTGGCGCCCATCTTGAAGACAACCGGCGTGGCCAGCTTGTCCGACAGCTCTTCCTCGAGGCGCACGATGTCGCCCGACTTCTCCTTCTGGCGCGCCTCGGCTGCAGGAGCCGAGTTCTCTTCCATCGTGCGCGTAACCAGCTTTTCGGTCTCGCGTACCGACAGGCGCTTGGCGATCACCTGGTTGGCCAGGTTGATCTGGCTGGCCGCATCGACCGCCAGCAGCGCGCGCGCGTGGCCCATGTCGATATCGCCGGCCATGAGCATGGTCTGCACCGGCCCGGCCAGGTTCATCAGGCGCAGCAGGTTCGATACCGCGCTGCGCGAACGGCCGACCGCGTTGGCCGCCTGTTCGTGGGTGAACGCGAAGTCCGAGATCAGGCGGTGGATGCCCTGCGCCTCTTCCAGCGGGTTCAGGTCCTCGCGCTGAATGTTCTCGATCAGCGCCATCGCGGCCGCGGCCTGGTCGTCAACGTCGCGCACCAGCACCGGCACTTCGTCCAGGCCGGCCAGCTGCGCCGCGCGGAAGCGCCGCTCGCCGGCGATGATCTCGTACTTCACGGCGCCGGTGATGCTGTCCTGCCCTACCGGACGCACCAGCACCGGCTGCATGATGCCCTGGGTCTTGATCGACGCGGCCAGTTCGGCCAGCGCGCCTTCGTCCATGCGCGTGCGCGGCTGGTACTTACCGGCCTGCAGCTGGCTGACCGCCAGCACGGACGGCTGGCCCTGGTCAGCCGGGGCGCCATTGCCATTGCCGTCGGCGCCGCCGAGCAGTGCATCCAGGCCGCGGCCGAGGCCCTTGAGTTTTTTGGTAGCCATTCGTTGTTACTCTCTCTGATTACATTGTCTTGATACGTTTGACCATCTCGGCGCCGAAAGCGATGTACGCCTGCGCGCCTTTTGAGGCCGGGTCGAACACCACGCCGGGGATGCCGTACGATGGCGCCTCGGCCAGCCGCACATTGCGCGGGATGATCGTTTTGAATACCTTGTCGCCGAAGTGTTCCTCGAGCTGCGCCGAGACCTGCTGCGACAGCGTCATGCGCGGATCGAACATCACGCGCAACAGGCCAATGATCTTCAGGTCGGTGTTCAGGTTGGCGTGCACCTTCTTGATCGTGTTGACCAGGTCGGACAGCCCTTCCAGCGCGTAGTACTCGCACTGCATCGGGATGATCACGCCGTGCGCGGCGCACAGGCCGTTCAGCGTCAGCATCGACAGGGCAGGCGGGCAGTCGATCAGCACGAAGTCGTATTCGCCGTCGACGGCCGCCAGCGCATCCTTCAGGCGGCGCTCGCGCTGCTCCAGCTGGACCATCTCGACTTCGGCGCCGGCCAGTTCGCGGTTCGACGGCAGCACGTCGAAGCGGCCCGCCTCCGAACGCATGCGCGCGGTCTTCACATCCGCTTCGCCAAGCAGCACTTCGTAGATCGATGACTTGAGGCCGGCCTTGTTGATGCCGGCGCCCATCGTCGCGTTGCCCTGCGGGTCAAGGTCGACCAGCAGCACGCGCTGGTCAAGCTTGGCCAGTCCCGCGGCCAGGTTCACGCTGGTCGTGGTCTTGCCTACCCCGCCCTTTTGGTTTGCAACGCAGAAGATCTTTGCCATGTGTGTTCTTATCGTAGACGCAACAATAACGATTTATACCGTTTATACCATTAAAATCGTTGGTACGATTTATATAGTATATCGGGTATAAACTATTTATACCGTTTATATAGTTTGCACGGAATGCTTGATGAAAACGAGATGCCGTTCCGCGTCCAGGCCTGGCACTTTCAAGGGCTCAAGCCCCGTCGTTTTCCACTCTGCCGGAAGCCGCTCCTGCTCCTCCGGCGGGGCCACGCCTTTCAGCGCGATGAATTGTCCGCCCTCGGCCAGCAAATGCCCCGACCAGTTGACGAAGTCGGACAAATCGGCAAAGGCGCGGGAGGTGATGACGTCGAAAAGCTGCTTCACTTCCAGTTCCTGCACCTTGGCCGTGTACACGGTGACGTTTGCCAGTCCCAGCTCTGCCTTTACCTGCGTCAGGAACGCCGTTTTCTTGTGCACGGTGTCGATCAGCGACACTTTGATGTCCGGCCGCGCGATCGCCAGGACAATCCCTGGCAATCCGCCCCCTGCCCCGACATCCAGCACGTTTTTCGCGCTGTCGAAGGCCGGCACCGCAGCCAGCGAATCGAGCAGGTGCAGTGTCACCATCTGCATCGGGTCGCGCAGCGAGGTCAGGTTGTACACCGAATTCCACTTGAACAGCAGCGCGAGGTAGTCGAGCAGCTGTTCGTGTTGTTTCTCGTTCACGTCAAGCTTCAGTTCTTGAATGCCATCGGCCAGTACTTTCGCCAGTGCGGCGCGGTCGAAGAATTTCATCCAGCCAGCTCCTCATTTAGCGAAGTGAAACCTTTCGCGCCACGTTTCTTCAAATGTACCAGCAAAAGCGAGATAGCGGCAGGTGTCACCCCGGAAATTCTTGATGCCTGGCCTAGTGTTTCGGGTCGCTGCTTATCCAGTTTCTGGCGCACTTCGATCGACAGCGCCGTGATGTCGAGGTAGCTGAAGCCCTCCGGCAGCTTGAGGTTCTCATAGTGGTCGTGGCGCTCGACTTCCTTCGCCTGGCGGTCGATATAGCCGGCATATTTCAGCTGGATCTCGATCTGCTCCTTGACCGCAGGGTCTGCTACGCCCGGACCTGCCAGGTTCTGCCCTTCACTGCCGGACATGCCCATCAACGTGTCGTACTGCACGCCCGGACGGCGCAGCAGGTCGGCCAGCGAGTATTCGCGCTCGATGGCCTGGCCGATCACGCGCTCGGACTCGGCGGCTGCGAGAATGCGCGGGTTGACCCACGTGCTGCGCAGGCGCTCCAGTTCGCGCGCTACCGCCTCGCGCTTGGTCTCGAATGCTTCCCACTGCGCGTCGCCGACGCAGCCCAGCTGGCGGCCGATTTCGGTCAGGCGCATGTCGGCGTTGTCCTCGCGCAGGCTCAGGCGGTACTCGGCGCGGCTGGTGAACATGCGGTAAGGCTCCGCCACACCTTGGGTGGTCAGGTCGTCGACCAGCACGCCAAGGTAGGCTTCGGCGCGGCCCGGCACCCAGGCGTCGCGCTGCTGGGTCTGCAGCGCCGCATTGATACCGGCAAGCATGCCCTGCGCCGCGGCTTCTTCGTAGCCGGTGGTACCGTTGATCTGGCCAGCGAAGTACAGTCCCTTGATCGCCTTGGTTTCGAGCGACGCCTTCAGCCCGCGCGGATCGAAATAGTCGTACTCGATGGCGTAGCCTGGACGCAGGATGAATGCGTTCTCCATGCCTTTCATCGAGCGCACCAGTTCGATCTGCACGTCGAACGGCAGGCTGGTCGAGATCCCGTTCGGGTAGAACTCATTGGTGGTCAGGCCTTCCGGCTCGAGGAAAATCTGGTGCGATTCCTTGGCCGAGAAACGGTGGATCTTGTCTTCGATCGATGGGCAATAGCGCGGGCCGACCCCTTCGATCATGCCCGTGTACATCGGGCTGCGGTCCAGGCCGGCGCGAATGATGTCGTGGGTACGGGCGTTGGTGTGCGTCACCCAGCATGGCACCTGGCGCGGATGCATCGCAGCGTTACCCATCACCGAGAAGACCGGTACCGGGTCGAGGTCGCCCGGCTGTTCAGCCATCGCTGAAAAGTCGATGCTGCGACCGTCGATTCGTGGCGGCGTGCCTGTCTTCAGGCGGCCCTGTGGCAGCTTCAACTCCTTCAGCCGTGCCGAGAGCGACATCGCAGGAGGGTCGCCCGCCCTGCCTGCTGAATAGCTTTGCATGCCGACGTGGATCTTCCCATCCAGGAAAGTACCCGCCGTCAGCACAACTGCGGCTGCGCGGAACTTCAGTCCGATCTGAGTCACGGCGCCCACGACACGGTCGCCCTCGACCATCAAGTCGTCAACTGCCTGCTGGAAGAGCCACAGGTTCGGCTGGTTTTCCAGGCGCGAACGGATCGCCTGCTTGTACAGGATACGGTCGGCCTGGGCCCGCGTAGCGCGTACAGCAGGCCCTTTGGACGAGTTCAGGATGCGGAACTGGATGCCGGCTTCGTCGGTGGCAATTGCC
>DASWSX010000035.1:0-19398 GCA_036402435.1 Telluria sp. | reverse complement strand
AGGCATGCTCGGGGCGCCTGCCGGCACCGTCATCAACGGCACGCCGCTGGAGGACTTTGGCGGCCATCATCCGGACCCGAACCCGGTCAATGCGGCCGAGCTGATCGCGCTGATGGAAGGCGAAGGCGCACCGGACTTCGGGGCGGCTTCGGACGGCGATGGCGACCGCAACATGATCGTCGGGCGCGGCATCGCGGTGACGCCATCGGACAGCCTGGCGGTCATCGCGGCAAATGCCAGCGTGGCGCCGGGCTACCGTGGCGGCATCAAAGGCATCGCGCGCTCGATGCCTACCTCCGCGGCGGCCGACCGCGTCGCCGCCGCCCTCGGGGTGCCGTGCTACGAGACGCCAACCGGCTGGAAGTACTTCGGCAACCTGCTCGATGCCGGCATGGTCACTTTGTGCGGGGAGGAGAGCTACGGCACCGGCTCGGACCACATCCGCGAAAAGGATGGCGTGTGGGCGGTCCTTTTCTGGCTCAACCTGATTGCCGCCAGCGGCAAGCCGGTCGAAACGATCGTGCGCGAGCACTGGGCGCGCTTCGGGCGCAACTACTACTCGCGCCATGACTACGAGGCGGTGGATGCATCGGACGCCAACCTGATGATGACGCACCTGCGTGGTCTGCTGGCGCCGCTGTCCGGCCAGGCGGTTGGCAGCTACACCGTCGATTTTGCCGACGACTTTATCTATACCGATCCGGTCGACCATTCGGTCGCCTCGCACCAGGGTGTCCGCATCGTGATGACCGACGGCTCGCGCATCGTGTTCCGCCTGTCCGGCACGGGCACCGAAGGCGCCACCGTGCGGCTGTACCTGGAACGGTACGAAGCCGATCCTGCCAACCATGCCATGCCGACCCAGGAAGCGCTTGCGGAACTGGCCGCGATCGCCGACAAGGTCGCCGGCCTGCGCGCGCGCACTGGCCGTGCCGCGCCGACCGTTGTCACATGAACCCAACCTAACAACAGGAACCTAACAATGAAAACTACCGCACTCGCAATATCGCTGGCACTGGCCCTTGGTTCCGTCGCGCAGCGCGCTGCCGCCGCACCTTCGGACAAGCCTTTTCTGTGGGAGAACGCGACGGTATATTTCCTGTTGACGGACCGGTTCAACAACGCGAACAAGGCCAATGACCTGGCGTACGGTCGCAAGGCCGATGCGGCGCCGCTGCGCGGCTACATGGGCGGCGACCTCGCGGGCGTGACAAGGAAGATCAAGGAAGGCTACTTCAGCAAACTGGGCGTGAACGCCATCTGGATCACGCCGCCGGTCGAACAGATCCACGCCGGCACGGATGAAGGCACGGGCAAGTCGTACGGCTTCCACGGCTACTGGGCGAAAGACTTCACCAGCGTCGACGCCAACCTCGGCACCGAGGCCGATGTGCGCAAGCTGGTCGACACCGCGCACGCGCACGGCATCCGCGTGCTGCTCGACGTGGTGATGAACCATACCGGCCCGGTAACGCAGGCCGATCCGGTGTGGCCCGACGAATGGGTCAGGACCGGCCCCACCTGCACTTACAAGGATGCGGTAACGACCATCCAGTGCACGCTGGTGAAGAACCTGCCCGACATCCGAACCGACAGCGACAAGGCGGTAGCGCTGCCGCCGCAGCTGGTGGCCAAGTGGAAGAAGGAAGGCCGCTACGAGCGCGAGGTGAAGGAGCTCGACGAGTTCTTCGGCCGCACCGGCTATCCGCGTGCGCCGCGCTACTACCTGATGAAATGGCACGCCGACTGGGTACGCAAATTCGGATTTGACGGCTTCCGCGGCGACACCGCCAAGCACACCGAGCCTGGCATCTGGCTCGATCTGAAAAAAGTGGCCAGCGAGGCTTACGAAGAATGGAAGCGCGCCAACCCGAAGAAGAAGCTCGGCGACGACAAGTTCTTCATGACTGCCGAGGTGTACAACTACGCGATTGGCCACGCGCGCAAGTTCGACATGGGCGGCGCCAACTACGTCGACTTCTTCGCCAACGGCTTCGACAACCTGATCAACTTCAGCCTGAAGGAAGACGCAAAGCAGGGCTACGAAAAGGTGTTTGCATCGTATTCGGAGCAGCTCAATGGCCCGCTCAAGGGCTTCTCGGTGCTGAACTACATGAGCTCCCACGACGACGGCCAGCCGTTCGACGCGCTGCGCGCCAAGCCGTACGAGACGGCCAACATGCTGCTGCTGGCTCCGGGCGCCGCGCAGGTCTACTACGGCGACGAGACGGCGCGCGTGCTCAGGCACGAAGGCGCCGAAGGCGACGCCAACCTGCGCACCTTCATGAACTGGAAGGACCTGGCGACCAATGCGAAGCGCGACGGCTATCGCGTCGCGGACGTGCAGCGCCACTGGGCCAAGCTTGGCAAATTCCGCCAGGCGCATCCAGCCATCGGAGCCGGCGTACACAAGAAGCTCGCGGACGGCCCGTACACATTCGCGCGCACGCTGGAGCGTGACGGGCTGCGCGACAAGATCGTCGTCGCGCTCGATGTCGCGGCCGGCAAAGCAGTGCCGATCACGGTCGCCGGCGTGTTCGGCGATGGCGCGACCGTGCGCGACTACTACAGCGGCAAGCGCGCTGTCGTCGCTGACGGCAAGGTCCAGTTCGCAGCCACCAACGGCGTAGTACTCATCGCCGCCAATTAATTCGTTATCGCGATTCAAGCTTTGGTGCATTTCATACAATAGGGTATCCTTGCGACGATCCAGTTTTTACTGATAGTGATGACCAAAGACCTCGACAACGAACAGAAGTACAGCCGCACTGCATACGCCGACGGTCCGCGCCTGCTGGCCGACATCGGCGCGACCCACGCGCGCTTCGCGCTCGAGACCGCACCGGGCGTGTTGCGCGCGGTGCAGGTGCTTAAGTGCGATGACTTCAGCGGTATCGTGCCGCTGCTGCATTCGTACCTGGCCGACCACGCGGGCACGCGCATCAACCACGCCGCATTCGCGCTGGCCAATCCGATCAGCGGCGACCTGATCCGCATGACCAACCGCGACTGGCAGTTCTCGACCGATGAAGTGCGCCGCGAGCTTGGCCTGAACACGCTGCTGATCGTGAACGACTTCACCGCGCTGGCGATGTCGCTGCCGGGCCTGTCGGGCGCCGACCTGATGCAGGTGGGCGGCGGCGCGCCGGCCGATAACGCCGTCATTGGCGTGCTCGGGCCGGGCACCGGCCTTGGCGTCTCTGGCGTCATCCCGACCCTCGACGGCTTTGTCACGCTGGGCAGCGAAGGCGGCCACGTCAACTTCGCACCGGCCGACGAGCGCGAGTTCGCGATCCTGCAGTTCGCGTGGAAGGAGTGGTCGCACGTATCGAACGAGCGCCTGATCTCCGGTCCCGGCATGGAGATCATTTACCGCGCGCTGGCACAGCGCAACGGCATGGACGTCAAGCCGCGCACTTCGCCCGAGATTATCAGCGGCGCGCTGGAGCAGAACGACCCGCTGTGCATCGAAGTGCTCGAGTGCTTCAGCGGCATGCTGGGCGGCGCCGCGGCGAACCTGGCGGTGACGCTGGGCGCGTTCGGCGGCATCTTCATCGGCGGCGGCATCGTGCCGCGCATGGGCGATTGGTTCGCAAAATCGCCGTTCCGCGCGCGCTTCGAAGCGAAGGGCCGCTTCACCGATTACCTGTCGCAGATCCCAACCTACGTGATCATGACGCCGAACCCGGCGTTCTATGGCGTGGCGACGATCTTGTCCGAACACCTGCGCGGGCGCAGTGGCGCCAACACGCTGATGGAACGCGTGCAGCACCTGCAGCACGAGCTCTCGCCCGCCGAGCAGCGCGTCGCGACACTGGTGCTCGAACATCCGCGCAAGGTGCTCAATGAACCGATCGCCGAGATCGCGCGCCTGGCCGACGTCAGCCAGCCGACCGTGATCCGCTTCTGCCGCTCGCTGGGCTTCCTGGGCCTGGCCGACTTCAAGCTCAAGTTCGCAAGCAGCCTGACCGGGACGATCCCGGTGCGCCACAGCCAGGTGCGCCGTTCCGACAGCACGCACGACCTGTCGGCAAAGGTGATCGACAATACGGTGTCGGCGATTTTGAAGTTCCGCGACCAGCTCGACGTGGTGTCGATCGACCGCGCCATCCACCTGCTGCGCAAGGCGAACAAGGTGGAGTTCTACGCGATGGGGAATTCGCGCGTGGTGGCGCTGGACGGCCAGCACAAGTTCTTCCGGTTCCGGATTCCGACCTCGTCGTACGGCGACTCGCACCTGTTCACGCTGGCGGCCGAGCTGCTCAAGCCGGGCGACGTGGTGATCGCGATCTCCACATCGGGCAAGCTGCCTGAGTTGCTGGCCGCGGTCGATGCGGCGCGCGCGGCCGGCGCCGACGTTATCGCCATCACCAGCAGCAAATCGCCGCTGGCGAAAAAGGCGACGATCTGCCTGGCAGTCGATCACAGCGAGGACAGCACGACCTTCCTGTCGATGATTTCGCGGATCCTGCAGCTGCTGCTGATCGATATCATCTCGGTCGGCATCTCGCTTGGTGCGCAGGGAAGCGGCACCGAGGGCGAAACAGAGAACAAGCGCCTGCTGATCTCGCACACCGACGTGTAAAGGGAAGTTATGTTCCTGTTCTTCTCGAACAAGCTGGGCTGCCTGGGGTCGATCCTTATATCGGTTGTCCTCACGCTGCTGCTCTTGCTGCTGTTCGGAGTGTTCTAGCCTGTGAGCCTGATCGCGTCGATTACGACGCCAAGGGCGCGGGACGCATTGCGGCGGCTCGGATAATATGCGTGCAGGCCGGGGAAGGTCGTGCACCAGTCCTGCATGACGCTGACCAGCCGGCCTTCGCGCACGTGGGGCAGGGCCATGTCTTCCGTCACCATCGCGAGGCCGCATCCGCTCAGCGCAGCATTGAGCATATGGTACGCCGTGGTGAACACTGCCTGCCCGCGCACGCGCACTTCCATATCGCGGCCCTCGTGCCGCAGCTCCCATGCGTAAATGCCGCCGCTGCTGGCCAGGCGCAGCGTGATGCAGTTGTGCTTCATGAGGTCCTGCGCCGATGTGGGAATCGGCCGCCGCTCGAAATAAGCTGGTGACCCGACGATCATCACCGGTATGTCGGCGGTCAGGCGTACTGCGATCATGTCCTTGTCCACCTGGTCGCCGTAGCGCACACCGATGTCATAGCGGTCCGCCGCAATGTCCACCAGGCGGTAGTCAGAAGCGATTTCCACATGCAGGTCCGGGTACTGCGGCAGCACCGGCGACAGGCGGGGCCACAGGACAGTGTCGATGACGTGGTCGATGGCGGTGATCCTGATCGTGCCCACGGGTTTGTCGCCGAGGTCACTGACGGCCGCGATTTCGGTTTCGATTTCCTCGAACTTCGGCGCCACGTTCTGCAGCAGGCGCTCGCCGGCCTCAGTGGGCGAGACGCTGCGCGTGGTCCGCGTGAGCAGCCGTACGCCCAGGCGGCTCTCGAGCGACCGGATGGTGTGGCTGAGCGCCGATTGGGTCATGCCGAGTTTGGCCGCAGCCCGCGTGAAGCTGCGCTCGCGCGCGACCGCGAAGAACACGCGGATATCGTTAATGTTGTCACGCGCCATATTGGCAGTCCTCTCGCTAACGCTGTCATTGGTGCCCGGAACGATTTCCGTCAATTTCATGATAAGTATTGCATAGTCAGGACGCATATTCATGATCGGCATTCATGATGCGGCCGCGCTGTCCTTGAATCTCCGTCCGATCTGTGGTGCCATGCTGATATCAGTTTTTGAGCAACGCTACGGGAGGTACGCCAGATGCGATACATGCTGTCCATGCGCCGGCGCCGGATGCTGCAGTCGATGCTGGCGCTTGGAGGAAGTGCCGCGCTGCCGCTGCAGGCTGCCCCCGCATCGATGCTGACACGCCGCATTCCATCCTCGGGCGAGGCGGTGCCGGTGGTGGGCCTCGGCAGCTGGATCACCTTCAACGTCGGCAATGATCCGGCCGGGCGCGCGGAGTGCGCTGCCGTCATGCGCGCGTTTTTCGCGGCTGGCGGACGGATGATCGACTCGTCTCCCATGTACGGTTCGGCCCAGCATGTCATTGGCGACAGTCTGAAAAAGATCGGCCGGCCGGCGCAGCTGTTCTCGGCCGATAAGGTATGGACCAGCTCCGACGGACCTGCGCAAATTGCGGACTCGCGCCGCAAGTGGGGCGTTCCGAAGTTCGACCTGCTGCAGGTGCATAACCTGCTGGCGTGGGAGAAGCACCTGCCCACGCTGTTCGCGATGAAGGCGGCAGGCCAGCTGCGCTATGTCGGCATCACCACGTCGGAAGGGCGGCGCCACGCCGACATCGCCAGGATCATGGCGAGCCAGCCGATCGATTTCGTCCAGGTGACCTACAACGCCGTGGACCGTGAGGTGGAGCAGCGCATACTGCCGCTGGCGCGCGAACGCCGCATCGCCGTGATCGCGAACCGGCCGTTCCGGCAGGGCGAGCTGACCGAAGCCTTGCGGCGCCATCCACTTCCGCCTTGGGCCAGGGACATCGGGTGCGCCAGCTGGGCGCAGGTGCTGCTGAAGTTCATCGTGTCGCATCCGGACATCACGTGCGCGATCCCGGCGACTTCGCAGGTGGCCCACGTACGCGAGAACATGGCCGCCGGATCGGGGCCGATGCCTGACGCCGCGTTCCGCAACCGGATCAGCGCGCACGTCGGACGTTTGCTGTGAGCGAATGGGCCACGTACACGCTTTCCGACCTGCTGATGTTCTCGGCGCGGACTTATTATCGGCTCATCGAACTCTATAACCTCGCGGTCTGGCCGATGCACCTGCTGGCCATCACCGCAGGCATAGCGATCGTGCTATGTGCGCTTCGCGATGATGGCGGACGTATTGCGGCGGTTGTGCTGGGGTTCTGCTGGATGTGGGTGGCCTGGGAATTTCACGCCGGGCGTTACGCGACAATCAATTCCGCGGCCCTGTACTTTGCCGCCGGTTTCGCGATCCAGGGCGTGCTGCTGATTTTCGCGGGAAGACTGAGCGCCATTCGAAACCCTGTCGGCGCCGGGCTTCTGCTGCTGGCGCTGTTTGGATACCCGCTGCTGGCCATCTTCGGCGGGCGGCCGTGGCAGCAGGGTGAAGTGTTTGGCATCGCACCCGACCCCACGGCCGCCGTAACGCTGATCCTGCTGGCGTTCTCCCCGCGCGCTCACTGGGCACTATTGCCCGTTCCCTTGTTGTGGAGCGCGATCAGCGGCGCAACCCTGTGGACCATGCAGGTGCGTGATGCCTGGGTGTTGCCGCTGCTGGCGTTGCTGGCAGTGGTGCTGTTTATTCGACGAACACGACCGCGGTACGGGCAGGGATGCTGAAGGTGCCGCTTGCGCTGTCAAACGTCGCATCCGTTACGCGCTTGTCCGATTTATGCGCAGGATGGATCCGCAGCGACTTGCCCTTCGCATCCGCAATCGTCACGGCGTGCGCGACCTTATCGACGTTGATGAAGTAGCTCACGCCCTTGAAGTTCGCTCCCGCATACCCTTTGCCGTCAATATGCGCGGCGATCACGGTCGGCACCTGCTGTGGGCCTGTATTGAAAAAACGCAGGCGCTGCTTGATGTCTTCCGTCGTCCGCAGGCGGAACAGCGTGCTGCTGGCGCGGATCGCAAGCAGGTCGCGGAACACGTCGCGCGCGTAGGCGATGTCCGCAGGCGATGGCTTGAGCGCGGCGTTGCCAAGCAGCGGCTTGAGGAGCGCGTAGTCCTTGCCGTTGTCCTCCGCGCGCGGCAGGCCGGTGCCGAAGTAGTTGTCCTGGTAGGTCCAGTCGATGCGGTTGAACCAGTCCCCCGAGTTGAAGCTGTTGCGGTCGAGGGACTTCGAGCGCAGCGTGTCGATGCCGGCGTGGTAGTACGCCACTCCCTGGCTGAAGGCGTTGATCGCGGCGCCCAGCATCTGCACCCGCGCGCGGTCTTCGGTCGTCGTCGCCAGCGGCAGCTTGAACACGTTGATGTCGTACAGCGTGTGGTTGTCGTGGTTCTCGACGTAGTTGACCGCTTCGCCAGGCTGGCTCGCATAGCCTGCCGGCTGGCCGCCGTAGTCGATGTCCTGCAGCGCCTTGGTCTCGCCCTTGTACGTGGTCAGCGGATAGGTGCGGACCGAACCGGCCAGGCCGACGCGGACCATGTCGGCGCTGTGCATCAGGTCCGACACTTCGCGCTTGTCTGTCGCCGCGTTCGGGTCGTAGACAAGACCGTTGATGTAGCCCTGCAGCTTGAGCATCTTGTCTCCCGAGTCGCCGGCCGAGCCGCCGCGCACATGGTCGCGCGCGCGGTCGCTGAAGGTGCCGATGCCACTGCCGTTCAGCGACAGCTGCGACGCCTGCACGAAGCGCGCGCCGTCCGCCACTTCGCCGAAGTTCCAGCCTTCGCCGATCAGCTGCACGTGGCGGCCGGCGGCCTTGTTCACGCGCGCCTGCAGCTGCTCCATCACGGAACGCGGCTGGTGCCCCATCAGGTCGAAGCGGAACGAGTCGATCTTGTACTCGCGCGTCCACAGCTCGGCCGAGTCGACCATCAGCTTGCCCATCATGAGGTTTTCGGTGGCCGTGTTGTCGCAGCAGGTGGACTGCTCGACGGCGCCGGTGGCGTTCAGGCGGTGGTAGTAGCCGGGCACGATGCGGTCGAGGACCGACTTCTCTTTCTGGCCCGAGGCGAACGTGTGGTTGTAGACCACGTCCATTCCCACGCGCAGGCCGGCGCGGTGCAGGTTCATGACCATCTCGCGGAATTCGACGATGCGTTTCGCGCCGTCGGCCGGATCGCTGGCAAAGCTGCCTTCCGGCGCGCTGTAGTGGTACGGGTCGTAGCCCCAGTTGAAGCAGTCGGTTTCCGCGGTTTTCTGTACCAGCGCCTGTTGCGCGTCGCTGTCCGCGGCGCCGGCAGGCTTTGGCTGCGCGCAGCCTTGTTCGGGCACGCTGCCGATATCGTAGACCGGCAGCAGGTGGACGTCGGTCATGCCGGAGCGGGCGAGGGCCAGCAGGTGCTTCATGCCGTTCGATCCGGTCTCGCCGAAGGCGGCGTATTTGCCGCGGTTTGCGGCGCTCACGCTGGCGTCGTTGATCGAGAAGTCGCGCACATGCAGCTCGTAGATCGCCATGTCGGTCTGCGCCTTTACGGTGGCCGGAACCTTGTGGCTGTCCCAGCCTTTTGGCTTGAGCGACGGCGCCGCAAGATTGGCGATGTAGGTGCGTTTCGAATCCGTGGTCAGGCTCACCGAGTAAGGATCCGTCACGAGGTTGCGCACGACGCCCAGACCGTCGACAACGACGTCCACTGCGTACTTGTAGTATTTGCCGCTCATGTCGGCGGGCTTAATTGCCGTCCACACGCCGCTTTTCGCGTCGCGCTTCATCTGGGCGATGCCGCTTGCGCGCGCACTGCCGCTGTCGAATGTGCAGACCGATACGTCCTGCGCGGTCGGCGCCCACAGTTTGAAGGCAGTCCGGCCCTTGCCCACGACAGCGCCAAGGTCGCCGACGCGTGCGGCAGCCGCGTAGAGCGCGTCCAGAGCGCCAGCGGACTGGATGCGGGTCGCCGCGATGACGGTGCCGTCAGGCGCCTCCTGTACCAGTACCAGCTGCTGGCGGTGCAGCCCGGGGAGGCGCGCCATATCCTTTTTTGACACCGCGAGCACCGCGCCCTGGCCAACGTACTTGAAGCGCGAACCTGCAGCTGCGGGTACCGGGCCGGTGAAGGCCGCCAGCGCAAGCGCACCTTCCGCACCGCTTACCTTGTCGCCCTTAACCGCTTTGACCGCCGCAGTGGCCGAGTGATACAGCTTGAAGCTGCCGCCGGCGTCCGCGCCTGGCCATTTAACCAGCCCTGCGTTTAGCCACACGGCGCGCGCATCGTACTGCGCCGCAGCGCCGTGCACCACGGTCTGGAAGGAGGCGGCGTCGCACGCTTCGACCGGTGCGGCCGCGCTGGCGGTGCCCGCGACGAAGGCGGCAGTACCTGCGAGGGTCAGGCGGAGGAGGGGGAGGCTCGGAAGGTTGCGCATGTGGTGTCTCGCTTGGCGTGTTATTGAATTACATCTGTATGGACGCACGAAGGCGTACGCTCTGCAATGGTAGCGCAATAATTGTAGCTTTACTACGGTGTTTTAAATGCCCCTCCCGGCGATCGCGGGAGGGGCAGGGCCAATCAGGCCAGGGCAGCCTTGGTGTCGGCGCGGTAGTTGTCGACCATGCGGTAGCGGGTGGCGTACCAGCCGAATGCGATCGTCGCCGCGAACGCGAACGCGGCGAAGAAGTACATCTGGAACGCCATCACCCCGAATCCGGTGCTTGCGATGTAGTCGGACACCGCCTGGTTCTTGACGGCCTGGTTGACGATCAGGACCCACAGGCTGCCGACGGTAATCGACAGGAACCAGAAGGCCATGATCACGCCCTTCATCGAGGCCGGGGCCTGGCTGTACGCGAACTCAAGGCCGGTGGCCGAGACCAGTACTTCGCCCAGCGTCAGCAGCGCGTACGGCAGGATCTGCCATGCGATCGATACCGGGTCGCCGGCATCCATGGCTACCTGGATCGAGCCGATGACGACCCACGACAGTGCCGAGAACCCGATACCGGCGGTCATGCGGCGCAGCGCGGTTGGTTCGACGCCCATCTTGCGCATCATCGGGTACAGCACCGCGTAGTTGAACGGGATGAGGATCATCACGAGCAGCGGGTTCAGTGCCTGCATCTGCGCCGGCAGGATGGTGAACTGGGAGCCGAACGCGGTAACGGTCGGTACCATGGACTGGGCCTGCACGATCCAGGTCGACGCCTTCTGGTCGAACAGCGAATGGAATGGCGTCGACAGCGCGAACACGATCAGGATGCGCAGTACTGCGCGCACACCGTCGACCGCTTCGTCAGGGTGGATGCCCCGGGCGCGCTCGAGCTGCATCGAGGTACCGATGCCGCCGAAGGCGAGCAGCAGCACCATCGCGGTACAGGCGGCGATCACGAAGCCCCACTGTGGACTCATCGCGAGTGAGCCAAGGGCGCCCACGATGCCGATGCCTGCGACGATGAGGCCAGGGCGCGACTGGCCCGGTTTCGCTGCCAGCAGTGCGGTGCGGGCGACGCGGGTAAACGAGTTCGGATCGACCGGCGCTGGCGGTACGTTGATGTACTTTTTGCGGCCGGACCAGAAGATCATGGTCGCGATGAACATCAGAAGGCCTGGGATGCCGAAGGCGATCGACGGGCCGTAGTCCTTCAGGAAGATCGGCATCAGGAGCGATGCGAAGAACGAGCCGAAGTTGATCATCCAGTAGAAGATGTCGAAGACGACCTTGGCCTTGCCCTTGTTGGTCTGGTCGAACTGGTCGCCGACGAACGAAGAGATCAGCGGCTTGATGCCGCCGGAACCGAGCGCGATCAGGAACAGGCCGAAGTAGAAGCCGTTAAGACTGTCGTCCCAGATCGCCAGGCAGGCGTGGCCGGCGCAGTAGACCAGGCTAAGCCAGAAGATGGTGTCGTATTTGCCGAAGAAGCGGTCGGCCAGCCAGCCGCCCAGCAGCGGGAAGAAGTAGACGCCGATGACGAAGGTGTGGAAGATGTGCTTCGCCTCGCCCGCGCGGTCCGGCTCCGGCATGAACAGGAGCAGGGTGCTGATCAGGAAGGGGGTGAGGATGTTGCGCATCCCGTAAAAGCTGAACCGTTCGCACCCTTCGGTTGCGACGATGAACGGGATTTGCCGGGGCATTTTCCCGGTCCCGCTTGTGATTTCTGCCTGCGACATGGGCGCTCCGAATGTTTTAACCAGACGCGATGCTAAGCTGAAGCACAAATGCTGGCAACATAAAATTGTTGAGCTCTAAACATATCTGTAGTTTAACTACTGCCCCGCTTTTTTCTGTATGGGTACTTCTATGTTAAGTCATTGATTTTTAACGGTATGTACGAATAATAACGGTCTGGTGGAAATTGTAAAACCCTGCCAAGTCATGTATATTGTGTACAAATATCTGTCTTGCATTCACCGGACCCAGCCATGACCAACGACCTCGCCCAGCATTCCCAAGAAAAAACGCCGTGGTGGCGTGAAGCCATCATCTACCAGGTATATCCGCGCAGTTTCCTCGACTCGAACGGCGACGGCATCGGCGACCTGCCGGGCATCACCTCAAAGCTCGACTACATCGCCGGACTGGGCGTCGACATCGTCTGGCTGTCCCCGTATTTCAAGTCGCCGATGAAGGACTTCGGCTACGACATCTCCGACTACTGCGACGTCGACCCGATGTTCGGCACCCTGTCCGACTTCGATGCGCTGATTGCCAAGGCCCACAGCCTCGGACTGAAGATCATGATCGACCAGGTGATGTCGCACACGGCGGAGATCCATCCGTGGTTCGCCGAGAGCCGCAAGAGCCGCGACAATCCGAAGGCCGACTGGTATGTGTGGGCCGATCCGCTCCCGGACGGTAATCCGCCCAACAACTGGCTGTCGGTGTTCGGTGGCTCGTCGTGGCAGTGGGATAGCCGCCGCAAGCAGTACTACCTGCATAACTTCCTGGCCAGCCAGCCGGACATGAACTTCCACAATCCGGAAGTGCAGCAAGCGCACCTTGACGCGCTGCGCTTCTGGCTCGCGCGCGGCGTCGACGGCGTGCGCATGGACGCCTGTAACTTCCACTTCCACGACACCCAGCTGCGCAGCAATCCGGCCGCGACCAAGCGCGATACCGCCACCGTCACCGACGTCAACCCGTACGGCATGCAATCGCACGTGTACGACAAGACGCAGCCGGAGAACCTGGCCTTCCTGCAGAAGATCCGCGTGCTGCTCGACGAATTCGGCGCGGTGGCGATCGGCGAAGTCGGCGCGGACGATGCGCTCGGCGTGATGGCTGAATACACCGCCGATAACGACAAGCTGCACATGGCGTACAGCTTCAACCTGCTCACGCCGCAATTCTCGGCCGCGCACATCCGCACTCAGGTCGAAGAGTTCGAGGCGCGCGTGAAAGGCGGCTGGGCATCCTGGTCGGTCGGTAACCACGACGCGATCCGCGTCATGACGCGCTGGGGCGGCGACAATCCGAGGCCGGCCCTCGCCAAGATGGTGCTGGCGATGCAGCTGTCGCTCAAGGGCACCCCGTGCCTGTACCAGGGCGACGAACTGGCGCTGACGGAAGCGGACGTGCCGTTCGAACTGCTGCAGGACCCGTACGGCATCACGTTCTGGCCCGAGTTCAAGGGCCGCGACGGCTGCCGCACGCCGATTCCATGGACCAGCGAGAAGCCGAACGCCGGATTCACGACGGGCAAACCATGGCTGCCGGTCGCCGAGCCGCACATCGCGGTGGCGGCATCGGTACAGGAAAACGATCCGGAGTCGCCGCTGAACTTCGCGCGCCGCCTGATCGCGTGGCGCCGCAACACGCCACAGCTGACGCGCGGCGACATCGTCTTCTTCGACGCACCGGAGCCAGTGCTGGCGCTGCGCCGCGACCTGGCCGGTCATCCGGGTGTGGTGGCGGTGTTCAACCTGGGGCCGAAGCCGGTGGAGCTGGAACTGGAAGCCGTAGCTGGCGCGGTCGCGATGACCGGGCACGGGCTGCCGGGTAGCGTCGAAGGCACCAAGGTCACGCTGCCTGCGTACGGCGGCTGGTTCGGCACGGTGTCATAAAAGAAAAATGTTCCAAAATCGGGGACAGACCGGGTCACGCTGACCCCGATTTTGGAATCTTTTGCCGGGGAAAGCGGGTTATTCCCCGATCATCTCGCCCGATGTGCGTTCCATCGGGCGTTTTTCTTTGCGCCACTGCTCAAGCGTCAGCGGCTTGTCGGTGGCGAAGTCTTCCACCAGTATCTCCTCGCCCTGCTGCGCCACCAGGAAGCTGTCCCACGGGTGCGCCGCGTCGCTGCCGTTTTCCACAAAGCTGAACTGCCAGTAGCTCTTGCCGTCGATGACGCGCGGTTTCGGATCGTACTCAATCAGCGCACCGCGCACCTTGCCGCCGGATGCCGCCTCGAGCTTGCTCGACCATGATTTCAGCTCAGGCAGGCCCATCAGCGCCGTCATTGCCTGCTCGCGCGTCCGGGTCGCCTTTGCATCCGGTATTGCGGCCGCAGGCGCTGCCGCCGGGGGCTGTGGCTGGTCCCGGCAACCGCCAAGCGTGAGGGCGAACGCCATGAGCGCGGCCAGCGCAGCACGACTGGCCAATTGTTTGGACGATACCTGCATGTTGACACCCCTTTTTATAGTTGCGGCAATACTAAACGAAAGGGGTGACGGCGGCAATCAAGCCTCCTATCGCACACACGTTTGATCCTCAACATACTTTTCTGGTGCGCGCCGATGAGTTCGTTTGCGCTAGATCAACGTATTGAACGCGCACAAACTGTGAGTAAGAAGATAATAAACGGATATCTATCATCAGGAGGTCTTGCGTGAAACAGATATTCAAAAAATCGATCTGCGGCGCACTCGCTGCGTGCGCACTTGCCGCTGGGTCGGCTAGTGCCACCGTCGTCAACTTCGACCAGCTGACGGGAAGCGGGCCCTTGCCAAGCGTGTACGGTGGCATTGCGTGGGACAGCGGCTGGTATTACCTGAGCTCGGCGTTCCCGCCTTTCGAGGCGCACTCGAGTCCGACCAGGATTTACAGCGATGCCAATGTCAAGGGCTTTAGCTTCCTTGATGACGACCAGTATTTTGACGGCGCGTGGTTCGCCGGGTATTACTACGCGTCGTTCAGGTTGTATAACGATGGCTTGCTGGTGCACACGTCGCCGACGCTGGAGCTGTTCGGCACCGGTCCGGCGCAATTCCTGGCGTCCGGATATACGGGGCTTGTGGATGCTGTCAGCGTCGTCGGGATCGGCGGCGCGTATGTGATGGACGATGTCACCTATCACGGCGAGGTGCCCGAGCCGGGCGCGCCGTCGCTGATGCTGGCGGGGATGCTGGCCGCCGCGCTGCTGAACGCAGGCATGAAGAAGTCGGAGATGCGCAAGCGTCAGACGCGTTAATGCCACGCCGAAAATAAAGAAAGCCTGCAAGGCATCACCTTGCAGGCTTTCTTTTTGCTGCTGGGAGCAGGGCGCTCAACGAGCGCCCCTGTCCGGCTAATTACATCATGCCGTCCATGCCACCCATGCCGCCCATGCCACCCATACCGCCCATGCCGCCCATCGCTGGCTTGTCTTCAGCCAGTTCGCAGACCATTGCATCGGTGGTGAGCATCAGGCCGGCGATCGACGCTGCGTTCTGCAGTGCCGAACGGGTAACCTTGGCTGGATCCAGCACGCCCATTTCAACCATGTCGCCGTAGGTGCCGTTGGCTGCGTTGTAGCCGTAGTTGCCGGTGCCGGCCAACACTGCTGCAACAACCACCGAAGCTTCTTCGCCGGCGTTCTGGACGATCATGCGCAGCGGCTCTTCCATGGCGCGCAGGACGATCTTGATGCCAGCTTCCTGGTCAGGATTGTCGCCCTTGACGACCAGGTTCGCACGTGCGCGCAGCAGTGCTACGCCGCCGCCAGGAACGATGCCTTCTTCAACAGCTGCGCGGGTTGCGTGCAGTGCATCTTCAACGCGTGCTTTCTTTTCCTTCATCTCGACTTCGGTGGCTGCGCCAACCTTGATCACTGCAACGCCGCCTGCCAGCTTGGCAACGCGTTCCTGCAGCTTTTCACGGTCGTAGTCCGAGGTCGCTTCTTCGATCTGGACGCGAACCTGCTTGACGCGTGCTTCGATCGAGGATGCTTCGCCAGCGCCGTCGATGATGATGGTGTTTTCCTTGCCGACTTCAACGCGCTTGGCCTGGCCGAGTTCTGCCAGCGTGACCTTTTCCAGGGTCAGGCCGACTTCTTCAGCGATAACCTGGCCACCGGTCAGGATAGCGATGTCTTCCAGCATTGCCTTGCGGCGGTCGCCGAAGCCTGGCGCCTTGACGGCAACGGTCTTCAGGATGCCACGGATGTTGTTGACAACCAGGGTTGCCAGCGCTTCGCCTTCGATGTCTTCCGCGATGATCAGCAGTGGACGGCCGGCCTTGGCAACTTGCTCCAGGATCGGCAGCAGGTCGCGGATGTTGGAGATCTTCTTGTCGCACAGCAGGATGAACGGGCTGTCCTGGATGGCAACTTGCTTGTCCGGGTTGTTGATGAAGTATGGCGACAGGTAGCCGCGGTCGAACTGCATGCCTTCAACGATGTCCAGCTCGTCGTTGAGCGACTTGCCGTCTTCCACGGTGATAACGCCTTCCTTGCCGACTTTTTCCATCGCTTCAGCGATGCGCTCGCCGATCGAGTAGTCCGAGTTAGCCGAAATCGCGCCAACCTGGGCGATTTCCTTGGTGGTGGTGCATGGCTTGGAGATCTTGGCCAGCTCTTCGACGGTGGCAGCGACTGCCTTGTCGATGCCGCGCTTGAGGTCCATCGGGTTCATGCCGGCGGCAACGAACTTCATGCCTTCGCGGACGATTGCCTGGGCCAGGACGGTTGCAGTGGTGGTGCCGTCGCCGGCGTTGTCGCTGGTGCGCGAAGCAACTTCCTTGACCATCTGCGCGCCCATGTTCATGAGCTTGTCCTTGAGTTCGATTTCTTTCGCAACCGAAACGCCGTCCTTGGTGACGGTAGGCGAGCCGAACGAACGCTCGAGCACAACGTTACGGCCTTTCGGGCCCAGGGTGACTTTGACTGCGTTGGCGAGGATATTTACGCCTTCAACCATCTTGGCGCGCGCTGCGTCGCCGAATACTACATCTTTAGCTGCCATGTTTGTTTCTCCGATTAATTCGTTGGTGGGTCAAACGACTGCGGGCTGATTACTTGACCAGCACGGCCATGATGTCTTCTTCGCGCATCACGAGCAGTTCTTCGCCGTCGACTTTGACGGTCTGGCCCGAGTATTTGCCGAACAGGACGCGATCGCCAACCTTGACTTCCAGTGGACGCACGGTGCCGTTTTCCTGGACTTTGCCATTGCCGACGGCGAGGATTTCGCCTTGATCCGGCTTTTCTGCGGCTGCATCAGGAATGATCAGGCCGGACGCAGTTTTGGTTTCCTGGTCGAGACGCTTGACGATGACGCGATCGTGCAAAGGGCGAAGGTTCATGCAAAACTCCTTAGTTTTCAATGGTTTGTCTTACTATCGGCAGAAACCGCGTAGCGCAGTTTCCTGCCGTAAAGGGCCCGTTCCAGTGGACTGCAACGGCGAGAAAGAGTTGTTAGCACTCTCTACTAACGAGTGCTAATTATAGGGACGGTTATGACCGTTTTCAAGGAGCTATGTGTTTTATTTAACCAACAGGGTTGATCCAGCGCAAAGGATCAGCTCGCTTGAATGGCACTGTTGCCGTACAGATTGCATGAATAAGCGGCGCTAACGTACTGAATCGGTTGACGGAAATTCCCCGGCACCCCTATAGTTACGGGATGATTTCTGAATTCCAAGAACTATCCGAAAAAATCGACCGGCTTGCCGAGATGACGGTGTCGCTCCGCCGCGAGAACGCCGCCCTGCGCCAGTCCAACACCCTGCTGGGCCGTGAAAACGAAGCCTTCATGGATCGCCTGTCCGAGGCGCAGCGCCGCGTCGAGGCCCTGCTAGCCCAGCTGCCGGACCCTGACGCCGCCCCGGTTGCAACCACCAACGAGGCCGCCCAATGATCCATCTCGACGTCACCATCATGGGTACCCCCTATCGGCTGGTATGCAAGGAAGACGAGCAGGCCACCTTGAAGGAGGCCGTCGCCTTCCTGGACGCCAAGATGACCGCCTTGCGCGACTCGGGCAAGGTGAAGGGCAACGATCGTATCGCCGTCATGGCCGCGATCAGCGTTGCCGCCGAATTCCTGTCGGTGAAGTCGCCGCAAGGGCCGCTGTCGGACATGTCGATCATGGAAGTCAAGCAGAAACTGAGCGCGATGCACACCGTGTTGGACAGCGCGCTTACGCCGCAAGAAAATCTTTTTTAAGTGGTCAAATTCGTTTGACACGGCGACACATCGGAGTAAACTTCGTTCCACCCTGCGGTGTTCGCGATTGCCATATATTCCTTGAACCATTTATGTGCATCGGTTGCGGAATTTTGTTCGATGGGCGTGAGCGTCGCTAGTCCGACGAACCCGAAATTGAACTAACTGTGACCACCTTGAACCATCAGGTTCGGGATGCCGGCAAAAACGGCACAGGCGGGGCTTTAATTCCAAAAGCGGTTGCAAGCATTCGGTGCGCAACCGTTTTTTTTATGCGCGCGCGTTTTTCGCGCGGTTCGATCAGGAGTGCAGATGGCGTATTGGTTGATGAAATCCGAACCGGATGAAGTCAGTTTTGACGACGTGCTGGCCGCGCCCGGTAAAACGGTGGCGTGGTTCGGCGTGCGCAATTACCAGGCCCGCAATTTCATGCGCGACCAGATGAAGGTGGGCGACGGCGTTCTGTTCTATCACTCCAGCTGCGCCGTGCCCGGTGTGGCCGGCATTGCGGAAGTGGTCAGCGGCCCTTATCCGGACGCCTCCCAATTCGACCAGAAAAGCCATTATTACGATCCGAAAGCCACGCAGGAACAGCCGCGCTGGATATCGGTCGACGTCAAGGCCGTGGAAAAGGGCGCGTATTTGCCCCTGTCCGACATGCGCGCCATGCCGGAGCTGGAGGACATGGTGCTGCTGCAGAAAGGCAGCCGGCTGTCGATTACCCCGGTGACGGCCCCGCAATGGAAAGCCGTGGTGGCCCGCCTGAGGCAAAACAGTTAAAGCTGGTTCGCTTTGTTCAATTGTGCGTGGAATCGTTAAATGACAACGGTAGAATAAATCACAATCGCCGGCGCGTGCAGGCTGGCGCCAGCCATGGGATTTTTACTTACCGCTGCAGTCTTGACGGAGTCCATTTTGGGAACGAACGAAACACGATTGCTGACCGGGATACCGGAGCTTGATTCCGTATTGCGCGGCGGCCTGCTGAAAAGCCGCATCCACCTGGTTGAAGGGCGGCCAGGCACAGGAAAAACCACGCTCGGCCTGCGCTTCCTGATGGACGGCGCGCAAAACGGCGAGCGCTGCCTGTACATAACCTTGTCGGAAACGCGCGCCGAATTGCTGGCCACCGCGCACAATCACGGCTGGTCGCTCGACGGGGTCGATATCGAAGAACTCGCGCCGATCGACGACGACGACCACGAGGAGCAAAGCATCCTGCTGCCAAGCGATACCGAGTTATCGCGCCTGGTGAACAAGATCCTTGAGCTGGTCAAGCGCCATCATCCCGAGCGGCTGGTAATCGATTCGATGGCCGAAATCCGGCTGGTGGCCCACGACGGCCTGCATTACCGGCGCCAGGTGGTCACGCTGCGCAATGCGCTCAGCAAGCTCGGGCCCACCGTGCTGCTGCTCGACGACCTGACCTCCGACGTGCG
>DASWSX010000034.1:0-4498 GCA_036402435.1 Telluria sp. | reverse complement strand
CGCGCTGGCGGATCAAATGCACCTTGTCGCCGTCGACCATTACCTCGGCTGCGCGGCCGCGGGTATTGTAATTCGACGACATGGTCAGGCCATAAGCGCCTGCCTGCATAATCGCCAGCAAATCACCGGGATTCACCGCCAGTGCGCGATCGCGCGCCAGCCAGTCGCCCGACTCGCAGACCGGGCCGACGACGTCGTACGTCACCTTCTCGCCCGCGTGCGGCGCAACTGGCTGCACATCCATCCACGCCTGGTAGAGGGCAGGGCGCATCAAATCATTCATTGCCGCGTCGACGATGCAGAAATTCTTCTCGGCGCCAGGCTTCAGGAATTCCACGCGGGTCAGCAGGACGCCGGTATCGCCCACGATCGAGCGGCCCGGTTCGAACGCCACCTTGATCGGCTTGCCGCCGTATTTCCGCGCGCGCCAGGCGTCGATATGCGCGAACACGCGGCCGAGGTACTCGCCGACCGGCACCGGCTCCGCTTCGCCGGCTTCGCCGTAATTGATGCCGATGCCGCCGCCCATGTCGAGGTGATGAATCACGATGCCCTCGCCGGCCAGGGTGTCGATCAGTTCGATCAGCTTGTCGAGCGCCTCGAGCAGCGGTGCATCGTCCAGCAGCTGCGAGCCGATATGGCAATCGATGCCCACCACTTGCAGGTGCGGCAGCGCGGCTGCGGTGCGGTAGGTGTCGAGCGCATCGTCGAACGCGACGCCGAACTTGTTCGCCTTCAGGCCGGTGGCGATGTACGGGTGCGTTTTTGCGTCCACGTTCGGGTTCACGCGCAGCGACACCGGTGCGGTCTTGCCCAGTTCGCCCGCGACCTGGTTAATCCGGTGCAGCTCGGGAATCGACTCGACGTTGAAGCACAGGATGTCGTGCGACAGTGCCAGCCGGATTTCGTCGGACGTTTTGCCCACGCCCGAGAAAATCACCTTGCGCGGATCGCCGCCGGCGGCCAGCACGCGCAGCAGTTCGCCGCCTGACACGATATCGAAGCCTGCGCCTTCGCGCGCCAGCAGGTCGAGGATGGCAAGGTTCGAATTGGCCTTCATCGCGTAGCAGATCAGGGCGTCGCGGCCTTTGCAGGCATCGAAATACGACGCGAAGTTTTTCAGCAGCGCAGCCTTGGAGTAGACATAAGTTGGCGTACCGAATTGTTCGGCGATGCTGGACAAGGGAGTGCGTTCGGCGAACAGGGCGCCGTTTTGAAAGGAAAATTGCGACATAAGATGAGTTACTGGGCGACGGAAGAAGAAACTGGCGGCATTGTGGCCGGCTGGGCTGGCACCGGCTGTGGCTTGGCAGGAGGCTTGGGCATGTAGAGCGGGCCGGTCTGGCCGCAGCCGGAGAGGAGGCCGAAGACCACGGCAGCAGCGCCGATATTCAGCGCAATGGAAGGCTTCACGATTAGAATCACGGTTTAATTAGAAGACCTTGGAGTGTAGCATGATGAGCGAAACCGAATTCCTGGACCTGGCCGACGCCACCTTGAGCACGATCGAGCGCGCGATGGACCGGCTCAACGACGAAGACGTGATCGACGTCGAATGCAAGCGCAGCGGCAACGTGCTGGAAATCGAGTTCATCGACAACGGTACCAAGATCATCGTCAACAGCCAGGCTCCGCTGCAGGAAATGTGGGTGGCGGCCAAATCCGGCGGCTTTCACTACAAGCGCGCCGACGGGCAATGGATCAACACCCGCGACGGCTCCGAGCTGTTCGCCGCGCTCTCCACGCTTGCCAGCGAACAAGGCGGCACCACCGTCACCCTCTAAAATTTCGTTGCCAGAAAATCGGGGTCAGACCACCATTAAATGAAATATTTCATTTAATGGTGGTCTGACCCCGTTTTGAAGCATTTAATGGTGGTCAGCGTGACCCGGTCTGACCCCGTTTTGAAGCAACTAAATCGTTAGAACAGCTCGTTCTTGACGGCGTCTTTTACCGCTTCTTCCGCCGGCGTCGTCCGTACACCAACGTCGATGCTCTGGACGCCCGTTCCCGGCGGGTTCTCGGCGTAGTAGTACTCGCCGTTTACATTGATCAGGCCGCCCGGGACGGGGCGCTCGACGTTCTCCACCCCCTTCAGCGCCTTGCTCATGTAGCCAATCCAGATCGGCAGCGCGAGGCCGCCGCCGGTTTCCTTGTTGCCCAGGTTTTTCGGCTGGTCGTAGCCAATCCAGGCAATGCCGACGATGTTCGGGTTGTAGCCAGCGAACCAGGCGTCGATCGAGTCGTTCGTGGTGCCGGTCTTGCCCGAGATGTCGGTGCGCTTGAGCGACAGCGCCTTGGTGGCGGTGCCGTAACGGACTACGTCCTTGAGCATGCTGTCGACCAGGTAGGCGTTCCTCGCGTCGATCACGCGGTTGCCTTCGTCGCCCGCACGGTCAGGCGATGCCTGCGACAGGATGGTGCCGTTGCTGTCGGTGACCTTGGTGATCAGGTACGGGCTGACGCGGTAGCCGCCGTTCGCGAACACGGCGTACGCGCCAGCCAGCTGCAGCGGCGTGGTGGCGCCGGCGCCCAGCGCGAGCGTCAGGTACGGCGGGTTCTTGTCGGCGTCGAAGCCGAAGCGCGTGGTGTATTCCTGGCCGTACTTGGCGCCGATGCGGTGCAGGATGCGGATCGAGACCATGTTCTTCGACTTGGTCAGCCCGCGCCGCATGCTCATCGGCCCTTCGTACTTGGCGTCGTAGTTCTTCGGCTCCCACGCCTGTCCGCCGGTCTGGCCGGCGTCGAACGAGATCGGGGCGTCGTTGATCAGGGTCGATGGCGACAGCCCGCGCTCGAGCGACGCCGAGTAGATGAACGGCTTGAACGACGATCCCGGCTGGCGCCAGGCTTGCGTCACGTGGTTGAACTTGTTGCGGTTGTAGTCGAAGCCGCCGACCAGCGCGCGAATCGCGCCGTCCCTGGTATCGGCCGCCACAAAGGCCGATTCGATTTCCGGCATCTGCGTGATGCTCCAGGTCGTGCCGCCGCCTTGCGTCACGCGGATCACCGCACCGCGCTTGATGCGGCGGTTAGGCGGGGCCTTGGCCGACAGCCCGGACTTGGCAAATGCCAGTCCCGCTCCGCTGATGGCGATTTCTTCACCCGAGGCCGTCACCGCGGTGACCTTGTCCGGCGCGGCCTGCAGCACGATGGCGGCGATGATGTCGTCGCTGTCGGGATGCTCGGCCAGCTCGGTTTCGATTGCTTCTTCGGCCGCTTCCTTGTTGCCCGGGATGTCGATATACGACTTCGGCCCACGGTAGGCCTGGCGCCGTTCGTAGTCCATCACGCCGCGGCGCAGCGCCAGGTAGGCGGCGTCCTGGTCGGCCTTGGTGATCGTGGTGAACACGTTCAGGCCGCGCGTGTAGGTCTCTTCCTTGAACTGTTCGTACACCAGCTGGCGCGCCATCTCGGCCACGTACTCGGCGTGCACGCCGAACTCGTTGCTGTCGGTTTTGATCTTGAGCTGTTCGTCCTTGGCCGTCTGGTACTGCGCGGTGGTGATGTAGCCGAGCTCGTGCATGCGCTGCAGGATGTACTGCTGGCGCGTGCGCGCGCGCTTCGGGTTGACCACCGGGTTGTAGGCGGACGGCGCCTTTGGCAGGCCGGCCAGCATGGCCGCTTCGGCGACGCTGATGTCCTTCAGGTCCTTGCCGAAATAGATCTGGGCCGCCGACGAGAAGCCGTATGCGCGCTGGCCCAGGTAGATCTGGTTCATGTAGACCTCGAGGATCTGGTCCTTGGTCAGGCTTTTCTCGATCTTCCAGGCCAGCAGGATCTCGTACGCCTTGCGCTTGAGGGTCTGTTCGGACGACAGGAAGAAGTTGCGCGCTACTTGCTGGGTAATGGTCGATGCGCCCTGGCGCGCCCCGCCGCTGGCGTTGTGCAGCGCCGCGCGCAAGATGCCCTTGTAGTACACGCCGCTGTGCTCGTAGAAGTTGTCGTCCTCGATCGCCAGCACGGCTTTCTTCATGACATTGGGAATGTCCTTGATATGCACCAGCGTGCGCCGCTCTTCGCCGAATTCGCCAATCAGGACATTGTCGGCGGAGAAAATCCGCAACGGCATCTTCGGCCGGTAGTCGGTCAGCGTGTCGAGCGCAGGCAGGTTGGGGTAGGCCATCGCCAGCGCAAACACGATGATCAGCAGCGCCGCCAGGCCGGTGCCGGTAATTACCCCGAGGGCAATGAGCAGCATCCGCTTGGGACTGCGCTTTTTGCCTGCGCCGTTTTTTGGGGAAGCCGTTGTATCCGATTTCGAAGTCATGCGGGTGGATCTCTCACATATTGATGTGCTTCATTATAAAGCACGGTACCGTTGCGCCCTATTTGCTCTGGCTCAGCTTATTGCTTGTGTGAACCTGCCGACAACTGTGATGTCATGGGGTTCACAGAGTGTGGTGAATCCGCCCAAAACCAGAAAGTTCCAGTGCAGAAATACCTTTACATGGGCTAACCGTTGTTGCTACGATTTAATGTACTGTCTTATGTATGC
>DASWSX010000033.1:0-11989 GCA_036402435.1 Telluria sp. | reverse complement strand
TAACTGCGGCATATTGATGTCGAGGAAAACCACGTCGGGTGCGAGCTCCTGAATCGAACGCAGTGTGCTAATGCCGTCGCTAGTTTCGGCAAGAATGTCTAGTTCGGGCCAAAGTACTGATAATGCCTCGTGAAGTTCTGCACGCAGAATTGACTCATCTTCTGCGAGGATTGCGTTTGGCATCTTTATGCGCTTTCTGGAACTGGGATGATTATGCTTGCCATGAAGCCGCCCGAAGCCACGGCACCCACCTCGAGCCAGGCACCAGCGCCATAAATGGCCTCAAGACGCTGTCGAATATTGCTCAGGCCCACACCAGTGCCCTGCACGCTGGAGAAGCCAGCCCCGTTGTCGAGGACTGTCACCCTCAAGTGCTGCTCTTCTCGGGCGGCGCTGATGGTCAGCTTGCCGTCCGCCTTATCGTTCAAGCCGTGTTTGATTGCGTTCTCAACCAACGAAATGAGCATCGCTGGTGGAAATGGGCGGGCGGCGACATCATCGGAATGGATGAATGAATAAGACAATCGCTCACCCATACGAATTTTCATTATAGCCAAATAATGCAGGACCAAGTCCATCTCCCTGCCGACAGTAGACTCGTCCGAACGTAACTCCTGCATCGTGCATCGCAGATAAGTGATGACGTGGTCCATCATGAGTTCGCCCGCATCGGTACTCGATCGATATAAGTGGCGCACACTCGCGAGCGTGTTGAACAGGAAGTGCGGCTCAATTTGAGCCTGCAATATTCGGAGCTGCATCTCAAGCGCCTGGTTGCGAAGCTTGTCGTGTTTCACGGCAGAAGCCGAAAGCGCCATATCACTCGATAGGAGCTGGAATACGTTTGTTTGAAGGTGAACTCTCAGCGCGATGGCATCAATGGGATTGACCATCAGCTCAGCCTTCCAATATCGTGAGCGAAGCTCGCAAGTGGCGCGCACCTTCGTCGCGAAGGCGCCGTCCGGCACAACTGCGATACAAATCTTGGTTGGACACCATGCCCATACAACCTCAAAAACTATTCGTCCTTCAGCAGATTTTCGAGTAATCGTCGGCTTTTTCCCATAATACAGGCGCAACAGCCCTGGCGCGCGGTCGGCAGTCAGTGCCGTAAGGTGGTGCTCAAGGCGGTCCCGTACCATCCCTTCCGGTGCTGGCAATCGAAATTCAAGGGAATTCAGGGCACCGGCGTTCAAATCCGAAAATGCAAATCCCGATTTTCGAATTGCATGCAGCCGCCACGCGGAAATGACAAGGGCGGTCACCAGGCATGCAGGGACCGCGACACTCAACAACAGCAACAGATTCGCCGCGGTGAACCGAGCCGTGATTTCCGGAACCGGGTCTATCGAGTTCAGCACGTACAAGGCTGCGAGCCCGGTCGCTGCGGAAATGATAACGTTTAGAGCGACCTGGGCCGCAGCGTTTGCCTGAATCTTCCAAACATAAGCCAGAGCGGCACTTAGATTATTTTTTCCAGAAGTCGATACGATTGCCCACACCATCAGCGTCAACTCAAACATGCACAGCACGGCTATGAAGTAGATGACGGGAATCGACGGTGCGGCGGCAATGTACCCTAGCCCCCCCAGCAATGTAAGTAATGTCAGGTAGCTGATGTCTGCCGCACTGCTGACTGTTGAACGCCAACTTAATTCCATTGTCTACTCCCAATCCGTTTTGAATGCCTCAGCATGCCGACTATCTCACCGCATCTCACCCTCAATGCGACGAATGCAGGCAAATGTGGGATGTATACCTCTTATTAGTTCTTTCAGCCCGTGACGCCTTCGTCCTGCGGTCGGAAAAGCGTAGTAAAAAGTGCCGGAATGTTATCGACGTAGGATTCTCGGGCATTTGTTCCGTGCTGTCCATTGCACCGCAGGCGGGCGCAGCCTTGCGCCGCGTCCAATGGCGCATGCCCTGCATCTCACCGCAACTGATCTACAGCAGTGTCCCGCCGTGAAGCGACCGCTACTGTGGATGCTGTTGCGCCGCACAAGCAGCGCACGTCACTGTTGCAAAGGAGACTGTCATGGCAAGGTTCGGCGTAGAAGCGGTCCGATACTTCAATCATGCGCGCGCCGCAGGCGTGAGCACGGCCGGGGATCTGACCTACACCTTTAACCGAAGTAACGGATTCGATTCCAAACTCCGATCGGCAGGCCATTCGCGCGCGTTCTACTGGGCCAATACCGACTGCTGGGAAACCGACATCCGCGACACCGACCAGGGTGGCGACGACCGCAACTGGGTCGACGACGTCGACCTGTTCTGGCTCGAGACCCACGGCGGCCATGAGGAAGACGGCCGCGCACGCATGCTCTACGACACGGCGCAGACGGAATGGCGCACCTACTCCAACCGCTGGCAGCTGGGCGAGGACTGGAACAACGAATGGGTGATGGCCTATTCCTGCGAAACCGTGAACCGCAACCGTGTCACCGGTCTGTGGAACATCTTCGCGCGCATGCACATCTACTGCGGGGCCTGGGACACCATGTGGGACGGCATCACCACCGACGAGTGCGGAGAAGACGTGGCCGATAACCTCACTGACGGCGACACCGTGCACCAGGCCTGGCACAACGGCGTGTCCGACTGGTGGGTGGACAACCATCCGATCACGGTGTGCGTGGGCAATGCGGCGACCTGGAACAACGGCAATATCCGCTGGGACCTGTCGTACCTGAATCGCGATCACCTGTGGGGGCATGGCAATGTCGATGCCGACCTGGCGCCGGCCCAGCAAGCCTGCATCCTGTGGTACTGGACGGAGGGTTGAACCATGAATGAGCAAACTTTGATCGACAGCCTGGCATCGGCATGCGAAGGCCAGCTACCCAACCGCGCCGACGTGCTGGCGCTGCGCCCGTTCACCCAGGACGAGGTGCGCGCCCGCGCCAACCGCTTCATCTCGCTGATCCACGAGGGCGAGGCCTGCTCGCGCGACCACGCCAACTTCGTCACGCGCGACGACCGCACGCTGGTCCAGCTGGCCGGCGGCGCGCGCGCGGTGCTCTACCATGCCTCGGGCGCGCTGCAGTTCAGCGCGGGAATCGCGCCTTTCCAGGCGCCGTTCGAGCGGGTCGAGGAGCGCGAAGTCCTGGTGCGCCTGGTCACCGCAGCGGCCCAGCGCCTGCAGCTGCGCGACTGGGCCGGCGAAGATGGCGGCCTGGCCTTCGAGCGCCTGTTCCAGTCCAAGGGGCAGGGAGCGGACCGCAACGAGGGGGCTTCCGAACCCGTGCTGTTCCGCGTGACGGGAGCGTGGCGTCATTCCATCGGCGGAATCCCAGTGCTGGGCGCCGCCTCGGCCGCCATCACGCTGGCAGGCGACGGCACGCTCGATGCGCTGGCTGTGCGCATTCGCCCAGGAGTAGCCGAGAAGCTCGACAGCGCCGTCATCGTCGCGCCGGAACTGGCGGCGCGCCAGATCGCCGCCAGGCTTGCCAGCGTGCTAGGCCAAGCCAAGGAGAGACTGCCGGGCGACGCGATCGTATCGCAGACGATGCGCTTCGGCTATCTTGATCTCGGCAAACGCAAGGCGCAGCGCGTGCTTGCACCCGTGTTCGTGGCCCAGATCGCGCTGCGCCACCGGCTGGAGACCCAGGGTTACGTCTTTGCCGTACCAGCAACGGAGCAGCACTACCTCGACCTGCCGCTGTACGGGACCGAGGCAATCGCCCCACGTTCCCGCGCCAGTACGGGAAGCCACTGCCCGCCCGTGCTGCGCTGACGCGCAACGGCCGGCGCCTTGCTATTGGGCGCCGGCCATCTGGAACGTACAGTGCCGCTTCCCAAGCCACGGGTTTTATGTCAACAATTACTTTCCACTCGGCAATGAATACCCCATATCACTATTCCTGATATTGACGTCGCCCAAAAGGCCGAGATATTCACTTATCTTATAGCGTACATCAGGAATCAAAATTTTCTTTATAGCTGCGACTCTTTTATACTGCAATGCAACAACACATGCATTCAAGGAGTTCCAGATGACTACAGCCACATTCCAAGCCAACAGCGGCCTGCGCGATTATTTCGCCGATGTCACCCGCGCTGCGCGCGCTTTCGCCGCCGCCCTGTTCGCTGCACAAGAACGTCAATATATCGCCCAGGAAGTCGTTCCGTCGGACGCCGTCTCGGACCGCGCCCTGCAAAAGAGCCGTACCCAGCTGTTCGCGATGGCACGCAGCTGCGAAGACATGTCGCCATCGCTGGCGGCCGAATTCCGCAACCTGGCATCGCGGGTCTGATCATGGAAATGCTCGGCTTCCTTCCAGGTGCGATCGCAGCCGTCGCCATGGTGGTGCGTATTGTTATGTTCTTCCGTTTCGAGTACAAGTCCGGCGCAAAGCAGGCAGCGTAAGGCAACGGCCAGCCGCAACGGCTGGCCGATCGCGGCTCACGGCGGCGATCGGTGGAAACGGATGCGTTCGCATCCGGCTGTATAAAGAAAACCCGGCCCGATGATCGACATCGGCGCCGGGTTTTTTTATGGCCCGAGGATTGCAGGCAAAAAAAAGGTGCGGGAGGCCAGCTTTCGCCGCCTGCCGCACCATGCGGGGATAGCGTGTCTTATTTGACGACCGTGACCTGAAGGTATTTGACGGTCTTGTTGCCGGCCCGGTCACGCGCGTTGATCGTCAGCGTCTGCGGCCCAGGATACTTGAAGGCCTTCCACGAGTACGACAGCGTGCCGCCGGTGCCGTAAGCGCGCTTCACAGTACCGATGTGCAGGTCCATGCTGATGCCATCCGCGCCGGCGTTGTCGGTCGCAGTCACGCTGACCGTGACCACGCCGGACACGTTGCCAGCGACTGGATTAACGAACGTGACGACCGGAGCGGTCGTGTCGGCGCCGGTCGGGGCAGGAGCGACCACGGTCGTATTGGCGACGTTGACCGCTACCGTCGGCGAGGTACCGGCATTGCCGGCCGCGTCATACGCGACAGCAACCAGGTCGTTCATGCCATTTGCCGCGCCGGTCGAATCCCAGCTGAAGCTGTATGGCGCTGCGCTGTCGACAGCAACCACGGTGCCGTTCGCCTTGAGCTCGACCCGCGCCACAGCGACGTTGTCGGCGGCGTTCACATTCACAGCGACCGAACCGGACACCGTGCTGCTGCCCAGCGGCGCGCTGATCGACGCCGTCGGCGCCACGGAGTCGGCTGCCACGCCATGCGATTTCGCGGCGGCGACCGCCGCTGCGGCATTCACGCGGCCATAACCGAAGTAAACGTCGCGACCGGCGGTGCCCAGATCGACGGCGGTCTGGTACATCAGCGCCTGGATGGTATCCGGGCCGAGGTCAGGACGGGCCGACATCATCAGTGCCGCCACGCCGGCAGCGACCGGGCTCGAGAATGAGGTCCCGTTGACGCTCTTGTAGGTACCGCCCATGCCGGTGGTGTAGATCCCTGAGCCCGGGGCCGCCAGCGAAACGGCCGCGCCAAAGCTCGAGAAGCTCGACTTGGCGTCGGTGCTGGTGGTCGAGGACACGACGACCAGGGCCGGGTCGGCGACGATCTTTTCATCGACGTTCGCGTTACCTGCCGAAACAAATACCAGGCCGCCCTTGCTCTTCATGTAGCGCGCCGCGCTCAGGACCGACGCGCTCGAAGCGACGCGGGCATAGCTGACGTTGGCCACGCGCGCGCCGTTGTCGGCGGCATACGTGATGCCGCTGGCGATCGTGCTGTACGAGGCGTAGCACGAGTTGTAGGTCGTATTCCAGTAGGCGATCCGCAGCGGCATGATCTTCGACGTGCCGGCGATGCCGGCCACGCCGGCGGCGTTGTTCATCGCGGCGGCGGCAGCGCCTGCCACCGAGGTACCGTGGCCGCAAATGTCGGACACGTCGGTATTGTTGTTGTAGATGTTACGGCCGGCGACCAGGTTCGGTTTCAGGTCCGGGTGGGCCGAATCGATGCCCGAATCCAGGATCGCGATCGTCACGCCGGTGCCGCTGGCGGTATCCCACGCCGCCGGGGCGCCGATTTTGCTGACGTGCCACTGGCTGCCAATGTAGGGGTCGTTCACCGCGAGGGTGCTCTCGACCAGGCGGTCGAGTTCGGCGTATTTGAATTCAGGACGGTGTTCCAGTTGCTTCAGGACCGCGGTTTCGGACGCGTTTGCAGGCAGGTCGATGATGTGGAGGTTGCTCTGCCCAATCTTGCGCGCCTTGCCCCCGTGCGGTTTGATCAGCTTGTCCAGCGCGGCTGGCGAAAGACCAGGCTTGACTTCGAGCAGCACGCGGCCACGCACGAAATCGCCGGCGCCGGGCTTGGCTGCGGTCGCGGCCCCGGACGCAAATGCGGACGCGCAGGCTACGGCCAGGACGGAGGCCCGTATTGGCAACGTGCGCAGGGAGGAAGAAGAAGAAGTGAGGAACATTGGACAATCCTGTCTGGTAGAAATAAACAGGACTGCACAACGAACCGAGCCGCACCGCGTGGAAATGCGGCCGCAAATGCGCTTGATTAAAGCGCCGTGGATTCTGGCAGTCCTGCCGTCATAGGGAAAAACGACCCGTTAGACCGTTGACTTTGCGTCCTCCCCTTTCGAGGAGTATGCCTTTACAGATGAGTAGACACTGTACCCGAGTTAATTACTCGGGGCAATAAATTTTCCCGGTGAAATCATATATTTGGGCATTAACTTGATGTGGCTTAATTACATTTGATAACATCTTTTGAAGCAAAGAAAACAACTCTGTTAACCATTATTAAAGGTTGCCGCATATTATTAATTAATTCGCCCTCGCATTTGGGAGGAGAAAGGCGTGCATCACCGTATTTTAGCGAATTACCAATTTCAATCTTTCAATGATCGTTGCGCTAGCGAACCTCCATGGGCACCCACGAAAAAAAGGCAGGCGCCGAAGCTGCCTGCCCAATTCATTTGCGCGGATCCAACAGTTAGCGCTGGTTCTTCTTCCGGCGTACGAATCCGACCGCTGCCAGGCCAAGGCCAAGGAGCGCGAGGCTGCCCGGTTCGGGAACATCCTCGTCCGGTGGGCCGCCGCCCTCGTCTTCCAGGAAGCTCAGCAGGAAGGAGTCGGACCCGCTAGTGGCGGCATTGATTTCCGCAAACAAGCCCACCCGGAAGTCCTCCAAGATGTATTCCTGCGCCGCGTCCGCCTGGAGGCTGTCGAGCACGAACGCAAAGCCCAGCTTGCCCTGGCCGGTCTCGGTCTCCGGGAAGGTTATCGGCGAGAAGATGCCGGAGTTCCATACACTGAGGCCGGTAGTGTTGTTATAGATGTGCAGGACGAGATTGGTCAGGGTGATCGGGTTGCCCTCCGCATCGCCAGGCTCGACGGGATTGAAGATGATGTAGATTTCAGACGCGTTAGTAATGTTCAACTCACCGAAGGAGTACGTATTGTTGAAGTTCGGCGACGTATCCTTCACATCGTCCCCGTAGGTGACGTCCGCAGACCCGTTCCAGGCAACGCCGCCGTTCGATTCACCATCCTTATTATTGTCGAGCGTCAGCACCGTGTTGACATTCCCGAACCCTCCACCGGTGCCATCGACAATTTTCGGATCGGCCTGGATCAACGACGCGTAGCTCACCGGCGCCATCCCGATACCCGCTAAAGCAATAAGAACTGCTATGAGGTTTACCCCTCGTTTTTTCATGATGAACTCCCTAGTTTGAGAAAATTATTATTATTGCCGCGTGATTTTGCGACTTCTCAAACCATGCAGAAAGCATGCCAATATTTACAAGTGCTTGAATAGTCGACGAATTATCTGCTTGAAATATTTGAAAAATTAAAAACTGTAACTTTTATCGACATTTCGCAAACGAAACGTTGAATATAATCAAGGTTGCCATGAATATAATCTTATTAAGGGGAATTCGCCATTCTATTCACTGATTCGAAGGCGAGCCGCATTGATCAAGCGCAAGATGCGTTTCAATCTTGTCAAAAATTGGCTTAGGCTCAAGCGCTCTGTCGAGAAACTTTACAGTCTGTCGTCACACATAGGCCACGCCCAATCCGGCATCACTGCCCCTGGAGCAGCACCAGTTGCCGCTTGCCGCTTTATCCAATCGGCATTCCGGTGAGCTAGAATGTGCCTTGGCAATTTTTCGATGGCCACGCCGTCCAACCTCTTACCAAGCCAGGAACAATGCGTCTCTCCGCACTCCCGTTACTCGCTGCCTTCTGGGCAATCCCCGCCGCAGCCATCACCCCCATCAGCCTCGACCAGGCCATGTCCCACCCCGACTGGATCGGCACCCCTGCGGAAGACGCATGGTGGAGCTGGGACGGCAAGCAGGTGTTCTATAAACAGAAGCGCATCGGGTCGCAGCTGCGCGACACCTTCCAGGCCGTGCCGGGCAAGCCGCGCCGCGTCGGCGACGCCGAGCTGTCGACCATGGACGGCACCAACGTCACCTACAACCGCGAGCGCACGCGCGCGATCCTGCTGCGTAACGGCGACCTGTTCGAGCGCGACTTGAAGTCCGGCGTGCTGACCCAGGTCACCCGCGGCAGCACTGGCCTCGCCGCGCCGCAGTATTCCGCCGATGGCGGCAGCATCCAGTTCCGCGTCGGCCACGAGTGGCTTAGCTGGAACCGTGCCGACCGCCTGGTATCTCCCGTGGTGCGCCTGCGCGCCGAAAAGGACCCTGCCGCCGCGCCGGACGACGACGCCCTGCGCGCCCTGCAGCTGCGCCTGATCTCGACGCTGAAGCGCCAGAAAGACGACCGCGATGCCGCGCGCAACCGCACCGAAGAAGAACGCCGCGCCGACCTGACCCGCGCGCCAGGACCGATCTACCTCGGCGACAAGGTGGTCATAGACGGCAGCGCCCTGTCGCCGGACGGACGCTGGCTGCTTGCCGTGACTGCGCCGAAGACGACCGACAAGGGACGGGTCGGCAAGATGCCGCGCTATATCACCGAATCGGGCTACGAGGAATTCGACGACCAGCGCCCGCGCGTGGGCCGCAACCTGCCGCTTGCGCATGCGCTCAAGCTCATCGACCTGAGGACGCGCAAGGTACACGACCTGTCGTTCGACGCCCTGCCGGGCGTGTCGACCGACCCGCTGGCCGAACTGCGCAAGGCGCAGAAGATCGACCCGATCAAGGGCAACCGCGTGGTGCGCGTCGACGACGACGGCGAAAGTGTCCGCTGGAGCGCGAACGGGTCCCAGGCCGCCGTGATGCTGCGCGCGGTCGACAACAAAGACCGCTGGATCGCCAAGGTCGACCTGGCCGCCGTCAAGCTCAATCCTGTCCATCGCCAGACGGACGCCGCCTGGGTCAACTCGGGGAACAACGACTTCGGCTGGCTGCCCGACAACGGCACTCTGTGGTTCCTGTCGGAAGAAACCGGCTACTCGCACCTGTACACGATGAACGCCGCTAACGCGGTGCGCGCCCTCACACGCGGCAACTGGGAAGCGACGCGCGTGCAATGGACATCCGACGGCGCCACCGCCTTCATGCTGTGCAATCCGAAAAACCCGGGCACCTATGAAGTGTGCGCGGTGTCCGCGAAGGACGGCGTGATGCGCGAAGCGACCGCGCTGGAAGGCGTCGAGCACTTTACCCTGTCGCCGGACCAGCGCAAGCTGCTGGTCGGGTACTCGTCGAGCTACATGCCGATCCAGCTCGCCACGGTGTCCGCCAGCGGCGGTGCCGTGACCAGGCTGACCGACACCCGCAGCGCGGAGTTCAAGGCGCGCACCTGGATCGAGCCACAGTACGTCGCGGTGCCGTCGACCAAAGGCGCCGCGCCGATCTGGGCCAAGCTGTATCGTCCCGCGACTCTCGAACCAGGCAAGAAATACCCGATCGTGATGTTCGTGCACGGTGCTGGCTACCTGCAGAACGTCAGCAAGCGCTATCCGGTCTACTTCCGGGAGCAGATGTTCCACAACCTGCTGGTCGAAAAAGGCTACATCGTGCTGGACATGGATTATCGTGCCTCGAAGGGCTATGGGCGCGACTGGCGCACCGCGATCTACCGCCAGATGGGTTATCCGGAGCTGGAGGACTACATCGACGGCGTGAACTGGATGGCCGCGAACCACCAGGGCGACCTGAAGAACGTCGGCATTTATGGCGGCAGCTACGGCGGCTTCATGACCTTCATGGCGCTGATGCGTGCGCCGGACTCGTTCAAGTCGGGCGCGGCGCTGCGTCCGGTGACCGACTGGACGACGTACAACCACGAATACACGTCCAATATCCTGAATACGCCGGACCTCGATCCTGAGGCGTACCGGAAATCGTCGCCGATCGAATACGCCGACCAGCTACGCGGGAATCTCCTGATCTCGCACGGCATGGTGGACGACAACGTGTTCTACCAGGACTCGGTGCGCATCGCGCAGCGCCTGATTGAGCTCAAGAAGGACAACTGGGAAATGGCGAGCTATCCGCTCGAGCGGCACGCGTTTGTGCAGCCGGAGAGCTGGTACGACCAGTACCGCCGGATTTACCAGCTGTTCGAACGGACGCTGAAGAACTAAGACAAGGGGCCCGCGGGCCCCTTTTTTACGGCTATTCGGCGGATGCGAGCTGCGCTCTTATCCGCCCTACCTGTATCACTTTTTTCCCGGGCCGTAGGGCGGATAAGCGCATCGCGCGCATCCGCCATTGCGTGCATCACGTCGGCGCGACTGCCTTCACGCCCCTAAAAAATCGAGCAGCGTCAACGCCACCACCTTCGTCGCCTTGCGCAAGTCTTCCAGCGCCAGCTTCTCGTCGGCCTTCTTGGCATTCGATTCCGGCACCGTGCGCGGTCCGGCGCCGTACAGCACCGCCGGGATTCCGTGCTCGCCATACAACCGCGCATCCGCATACAGCGGCGTGCCCTGCGCGGTAATCTCCTCGCCGATCACCTCCCTGCCGTGCTTCCGCAGCGCCGCCACCAGCTTCTCGCCTTCGGGCAGCGGCCGCAGCGCGTGCGACAGCAGCAGGCGACGGATCTCGACACGGATCCCCGGCTCGCCCTTCACCGCATCCTCGATCAGCGCCCTCACCTGCGCCTCGACCGCCGCCGGGTCTTCTTCCGGGATCATGCGGCGGTCCATCTTCATCACGACCTTTCCCGGCACAACGTTGGTATTGGTTCCGCCGTCGATGCGCCCGACCAGCATGGTCGGCGAATCGATCCCTGGCACCTTCGACTTGATCTTCTTCAGTTCCGGCAGCTGTCCGTAGATCGCATTCAGGATTTTGGTTGCGGCCTGCAGCGCATCGTGGCCAGTTTCCGGCATTGCGCCGTGCCCCGATTTGCCGTGCACCGTGATCTCCAGCTGCAGGCAGGCGTTGTGGGCAGTGACGATGTTGTAGCTGAACCCGGCCGCGATGACGAAGTCGGGCCTGGTCAGCTTCTGCTCCAGCAGCCAGCCCGGCCCGAGCAGGCCGCCGAACTCCTCGTCATAGGTGAAGTGCAGTTCCACCCCGCCCTTGAGCGGCACGCCGAGCGCTTCCAGCGCGCGCACCGCAAAGATATAGGTCGCAAAATCGCACTTGGACACGGCCGCCGCGCGGCCGTAGATGTAGCCGTCCTCGATCACGCCGCCATAAGGCGGCTTGCTCCAGCCCTCGCCCGGCGGCACCACGTCGCCGTGCGCATTCAGGGCGATAGTCGGCCCGCCGGCGGCGTACGGCCTGCGCACGATCAGGTTGGTGATGCTCTCCATGCCGTAGTCGCGCACCAGCTGTGCCGGCACCACGTGCTTCTCGGCGTTCCACCCGAATCCCTGTACCAGGTCCGCCACCACGTCCGCATGCGGCGCGTTGTTACCCGGCGGGGTGTCGGTGGGCACGCGGATCACCTGCTGGAGGAACGCGACTTCCTCGTCGAAGTGCCGGTCGATCCAGCTAGTGAGTTGTTCTTGTGTCGTCATGTCGTTTCCTATCTGGCGCCGGCTTCAAACCACGCGGCGACCTGCGCCCGCTCGGCGTCCGTCATATTGGTGAGGTTCCCGATCGGCATAGCCTTCAGCTGCAC
>DASWSX010000032.1:0-13770 GCA_036402435.1 Telluria sp. | reverse complement strand
TTTCTTCAACGTGGTGGAGGTAAGCGGGATCGAACCGCTGACCTCTTGCATGCCATGCAAGCGCTCTCCCAGCTGAGCTATACCCCCGTCCGGTGAAGAAGCAAAATTATAGCGTACCGTCGTGCAATATGCAAATACCTCTACGAAAAAAAATCAAAGATATTTGTTCACGCGCGCCAGTACCGCATCGCGGCCGACGATCTGCAGCACCGCGTCGATCGCCGGCGTTTGCAACTGGCCGGTAATGACAAGGCGCAGCGGCATGGCGATCTGCGGCATCTTCAGGCCGTTCGCCGCCAGCACTTCCTTGATCATCGCGGCGATGGCTTCCTTGGTCCACTCCACCGTCGCGACGCGCTCGGCGAACTGGGCCAGCGCAGGCTTGACCGCATCGGTCAGGTGCTGGGCCATCAGGGCCGCGTCCGGCTGCGGATCGCGGAAGAACAGCATCGCGGCATCGGCCAGTTCGTTGGTCGTGTTCACGCGCTCCTTCATCAACGCCAGCACGGCCGGCAGGTCGGGACCGCCGTCGAACTTCGCGCCGTTCGCTTCCATCCGCGCGCGCACCAGGCCGGCCAGGCGTTCGTTGTCGGCCTGCTTGATGTAATGGTTGTTCAGCCACGCCAGCTTCTCGTTGTTGAACTGCGCCGCCGAACGGGTCAGGTGGTCGAGGTTGAACCACTCGCAGAACTGCGCCATCGAGAACACTTCGTCGTCGCCGTGGCTCCAGCCCAGGCGCGCCAGGTAGTTCAGCATCGCTTCGGGCAGGTAGCCGTTGGCCGGGTAGTCCATCACGCTGACCGCGCCGTGGCGCTTGGACAGCTTCTCGCCGTCGGCGCCGAGGATCATCGGCAGGTGGCCGTACAGCGGCAGCGGCGCACCGATGGCGCGCAAGATATTGATTTGGCGCGGCGTGTTGTTGACGTGGTCGTCGCCACGCAGCACGTGGGTGATCCGCATGTCCCAGTCGTCCACGGCCACGCAGAAGTTATAGGTCGGCGTGCCGTCAGGACGCGCGATGACCAGGTCGTCGAGTTCCTTGTTGCCGATCGTGATCGTGCCCTTGACGACGTCGTCCCAGCTCACTTCGCCGTCGAGCGGATTCTTGAAGCGCACCACCGGCTTGCGGTCGCCCGGGACCGGTGGCAGGGTCTTGCCCGGCTCCGGACGCCAGGTGCCGTCGTAGCGCGGCTTCTCGCCGGCCGCGCGCATACGCTCGCGCATCGCCTCGACTTCTTCCGGCGACGAGTAGCACAGGTAAGCGGTACCCTCCTCCAGCATCTGCGCGACTACTTCGCGGTAGCGGTCCATGCGCTGCATTTGGTAGAACGGGCCCTCGTCATGGTCGAGGCCGAGCCATTTCATGCCGTCGAGGATCGCCTGCACCGCTTCCGGGGTCGAACGCTCCAGGTCGGTGTCCTCGATACGCAGGATGAATGTGCCGCCGAAGTGGCGCGCGAAGGCCCACGAATACAGTGCGGTGCGGGCGCCGCCGAGGTGGAGGTAGCCGGTCGGGCTGGGAGCAAAACGGGTGCGGACGACGGTCATGGCGATAGATGTGCTGGAGATAAAGACGGCTATTTTACAGGGTAGCCGTTCAAGCATGTCAGCGCCGGCGCAAGCTGTGCAATGGCGGAATGCGGCCTGCGGCCTTTTCCACCCTACCCCGCCTGGCGCGAATCAGGAAGCGATGATCAGGTCGAGGACAGCACGAAGGTATTGCCGTCCGGGTCGCGCAGCCTGGCGAAGGTGCCCCATGGCTGCGTGGTCGGCGGTTCGGTGAACTCGACGCCGCGCTGCGACAGCTGGCGGTAGGTGGCTTCGACATTGTCGCAGCCGAGCGCGCCGTTGAAAAAGGTGCCGATGCGGTCTTCGTGGCCGTCCGGCGTGAACAGCACCACGCGGGTCTGCGAGTGCGCGATGCGCAACTCAATCCAGCGCTGACCCGGCCCCATCGGCTGGTCGGTGGCAACCAGGAAGCCCATTTTTTCGGTGTAGAACTTCAGGGCCCGGTCCTGGTCGCTGACCGGAATACCCACAAACTTAACCATCGAGATCATGCCGCACTCCGCTAATTGAAAGAGGCAGCCATTCTAGATCGCCGCGGGCACTCACGGTAGCACTCTCTGCTATAGTAGTTACTACCATGAGCAGCGACCGATTCGATCCCTATATATTAGATGTGCTGATGCCCGACCTGGTCGGGCATGACCGCAGCCCTGCCGCGTTCGTGATCTACCTCTACCTGCTCGCCGCGGCAAACCGGGCGAAGCGGGACACGGTAGCAGCCAGCCTGCAGACCATCGCCAGCGAAACCGGACTGTCCAAGTCCGCAGTCCAGATCGCACTGCGGCACCTGAAACGGCGCGGCCTGCTCGACGCAAGCGTCGAGGCGACGGTAACGAATCCGGTACGGCGCGTGCTGCAGCCGTGGCTCCGCTAACGCCGCCCCATCGCCTGTTTAGGGCTTTACTTCGTATGCGCCGATGTCGTACGCGCCGTACAGGGTGCGCGTGACGCCATACGCCGGGTGGCTGTAGTGCGCCAGCGGCTTGAGCGACAAGCCGGTGACCGATACGCCAGGCGTCGAGCCCGCATTGATCACCAGCGAGCTGGTCGGACGCAGGTCATACGCGGCGCGGTTGACGAAGCCCGGCGCGATCGAACGGTAGTTGGTTTTCTGGACCGCGCTGGTCTGCGTGGTCACGCTGCCGGTGCCACCGAAGATATTGTTCTGCAGCAGAGCCGCCCTGGTCACCCGGCTGTCGACCTTGACGAACGTGCCGCGCACGCTGTCGTCGTTCAGGAAGGTGTTGTTGACGACGTACAGGTTGTGGCCCGGATTGCTCGCACCTTCTTCGCCATACGAAATCATGATGGCGTTCTGGTTTGCCGCCGGCTGCTGGATCACGTTGCCGATCACGTAGGACGTGCCCGCGTTGGGCAGGTTGATTTCGTAGCTTGGCTGGCCGCTAGCCGTGGTGCCAACCTGGCCCGGCGCGGTGCTCGAGAAGCGGTTGTACAGGATCAGGTTGGTCATCGCGCGCGACTTCAGGTTGTGGCCGACGTGCGCGTCGTGGGAGAAGTTGTAGCGGAATGTCAGCTTGCGGACCTTGCCGATGTACAGGTTGTGGGTCTGGCCGGTGCCGCCGCCATTGTGGCCGAACTCGGTCGATTCAATCAGGATGTCGCTGTTGACATTGGCGCCGCTGAGGATGCCGTTCTGGTTGTCATGCAAAAAGCTCTTGCGCAGCGTGAAGTGGGTGCCTTCGAGGCGCAACGCCGCGCCGTTTGCGTCGGGCACTTTCGCGCCCAGCATTTCGACGTTCTCAACCGTCACATTGCTGCCCACGACGACCCAGGTGCCCTTGCCCATCGAATTCTTGCCGGCCGCATCGATCTTCGGACGGCCATTGACGCCGCGGATGACCAGGTTGCTTGCGTAGATGCCGCACACGTCACCCGAGTAGGTCGCTGCGCTGATTTCAACGACGTCGCCCGTCTTGGCCGCTGCGAAAGCGCGGCAAGGGGTAGCATAGGTCTTGCCCGCGCCGACGGTGAGGGTGGCGGCGGAAGCCTGGCCGGCCAGGCCGGCGGCCAACAGGACACCGGCGGAGATCAGGGTACGGGCGACAGGCGCCTGGAACGAATTGAAGAGAGTTTTCAAGATGCAAGCTCACAAAAAATGAAGGCTCGGTCATTCGTTGCAAGATAGCCAACGATCAATGCCGCATTGTTTTACGCCTAGGAAATTGCTATCAAGCATTCCATAATTTTTTGTGTTTGAAAAGAAAAATCTTCACGGTAACATTTGCTAACATCTTTCATCGTACGCGCAAGATCGCATAAACTTGCACGAATTGCAGCGAAGTTGAAATTGTTTCATTCTGGTTAAAATGACCATATCAACCTTCCGCTTTTATGGCGAATTGAATAACTTCATTGCTCCTGAGCGACGCGGGCGAGCGGCCGAGGTGGAGTGCGCGCGGGCGGCCACCACCAAGCACATGATCGAAGCGATAGGCGTGCCGCACACCGAGGTCGAGCTGGTACTCGTCAATGGAGATCCGGCAGGGTTCGACCGGTTACTGGAGGACGGCGACCGCGTTTCCGTCTATCCCTTGTTCACCAGGCTGGATGTGACCAGGCTGGCCCGCGTGCGTGAGCCGCTGCCGTCCGAATTGCGCTTCGTCGCCGACGCCCATCTCGGCGGACTGGCGCGCTTCCTGCGCATGGCCGGCTTCGACACGCTCTACGACAACAACTACATGGATGGGGATATCGAGCAAACCTCGCTGGACGATCACCGCGTCGTATTGACGCGCGACCGCGAACTGCTCAAGCGCCGCGGCATTGCACATGGATGCTACGTCCACGCGATCAAGTCGGAGGACCAGTTTCGGGAAATAGTCAGGCGCCTGGCGCTGGCAGGCAGGATCAAGCCCTTTACGCTCTGCCTGAAATGCAACGCACCGCTGCGGGGAGTTCCGAAAGCGGCCGTCCTCGACCGCTTGCCGCCCAGCGTGCGCCAGCACCACACCGAGTTTTCGATGTGCGACGTCTGCCAGGGCGTGTTCTGGAAAGGAACGCACTGGCAGCGGATGGCAGCGGCGCTGGCCCAAGCCGCAGCACCGCCCGGGGTCAGTCGTTCTTGATGACGATGCTAGGGAACTTGCTGGTCATGTCCTTGGCCTTCTCAGCCACCTTGACCGCCACCTTGCGCGCGATCTCCTTGTAGACCAGCGCCACCGGGCCGTCCGGCTCGGCAACCACGGTCGGGCGCCCCGAGTCGGTCTGCTCGCGGATCGCCATCGTCAGCGGCAAGGCGCCGAGGAAGTCGACGCCGAAGTCGGCGCACATCTTCTCGCCGCCGCCATGGCCGAAGATCGCTTCGGCATGGCCGCAGTTCGAGCAGATGTGGGTGCTCATGTTTTCCACCACGCCAAGGATCGGGATGCCGACCTTCTCGAACATCTTGAGTCCCTTGCGCGCGTCCAGAAGCGCGATGTCCTGCGGCGTGGTGACGATGACCGCACCGGTGACGGGCACCTTCTGCGACAAGGTCAGCTGGATGTCGCCGGTACCTGGCGGCATGTCGACGATCAGGTAATCCAGGTCGCGCCAGTTGGTCTGCTCCAGCAGCTGGGTCAGCGCCTGCACCACCATCGGGCCGCGCCACACCATCGGCTCGTCCGGATCGATCATGAAACCGATCGACGACACCTGCAGGCCGTGGTTTTCCAGCGGCTCCATGGTCTTGCCGTCCTTCGATTCAGGCCTCCCGGTAATGCCGAGCATCATCGGCTGCGACGGACCGTAGATGTCCGCGTCCAGCACGCCGACCGCGGCGCCCTCGGCTGCCAGTGCCAGCGCCAGGTTGACCGCGGTGGTCGACTTGCCGACACCGCCCTTGCCTGACGCCACGGCAATGATGTTCTTCACGTTCGGCATCAGCTTGACGCCGCGCTGGACCGTATGGGAAATGATCTTCGAGTACACGTTGGCGCTGACCTTGCCTGCGCCTGGGATCACCTGCAGGGCCGCGACCACCTCCTTGCGGATCAGCTCGATCTGGCTGCGCGCCGGATAGCCGAGCTCGACGTCCAGCGAGATGTCATCGCCTTCGATCTTGATATTCTTGATGGACCGTGAGGTAACGAAATCTTTCTGGGTATTCGGGTCGATAACGGCGGATAACCGTGCCTTGACGTCTTCTGCAGTAATGCTCATTGTGAATCTCCGTGAGTGATTCGATAAGTTTAGCGCAATTCGCCCGGCTCGACCTTGCAAAAACGGCAAACCTTGGCAACCCCCTATGCCAAGGAGGGTCATCCGCTGTTAAAATGCATCCCTTCATCTACCAACAAGTGCACTTCCACCATGACACGCAAGCTGTTCGTCACCACCGCCCTGCCCTACGCTAACGCTGCCTTCCACATCGGCCACATGATGGAGTACATCCAGGCCGACATCTGGGTGCGGTTCCAGCGAATGCAGGCCGACGGCGGCAAGCAACGCGAGGTGCACTTCGTCTGCGCCGACGACACCCACGGCACGCCGATCATGATCGCGGCCGAAAAGGAAGGCATCACGCCGCAGGAATTCGTCGCCAAGATCGCGGCCGGCCGCCAGCAGTACCTGGACGGTTTCCACATCGCCTTCGATAACTGGTACTCCACCGATTCGCCGGAAAACGTCGAGCTGTCGCAGGGCATCTACCGCAAGCTGCGCGATGCCGGGCTGATCGTCACCAAGACGGTCGACCGCTTCTTCGACCCGGTCAAAGGCATGTTCCTGGCCGACCGCAACATCAAGGGCGAGTGCCCGAAGTGCGGCGCCAAGGACCAGTACGGCGACAACTGCGAAGTGTGCGGCGCGGCCTACCAGCCGACCGAACTGGTGAACCCGTTCTCGGTGTTCACCGGCTCGACCCCGATCTTGAAGCCATCCGAACAGTACTTCTTCGCGCTGTCCGACCCGCGCTGCTACACCTTCCTCAAGGAATGGCTGAACACCCCGGGCCGCCTGCAGTCCGAGATGGTCAACAAGGTTTCCGAGTGGCTGGGCGAGGCCGGCGAGAAACTGGCCGACTGGGATATCTCGCGCGACGCGCCTTACTTCGGCATCCCGATCCCTGACGCCCCGGGCAAGTTCTTCTATGTCTGGCTGGACGCGCCGGTCGGCTACCTGGCCAGCCTGAAGAACTACTGCAGCAAGAACGGCATGGACTTCGACGCGCTGCTGAACGACCCGGCCACCGAGCAGGTCCACTTCATCGGCAAGGACATCGTCTCGTTCCACCTGCTGTTCTGGCCGGCGATGCTGAACTTTGCCCAGCACCCGATCATCGACAAGCTGAAGGTCAACGTGCACGGCCACCTGACCGTGAACAACGAAAAAATGTCGAAGTCGCGCGGCACCGGCATTTCCCCGCTGCGCTACCTCGACCTGAAGATGAACCCGGAATGGCTGCGCTACTACATCGCCTTCAAGCTGAACTCGAAGGTCGAAGACCTCGACTTCAATGGCGAAGACTTCGTGGCCCGCGTCAACAGCGACCTGATCGGCAAGTACGTCAACATCGCCAGCCGCTGCGCCGGCTTCATCGCCAAGAAATTCGACGGCAAGCTGGCGAGCGCACTGTCGCCGCAAGCCCAGCAGTGGATCAGCCGCGCGCTGACCAATGACGGCGCCGAGCGCCAGGCCAGCATCGCGAATCACTTCGAACACCGCGAGTTCGGCAAGGCGCTGCGCGAGATCATGGAAATCGCCGACATCACCAACCAATATGTCGACGAGAACAAGCCGTGGATCCTGGCCAAGGATGAAACCAAAATCGCCGAGCTGCACGACGTCTGCACCGCCGCGCTGATCCTGTTCCGCCAGCTGACGATTTTGCTGTCGCCGGTGCTGCCGCAGGTAGCCGCGCGCGTGTCCGAGTTCCTCAACGACGACAAGATCAGCTGGGCCGACACAACTGGCGAAGCCGTCTACAGCACCATGCTCGGCCGCACCATCGGCGCCTACAGCCACTTGATGACGCGCGTCGATGCGAAGATGGTTGAAGACCTCTTCGACAAGCCCGCCGCGCCTGCGATCGCAGCGCCTGCAGCCGTACCCGCCGTCGCACAAGCAGCCGCTCCGGCCGTCCGCAATGCTGGCGTGGAAGAACTCGCGCCAGAGATCAAGATCGACGACTTCACCAAGGTCGACCTGCGTATCGCAAAAATCGTCAACTGCGAGCACGTGGAAGGCTCTGACAAGCTGCTGCGCCTGACGCTCGACGTCGGCGAAGGCCGCCTGCGCAACGTCTTCTCCGGCATCAAGGCCGCGTACAAGCCGGAAGAACTGGTCGGCAAGCTGACCGTGATGGTGGCCAACCTGGCGCCGCGGAAGATGAAGTTCGGCGTGTCCGAAGGCATGGTGCTGTGCGCCTCGAGCGACGACGAAAAAACCAACCCGGGCCTGTACCTGCTGGAGCCGTGGCCAGGCGCGCAACCTGGCATGCGCATCAGCTAAGCGGTAAATATTATTTGTACTAAGCCGCCCGGGCCATGAGTCCGGGCGTCCTAAAAATCATTAATAAGTGATCGAAAACCTTATGACCGACCTGACTTCCCTGAGGCACATCCCGCACGCCAACTTGTACAAAAAGGGCGACGTGTTCGTCTTGTTCGGCGAGCTGTTCGGCCGCGGCTACGTGAACGGCCTGATCGACGAAGCACGTGCCGCAGGCATGACCATCGTCGGCATCACTGTCGGCCGCCGCGACGACGAAGGCAAGCTGCGCGCGCTGACGGCCGAAGAGCACGCGGAAGCCGAGGAAAAGCTGGGCGGACGGATCATCAACGTGCCGCTGATGGCCGGTTTCGACATGGATGCGCCGGAAGGCGAAAAGAACCCGACCGAACTGCTGTCGGGCATCACGCTCAAGGGCTGGCAGGACGAAAAGCTCGACTGGGCCGCGATCGAGCGCTGCCGCGAAGCGGGCGTCAAGCGCTTCACCAGCTCGGTGTCCCAGGTCATGCAGGAAATCGACAAGCTGATCCCGGACGGCGCCAACGCCTTCTTCGCCCACACGATGGCCGGCGGCATCCCGAAGATCAAGGCCTTCCTGGCCATTGCCAACCGCATCTACAAAGGCCGCGGCGAGCGCTTCATGTCCTCGCGCGCCCTGCTCGACAGCGACCTGGGCAAGCTGATCCTGATGAACTTCGATGAAGTCACCGCCAACACGCTGCAGCACTTGATCACCGGCAGCGCCGCCATCCGCGAACGCCTCGAGCGCGCCGGCGGCCAGGTCCGCTACACGGCCTACGGCTACCACGGCACCGAGATCCTGATCGACGGCAAGTACCAGTGGCAGACCTACACCAACTACACCCAGGGCTACGCCAAGATGCGCCTGGAAAGCGTGGCGGAAGCCGCGTGGAAGCAAGGCGTTGCCGCAACCGTTTTCAACTGCCCGGAAATCCGCACCAACTCGTCGGACATTTTCGTCGGCGTCGAGCTGTCGCTGTTCCCGCTGCTGAAAGCGCTGAAAAAAGAAGGCGGCGGCGCCTGGGCCGACCAGCAGTGGAAGATCTGCGAAAGCCTGCTCGAAGAAGGCACCTCGCTCGACAGCCTGCTGGCCATGATCGAGAGGTACAACAACGACGCCACCAGCGCCACCTTCCGCAATTTCGGCGCCTGGCCGATGGACAACACGCCGGAACTGGCTGAAGTGATGATCGGCACTTCCGAAGACATCACCAAGATGCACAAGGACCGCAAGGAACTGATCACCGACCACCTGAGCTCGCTCGTGCTGGAAAGTGCCGGCCCGCTGATGTTCCATGGCGCCGCCGAGAAAATCGGCCCGGTGCTGTGGCTGAACCACGACATCATCGCCAGGAAGCTCAACGCGCTGCATCCGGACTAAAGCGGGATTGTGTTGCGCGGGGTGCCATCGGCGCCCCGCCGATTCTCTGCCCCCACGGAAACGCGTTAAAATAAGGTGTTCGCTCACTATTGCACATATGAAACTCTCCAAACAATTCAGCCTGTACGAATCCGACCACACCAAGTTCATCAATGAACTGAAGGCCAAGAATCCCGGCATCGAAGAAGGCCAGCGCGAAGGCCGCGCCCTGCTGTGGGACAAGGCGCCCATCACCTTGAACGAGCAGGAACGCCGCGCTGATTCGCGGGTCAAGCAGCAGCCGTACGTGTACCAGAACAAGCTCTGACCGAACCGACCATGTCGACAGACGCGGCAGGCGGCGCGCTCGCCGCGACCGTGGCTGATCCGGACGCCGGCGCCGCCGCTGCGCCGGAGCAGGCAGCCGTACCTGATGCGGCCGTAGCGCGCCTGTACGGCGAGCCGCTGCTGCGCATGCCGACGGACCTGTTCATCCCGCCCGACGCGCTCGAAATCTTCCTCGACGCCTTCGAAGGGCCGCTCGACCTGCTGCTGTACCTGATCCGCAAGCAAAACTTCAACATCCTCGACATTCCGATGGCGCAGGTCACCCTGCAATACCTGAAGTATGTCGACCAGATTCGCCTGCACAACCTGGAGCTAGCCGCCGAGTACCTGCTGATGGCGGCGATGCTCATCGAGATCAAGTCGCGCATGCTGCTTCCGCAGCGCAAGACCGAAGGCGACGACGAAGCCGGCGACCCGCGTGCCGAACTGGTGCGCCGCCTGCTCGAATACGAACAAATCAAGCTCGCCGCCTACGACCTGAACGCCGTGCCGCAGCTGGACCGCGACTTCATCCGGCCCGAGCTGTTCGTCGAGCAAAGCTCGGTGCCGGCGTTTCCGGATGTCGACGTGGGCGATTTGCAGCGCGCATGGATGGACGTGCTCAAGCGCGCGAAGCTGACCCAGCACCACCGGATCAGCCGCCAGGAACTGTCGGTGCGCGAGCACATGACATCGATCCTGCGCCAGCTGCAGTCCGCGCGTTTTGTCGAGTTTGCCGATTTATTCGACGGCCAGGGCAGTGTTCCGATTGTCGTCGTACACTTTGTTGCGATGCTCGAACTGGCCAAGGAAACCTTGATTGAAATAACCCAGGCCGAACCATTCGCGCCGATCTATGTGCGGCTGGCCTATTCCCCGGCATAAGGCCGCACCAATATTGTTTTAGGATGTGCACTACATGAAAATCGTCTCCACCATTGAAGAACTGCGTGACCAGCTGAGCGGGCAACTGCGCACGGCGTTCGTGCCGACCATGGGCAACCTGCACGAAGGCCACCTGTCGCTGATGCGGCTCGCGCGCAAGCACGGCGACCCGGTGGTGGCCTCGATCTTCGTCAACCGCCTGCAGTTCGGCCCGAACGAAGACTTCGACAAGTACCCGCGCACCTTCCAGGCCGACGTGGAGAAGCTGGAGAAGGAAGGCGTGTACGTGCTGTTTGCGCCGACCGAGAAGGAACTGTACCCGGAGCCGCAGGAATTCCGCGTCAGCCCGCCAGATGGGCTAGGCAACACGCTGGAAGGCGAATTCCGCCCCGGCTTCTTTACCGGCGTGTCGACGGTCGTGCTGAAGCTGTTCTCCTGCGTGCAGCCGAAGGTGGCCGTGTTCGGCAAGAAGGACTACCAGCAGCTGATGATCGTTCGCAACATGGCGCGCCAGTTCGCGCTGCCGACGCAGATCATTGCGGCCGAAACCTGGCGTGCGGACGACGGCCTCGCGCTCTCGTCGCGCAACATGTACCTGTCACAAGACGAACGGGCCGAAGCGCCGGCGCTGTACCGCGCGCTGACCTCGGTGGCGGACGAAGTACGTGCCGGCCACCTCGACGTGTTCAAGCTCGAGCATGCGGCGATGGACCAGCTCGCGTCGCGCGGCTGGAAACCGGACTACATCTCGATCCGCAGGCAGATGGATTTGCAGCCGCCGTCGGCCGGCGACCTGGCGCAAGGCGCGCCGCTGGTCGTGCTCGCCGCCGCCAAGCTCGGCACCACCCGCCTGATCGACAACCTCGAAATCTAGCTAACCGCCAATGTTCCAAAAGCAAAATCGGGGTCAGACCGGGTCACGTTGACCACCATAAAACGCAATGTTCCGGAATATGGTGGTCTGACCCCGATTTTTGGGTAACTGATTTTTAAGCGGTAACGTTCTGGGCCCAGGCTAAGGCTTGCAGGTGCATCTTGTTCACTTCCTCGGGGCTGATGTTCAGCGACGAGGCCAGCGACGACACCAGGTTCGAATTCAGCTCGCAGGCTTCGGCCAGCGCCAGGTACGGGCCGTACATGCCACCCCGCGTCAGCAGCGCGCGCACCACTTCGTCCGGCAGCTGGATCGTTTCCAGCACTTCCTTCATCGGCAGGCCGAGCAGGCGGTCAAGCAGCGAGAACATGCCGCAGACGAACAGGTTCTCCCCTTCTCCACGCGGCAGGAATTTTTGCCCAAGCAGCTCGGCCAGGCGGCCGCGCACGACCGCCGTTTCCATCAGCACCGGCGAGTAGCCACTGGTGCTCGCCGTGGCAAGCAGCAGCGTCAGCCAGCGGTACAGCGGCGCGTAGCCGAGCATCGTGATCGCCTGGCGCAGCGACTGGATGTCGCGCCCGGCGCCGAAACCCGCCGTGTTGATGAAGCGCAGCAGCTTGTACGAGAGCGCAGGGTCGCGCTTGAGCACGCCTTCGATCTTCGGGATGTCTTCGTTGTTTTGCACCATCTGCATCAGCTGCAGGATGATCGTCTGGGCCGGATTCATGCCCTTGACCGGCGTGCCCGGACGCGGCGTCAGGTGCAGCTTGCCGACAAACGCGTCGAGCCCGAGCGCGGCGCAGGCGTCGAAATCGGCCCAGGTCGTAACCGGACGCCCTACCATGCGGACCGACGATTGCTTCAGCGCCGCGTAGGTGCGCGCCTGCGCCGCCACGTCGGCGCCCGAAAAGCGCACTTCGACGTACGAGGCGCTCATGCCGACGTTCTTGCCGAGGTGGGCCAGGTCGCCGTCGCGCACCGAGATGCCGACGCCGCCCGCGCGCAAACCTTGCACCGCCGCCAGCGTATCAGGGTCGGCCAGGTCGGATGCCTTCAAGGTCAGCACCGTGCGTTCCGGCGGCATGTGGTGCAGCGCGTCGGTCGACAGCATCGCAGGTACCGCGTCGAGGAACAGGATCTTGTCGCGCAGCAGCCAGCCGTCGTCGTCGTCGTTGACGTGCTCGGCAACAAAGCCGATCAGCGCTTCGAGTTCGGCGTCAGTCGGCGTCTGGCCTTCGTGATGCTGCCACGAAAGCTCATAACCAATCACGCGCTGCTTCGGGTCGAGCAGCGGTTCACGTACGATAAAGTTTGTTTGATGCATGTGTGTTGGTTCGCCAGTGATGCTAATGGTCGAGCTTGGCGGACGGGTGCCCGCCGCTCACTTAGAAGCCCAGGCTGTCGAGCAAATCGTCGACCTGGCCCTGGTTGGACACCACGTCCTGCCCGGTCGGGTTGATTTGCGGGCCGTTCATGAGCCCGTTGTCGAACTCGCGCTTGACCTCGGCCGGGGCGAAATCGACCAGCAGCTGTACCAGTTGCTGTTCCAGGTTCTGGGCGATCGAGGTCACACGCGTGATCACCTGGCCGGTCAGGTCCTGGAAGTCCTGGGCCATCATGATGTCCATCAGGTGCCCCTTGGTGCCGTTGGCCGCAGCTTTCGATTGCTCGAGCTGGGCGATGCTCTGGCGGGCCAGTTCGCGCAGCTTCGGGTCGGCCGACGGGTCGTCGAGCAGCGCCTGCCAGGCCGGGGCCAGCGAGTTGGCGCCGGCGATGATGCTGTCCTGCAGCGGGCTTGCTGCGTCGGTTGCGTTCAGCACCTTTTGCGCAGCCTGTTCGGACAGCCGCGCAACGTAGTCGAGGCGGTCGCGCGCGTCCGGGATGTCGGAGGCGGCTTTTTCGATCAGCTTGTCCAGGCCCAGGCCGCGCAGGCTGTCGTGCAAGGTGCGCGTCATGTGGCCGATCCGGCTCATGAACTCGTCGTGCGCGCCGGCCTCGCCTGCGTCGGCGCCGATCGCGCTGCTCGCGTTCACGGCATTGTGCTCAACCATCTTAAGCCCCGAGCTTCTCGAAAATCTTGTTCAGCTTTTCATCCAGCGTCGCGGCCGTGAACGGCTTGACCACGTAGCCATTGGCGCCGGCCTGGGCCGCGGCAATGATGTTTTCCTTCTTCGCTTCGGCAGTCACCATCAGCACCGGCAGCTTGGCCAGTGCCGGATCGGCACGAATGTTCTGCAGCATGGTCAGGCCGTCCATGTTTGGCATGTTCCAGTCAGAAACAACG
>DASWSX010000031.1:0-5060 GCA_036402435.1 Telluria sp. | reverse complement strand
CCTGACCGAAGGGATGGCGCTGGGCCTGATCAACCTGTCGGAACTGGCGCGCCAGCTTCGCCCGCAGCTTGAATCCGACCTGTGGAAGCCGGTCGGCCAGGCTGCCGTGGTGATGGCGCTGCGGCGCGTGTCCGAGCGCCTGCCCCCGCCGGACAAGGCGCTGCCGGTGCTGATCACGCCGCGTTCGGGCGAACTGACCACGCGCACCGAATTGACCATCTCGACCTACCGCCTGTCCGACAACAGCAATGAATGCCAGCGCCGGCTGCTGGCGTTGGCCGAGCCGTTCCCCGGCATGGTCGTCACGGTGACGCGCGGCGTGCATGAGGTGCTGGTGGTGTCCAGCGGCTCGCTGCTCCACCTGGTGGAGGACGCATTCGCCGGCGAGCGCCTGCTGGCGCGGGTCGACAACCTGACGGCGCTGACCCTGCGCCTCAATCCCGACACGCAGAAGACGCCCGGGATTTACCACGCGGTGCTCAAGAAGCTCGCGTGGGACAAGATCAGCGTCACGAACATGATGTGCACGTACTCCGAACTGACCATCCTGCTGGAACAGTCGCAAACGGCGCCGGCGTTTTCGGTGCTGTCCAGGATTGTCTCGCACTGACCTTTAGGACTGATATGAAGAAAAGCAGAAGCAAGGAAACGGCCGTCGCACTGGCCTTCGCGTTTGGATGCATGTCGGGCGGGGCGCTGGCGACGATCGCCATCATCCTGATGACGCGCTAAAGCACCGCCGGCTCGAGCAGCGTCAGCGTCTGGCGCTCGGTATCGAGGCGCGCCATCACGCCGACCGGTATCGTGAACTGGTGGCGGATATGCCCGAACGAGTAGCCGCTGACCGCAGGTATGATCAGGGGCTTGAGGTGCAGGTCGAGCGTTTCCTGCAGCGTCAACGACAGCTCCGGATCCTCGGGCACGCATTCGTCGCAGATCCCGATCATCACGGCGGCCGCCTTGCTGAAGCCGACCGCCAGGTCGAGCTGCGTCATCCAGCGGTCGATCCGGTACGGCTCCTCGTTCACCTCTTCCAGGTACAGGATCGCGTCCTTGAAATCGGCCGCGTACGGTGTGCCGGCCAGCGCGCTGACCAGGCTCAGGTTCCCGCCGATCAGCGGGCCGGTGGCCTGTCCATGCGTCGCCGTGCGCATGGCGAAGTGCGGTTCGTCCAGCGCGCGCCGGCTGTTCTCCAGCGCCATCGGGATGGTGTATGTCGGCTGCGGGTCCATCAGCACCGCCAGCATGTGCTCGCGCGCGTAGTCGGACGGCCCTGAAATGGCCACCGGCCCGTGGAACGTCACCAGCCCCGCGTGGCGGTAGAACGCCATGTGCAGCGCCGTGATGTCGGAGTAGCCCAGCAACACCTTCGGATTCGCGCGCACCAGCTTGTAGTCGAGCGAGGACAGGATCGAGATGCAGCCGGAACCGCCGCGGATGCACCACATCGCCTTCACTTCCGGGTCCTGGACCATGGCATGCAGGTCGGCCACGCGCTGCTGCACCGAGCCGGCGTAATTGCCATGCACGGCGCGCAGGTTCTTCCCCAGCTTGACGCGGAACCCGAGCGCCTCGATATTGCGTACCGCCTTTTCGATCGACTCGTCGTTGGTGCGCCCGCCCGGTGCTATCAGGCCGACGACGTCGCCCTTGTGCAGGCGTGGTGGTTTGATCAGTGCTTGTTTCATGGGTCGTGTTGGGCGCTTGCCCCGCGCCTGGGCCGAGGCGGGCAGTGCGACAGCGGCGGCCACCAGGGCGCCGAAACTACGCCGGCTGATCTTGTCGCTTGGGGCCATCTGGATTTCAATCCTCATATGAAAAAAGCCCGTTGAGGGGAAGCTTACGCCTCCCCGCAACGGGCCGCTACGCCGTCGTTATCAGAGGAACTTGTAGTTCGCGGTGAAGGTGAACGAACGGCCGCGCGGATCGGCTACGCGTGGTTCCCACGAGCTGCCGGCGCCGGTGTTGCTGTCATAGGTGATCGCAAACGGTGGATCTTCGTCGAAGATGTTCTTGATGCCGGCGGTCAGCGTCAGGTTCTTGATGCCCGAGTACGAAACACTGGTGTGGAAGATCGAGTAAGGATCCACCTTTGCATTGTAGTTGCTCGGGGTGACCTTGCCGCTGGCAACGCCCGGCAGCACCTGGTCCATGTAGCCATGACGGTAGATGTTCTGGAACAGGCCGCTCCAGTCGCCCTTCTTGTAGCTGACGTAGGCGGTGTGCTTCCACTTCAGGCCGAGATCGCCGGTGAAGGTGAACAGGCCCACTTCACTCTTGCCGAATGCTGCGTTGGCCAGGGCGCGGCTTTTCTTCTCCAGCAGGTAGGATCCGTCGATGCCGGCGGTCCAGTTGCCTTCCCAAGCCTTGCCGCTGGTGCGTGCACCGGCTTCGATGCCGCGCGTGATCGATTCGCCCGCATTCACCCAGCGCTGGTCGATAAACGCCAGGTTGCCGTTCGGATCGCGCAGGAACTGCTCCGTGAACAACGGGTAGTTGGCCAGCATGTCGGCCAGTCCGACCGACTTGATGGTGTCGTAGCGGCGGATTTCCCAGATGTCCAGGTTGGTCGAGAAGTTACGTACCGGCTCGAACACGACGCCCACCGAAGCTTGCTTTGCGGTTTCAGGGCCCAGCGTCGATTTGCCGCCAGTGAAGATGTTCGGGGTAACCGATTCGCAGCCCGGCTTGGCGCTGTCGACCTTGCCGCCAGGGCACTTGGCCGGGTCAGCCAGATCCTTGCCGGTGTAAGGCGATTCCGTCACGCCGTTGAACAGCTGGTTGAACGACGGCGCGCGGAAACCTTCGTTGTACGAACCGCGGAACAGCAGTTGCTCGGTCGGCTGATAGCGGAACGACACCTTCGGGTTCACCGTGCTGCCGAAACCGGAGTAGTCGTCGCGCCGTACGGCGGCGTTGAGTTCGAGATCCTTGGTGACCGGGATAATCACTTCGGCATACACGGCCTTGATGTTGCGGCTGACGTTTGGCAGCGCATTGGCGTCGTCGAACGCTGCGTTCAGGATGGCCGGACGCTCGCTGGCGGCGCGGCGGTCGCCGTTGAACTCGTACTCTTCCTTGCGCAGGTCGGTACCGATTGCCATCAGCACAGGGCCGGAAGGCAGGCTGTAGACTTCGCCCGACAGCGCCGCATCGAACGAGGTCAGGATGGTCTTGCCGCCGTACAGGACAACGCCTGCAGCCGAAGCGCCCCGGATCAGGTCGAGCGCGGCTTGCGACTGGGTCTCGCCGGCCTTCAGGAACGGGTTGATGAGGCCGCTGCCCAGCGCGTCACGCAGCGCTGCCGTGTACTGGTAGCCCGAACCGAGCGCCGACTCCGACTCGGAGAAAGCGCGCGACAGGCCGACCTTGTAGTCGAAGGCGTAGCTGCCAATCGCCAGCGGGCCATCGGCGCCCAGCTGCAGGCGGCCGGCTTTGCTTTCGGTAACGATTTCGCGATTGCCGCACTCCATGCAGCGCCAGCGGTAAGCGATCGGCAAGCCGCGGTTGGCTTCAATCGAAGGAAACACCTTGGCAATGCTGTTGAACACCTCGTTGTAAGCCGCGCCGGTGCTCGGGTAGAACGAACTGGCGTTGAAGGTGCTGCTGCTTGGCGAAATCTGGTTTGGCGAGAAGCGTTTTGCTACCTCGGTTTGCGAACCGACCGCTTCGGCGAACAATTCGTGCTCGCCAGCGCGGAACGTTGCACGCGCGACGAAATTGCTGTTCTTAACTGGCTGCTGCAGCACGGCTGCGCGGCCGGTATCCCATGCGCAACCAAAGCCGGCGCTGGCGGTATCCCACAGTTTCTCGTCGTAGGCGCCCATGCCGTCGATCGAGTTGCAGCCGGCGCCGCCGGGCAGGTCGAGGATGCTGATGCCGCTGTAGGCCTGGGTCGTGCCCGGCAGGACTGGGCCGGTGTTGCTGCGGCGGCTCAGGATGGTGTCGCCGAGCGACGTGGCGAACACGTTGGCGTGCGGTGCGCCGCGGGTATCGACCGACAGGCCGCGGTCAGGCTGGAACGTGTTGACGAAGTCGCGCTGGTCGCCGCGCAGTGCCTTGTTTTCGCTGGTCGATGCTGCGAGCAGCACGTTGTAGCCCTGTTCAGCCAGGTCGCCGAAACCGCCGGTGATCTGCAGGCGGCCGATCTCGGCGCCGCCGGCTTCGGTCACGTCGGTGAACAGCTGGGCTTCCAGGCCCTTGTAATTCTTTTTGAGGATGAAGTTGATCACGCCGCCGATGGCGTCGGTACCGTAAATGGCCGAAGCGCCGTCTTTCAGCACTTCGACCCGGTCCACTGCCGCGAACGGGATCGAGTTCAGGTCGACCGCCGAGCCTTTCATGCCGTGGGTCGCCACGCGGCGGCCGTTGAGCAGGATCAGCGTGCTGTCGGCGCCCTGGCCGCGCAGGTTGGCCGACGATGCGCCGTTGTTGCCGCGCTGCGAACCGGAGGTGACGTCGGCGTTACTCGCCAGGTTGTCGGAACCGTTGCCGTTGACGTTCAGGGTGGCGATCAGCTGCTCGGCATTAACGATGCCCTGCTCTTCGAGCTGCTTGCGGGAGATGACCTCAACCGGCAGTGCGCCTTCCTTGGCAATGCGCTTGATGCTACTGCCGGTGATTTCGACGCGCTGGATAATTTGTTGGGGTACATCCTGCGCCAGCGCCGGGCCTACAACGCCGATCAGGGCGATCAATTGCGCAATCTTCTTCAACTTCAAGGTTCTCTCCTCGTTGGGGTCTCACACGCTCGCCGGGCAAGCGCGTATCGGTAATGTGCTTCGCATTACATTTTTGGTCGTTTCAGAGTAAGCGTAGCAATACGTCGCTGCCAATGAAATATCCAGCGGCAACCATAACTTACGGGAATGTATTGCCTTGCAACATTAGCGGGCTATTCTACCGAGGCGGTCGCGTTGCGCAAGGTCTAGCTGCAGATAGCGCCACGGAGTGAACTCCACCGGGTGGCGCTTGTAGTTTTTAAGCCACGGGTGGCGGATGTCGGCCGAGATCGGGTGCGTCAGCGGAACCCACGGGTTGTATGCATGGATCAGCTGGTT
>DASWSX010000030.1:0-7016 GCA_036402435.1 Telluria sp. | reverse complement strand
ACCAGGCCAAACAAGCGTCGATCGCGGCGCAGGCAGACTACCATACGGGCCGCGACCTGATGGCCGGCCTGCTGGCCGGCGCCCTGCTGATCGGGATCGGCTACGCCTACTACGTCACCCGCTCCATCACCCGCCCGATCGCGACCGCACTCGAGGTGGCCCAGACCGTGGCCTCCGGCGACCTGACCAGCCGCATCGAAGTCAGCAGCCGGGATGAAACCGGCCAACTGCTGCAAGCCCTGAAGAACATGAACGACAACCTGCTCGGCATCGTCGGCCAGGTGCACCAGGGCACCTCGACCATTGCAGCGGCTGCGGGGCAGATCGCGTCCGGCAATCAGGACTTGTCCTCGCGCACCGAACAGCAGGCCGGCTCGCTGGAGGAAACCGCCTCCTCGATGGAGGAACTGACCGCCACGGTGCGCCAGAATGCGGACAATGCGCGCCAGGCCAACCACCTGGCGGCGGCGGCGTCGGAAGTGGCGCGCAAGGGTGGCGACGTGGTGGCGCAAGTGGTGGACACCATGGGTTCGATCAACGCGTCGGCCAACAAGATTTCCGACATCATCGGCGTCATCGACGGCATCGCCTTCCAGACCAATATCCTGGCGCTGAACGCGGCCGTGGAAGCGGCGCGCGCCGGCGAGCAGGGACGCGGCTTTGCCGTCGTGGCGTCGGAAGTGCGCAACCTGGCGCAGCGCAGTGCCGCCGCCGCCAAGGAAATCAAGCTCCTGATCGGCGACTCGGTGGACAAGGTCGAAGCCGGCAGCAAGCTGGTCGACCAGGCCGGCGCCACGATGGGCGACATCGTCGCCGGCATCGCGCGCGTGACCGACATCATGGCCGAGATCACGGCGGCCAGCGCGGAGCAGAGCGCCGGCATCGAGCAAGTCAACCAGGCCATCGGCCAGATGGACCAGGTGACGCAGCAAAATGCCGCGCTGGTGGAGGAAGCGGCCGCCGCCGCCGCCTCGCTGCAGGACCAGGCCGGCCAGCTGATGCAAGCGGTGGGCCGCTTCAAGCTGGCCGACGGCGACCGCCCTGGCGGCAGTGCGACGCTGCAGCAGCGCTATGGCCACGCCGCGCCGCCCGCGCCACAGGCGGCGCCGGTGAAGATGCTGGCCCGGCAAGCAGCCGCTAGCGAAGAGTTCGAAATCTTCTGATCCGACCCCGGCCCAGCGGGTGGCCGGGTCAGGCGGACAGGCGTGTCGCCTGGCGCCGCACTGCCGGCGCAGCCCCCTCCGCGGTCAGTTTGAAGGAATCGACCAGTTGCGCCAGATGCAGCGCCTGGTTCTGCATGGCCTGCGCGGCGGCGGCCGACTGCTCGACCAGCGCCGCATTTTCCTGCGTGACGTCATCCATCCGGCTGACGGCCCGGCTGACCAGTTCGATCCCATGCCGCTGCTCCTCACTGGCCGCTGAGATGTCGGCCATATAGCCGGCCACCTGCTGCACCGAGGCGACGATTTCTTCCATCGTCCGGCCCGCGGTGCCGACCAGTCCGCTGCCGGCTTCCACCTTGTCCACCGCATTGCCGATCAGCGCCTTGATTTCTTTCGCCGCCTCGGCCGAGCGCTGCGCCAGGCTGCGCACTTCACTGGCCACGACGGCAAAGCCGCGGCCCTGCTCGCCCGCGCGCGCCGCTTCCACGGCTGCGTTCAGTGCCAGGATATTGGTCTGGAACGCGATGCCATCGATGACGCCGATGATGTCGACGATCTTGTGCGAGCTTTCGCGGATCGAGGCCATGGTGCCCACCACCTGGTCTACCGCCGCGCCGCCCCGGGCTGCGAGGGCGGAAGCGCCGGCGACCAGACGGTCGGCCTCGCGCGCATTGTCCGCGTTCTGTTTCACGGTGCCAGTCAATTCTTCCATCGAAGCGGCCGTTTCCTGCAGCGAACTGGCCTGTGATTCGGTGCGCGCTGACAGGTCGGTATTACCGGCTGCGATCTCGCGCGCACCATGGTTGACCACGCCCGTCGACTCCTTGATCTTCCCGACCAGCAGCTTCACATTGGTTTGCAGGACGCGCAGCGACTGCACCAGCCGGGTATGCTCGTCATTGCCCTCCGCCGCGATCTTGCCGGACAGGTCGCCGGCGCTCATGCGTTCGATGTCCTGCCGGACGCGTTCCAGCGGCGCCACGGTGGCGCGGTCGAGCGCGTAGCCGAATATCCCAGCCGACAATATCCCGGCCACGCATGCCGCACCCGCCCAGGCATCGATGGGCGCAGCCCCGCGCGCCAGGCAGGCCAGCAGCGCCGCGAACAGCAGTACCGGCACGCTGGAAAAGAGCACGATGCGGCTGCGGATCGAGATGCGGGCCGCCGCCCGCACGCGCTGGGCCAGCGAACGGCCCACCACGGCGCCCTCGCGCACCTCCAGCCGTGTGCTGCCACGGCGGATTTCGCGGTAAGCCTGCTCGGCCGCGGCCACCTGCTCCCGGCTCGGCTTGACCCGCACTGAGGTATAGCCGACCACTTTGCCGTTCTCCAGCATCGGTGCAGCGTTTGCTTCGACCCAATAATGGTCGCCGTTCTTGCAGCGGTTCTTGACCAGTCCAGTCCAGGCTTTGCCACTTTTGATGGTGCGCCAGAAATCGGCAAACGCTTCCGCCGGCATGTCCGGATGGCGCACGATATTCTGCGGCGCTCCCAGCAATTCATCTGCCGAGAATCCGCTGATGTTGATGAAGTCCTGGTTGACATACGTGATGTTGCCCTGCAAATCCGTCTCGGAGACGACGGTTTCATGGTCGTTCAGGATGTATTCGACATTCGTCACTGGCAAATTGCTCCGCATCGTTGGCTCCCCATTTCATGGATGCGATTGGCCGGCGGCCAACCAAAATGGGCGAAGGTAGCAGCGCGCTGGAGCGCGCGCTATCAGGGTTTCCTTGAAATGAGGTAAGACATTCCCTATTGGACGATTTCGGAATTTCCTGATTTCGGCAGCGGCCAAAAATTCGTAGACTCGCTGCCGCAAAATAACGATACAGGGAATATAAAATTGAAATTGACTTTGCGCCGCAAGCTTCTTATCCCATTGATCATCAGTTGGCTCTGCCTGCTAAGCGTCACCACCGTCAACATTTTCCAGACCAAGGCGCGCCGGTTCGAAGAACGCCGGATCGCATTGAAGTTTGCCGCCGACGTTGGCATGTCCACCGTGAAGGAATACGCCGCCCTGGCGAGCGCGGGTGCCATGCCCCTGGCCGAAGCGAAGCAGCAAGCGCTGGCCCGGGTGAAAGCCATGCGCTATGGGGCAGACGGCTATATCACGGTGCTGGACTCGCACCCGACCATGCTGATGCACCCCATTAAGTCCGAGCTGTCGGGCAGGGACATGTCCGGCTTCCAGGACCTGGCGGGACAGCACCTCTTCGTCAACGTGGCGGCCATTGCCAAAGGCGCCGGCGAAGGCTGGCTCGAATACGTGTGGCCCAAGCCAGGCCACCCCGACCAGAAGCTGGCATTCCCCAAGGGCTCTTACATCCTGACCTATAAACCGTGGGACTGGACGTTCATGACCGGGGTCTACCTCGACGACCTGGAGCAAGCGTTCCGCCAGGACCTCTGGCGCGCGGGCATCCTGCTGGCCGTGATCGGCGTCGCGCTGACCGCCATCATCGCCCTGGTGATCCGCCATATCGAACGCTCGATCGGCGGCGAGCCGGAGCAGGCCGTCGACATCGCGCAACGCATCGCCACCGGCGACCTGGCCAAGCCTGTGCAGACCAGGGACGGCGACCAGGCCAGCCTGCTGTTCGCCATGAAGGCCATGCGCGACAGCCTGTTGCAGATCGTGCGCCAGGTGCGCGCGGGCACGGATGCCATCGCCGCCTCTTCCGCCGAAATTGCGGGCAGCAACCTGGACCTTTCCTCGCGCACGGAACAGCAGGCTGCCGCCCTGCAGGAAACTGCCGCGTCGATGGGGCGTCTCACCTCGACGGTACGGCAAAATGCCGACAGTGCACGCCAGGGCAACACGCTGGCCCAGTCGGCGTCCAGCGTGGCCGCACATGGCGGTGCGGTGGTGGCGCAGGTGGTCGGTACGATGGCAACCATCCAGGCCTCGTCGCGCCAGATCGCGGAGATCATTGCGGTCATCGACGGCATCGCCTTCCAGACCAACATCCTGGCGCTGAACGCCGCCGTGGAAGCGGCGCGCGCCGGCGAACAAGGGCGCGGCTTCGCCGTGGTGGCCGCCGAAGTGCGCAACCTGGCGCAGCGCTCCGCCACGGCGGCCAGGGACATCAAGCACCTGATCGACAGCTCGGTCGATCAGGTGGAGCGTGGCAGCACGCTGGTTGCCCAGGCGGGAGCCACGATGGATCAGGTGGTGGCCAGCGTCGATCGCGTCACCGGCATCATGGCGGAAATCATGGCGGCCAGCGAAGAACAAAGCGCCGGCATCGAGCAGGTCAACCAGGCCATTGCCGAGATGGACCAGGTCACGCAGCAGAATGCCGCCGTGGTGGAAGAAGTTGCCGCGGCATCCGACGCGATGCAGCAGCAAGCCGTCCTGTTGGCCGAGTCGGTCAGCGCCTTCCGCTTCGAAGCCCGGCCGTCGCCCGGTTCCCGGCGCCCGTGCCTAGCCTAGCGGGCCCGCCGCGACTCAAGCGGTGGCCGCCTTGCGCGCGGCTTTGCTGGCGTACATGGCCTGGTCGGCGTGGCGCATCAGCTGGTCGATGGCTTCCCCGTGCTCGGGATAGAGGGCGATGCCGATGCTGGCATGCGGCTGCAGGATGCGCCCGCCCTGCACCAGCGGGGTGGCGATCACTTGCCGGATCTTGCTGGCCACCGCTTCGGCTTGCGCCAGGTCGGCAACGTTTTCCAGCAAGGCCACGAACTCATCGCCGCCGATGCGGGCCACCGTGTCGGCTTCGCGCACGCAGGAGGTGATGCGGCGCGCGATGGCTTGCAGCGGCTGGTCGCCAGCGAGGTGGCCATGCTCGTCGTTCACCAGCTTGAAGTCGTCCAGGTCGATGAACAGCAGGGCGCCGCGCGACTGGCCGCGGCGGCAGCGCGCGATGGCGGAGAGGATGCGGTCCTGGAACAGCCTGCGGTTCGGCAAGCCGGTCAATTCGTCGTAACGCGCGGCGTGGGCCAGGTCGGCGTGCAGTGCCAGGCGCTCGATGACGGCGCCGGCCTGTCCCGCGGCAAATGCCAGCAAATCGATTTCCTTCGCCGACAGCGTGCCGTGCTTGCCCAGGTCCAGGCGCAATTCGCCAAATCCGATGCCCGACGCCGACAAGGTGAGGTGATGCCAGCCGGTGGCGTCGGACGGCGCCGCGTCCGGCCGCGAGCTGGCATAGGCCAGGCGTTCGCCGGGCTGCAGCACGGCCACCATGCCGCGCACCGGCAACATGCCTTGCAGGATGCCGTCGAAGGCGCTGAACAGTTCGGACAGCGATGCGGCGCCATGGGCGGCGGTGGCCAGCGCCAGCATGCCGGCCTGGCGCTCTTCGGCACGTTTGCGTTCGCTGATGTCGCGCGCGACGCCGATGCGCAAACGGTCTTCCGGCGACCAGCGCGCGGTCCACATGATGTGGGCCACGCTGCCATCCTTGCGCAAGTAGCGGTTTTCGAAACCGAGGCCGGGACGGCCGCTGAGGACATGTCCCATTTCCGCCACAGTGCGCTGTTTGTCGGCCGGGTGGATGAAGTCGAGGATCATGCGGCCGATCATTTCTTCCGGCGCATAGCCAAAGATCGCGCGGCAGGCCGGATTGACGAAGACGATGCGGCCGCCCTCGTCCACCATGAAGACGGCGTCCAGCAACAGGTCCGGCAGGCGCTGCAATGCATTGCTCATGCCGCGAGCATACCGCAAAATCCGGCGCGCGGGCTTAGCGGGGGCAGGCTTGCTTCAGGTAGGCGATCAGGTCCGCGCGTTCCGCGCGGTCCTTGATGCCGGCATAGCCCATGCTGGTGCCTGGCACCGTCCGGAGCGGGTCGGCCAGGAACAGGTTGAGGGTCTTTTCATCCCAGACGATGTGCGAGCGCTGCATCGCGTCGGAATAATCGAAGCCAGGCACGCTGCCGGCGCGGCGGCCGAACAGGCCGCAGTGGCGCGGGCCGGTGCGATCGTAGGCCAGGGCGTGGCAGGCCAGGCAACGTTCGTAGACCACCTTGCCGGCGGCCGCGTTGCCGCTGGACGCTGCCGGCGCGGCGGGCGCCGCCACCGCCCGGGCAGCGACGGCCAGCGCCAGCACAGCGCCGACGGCGGTGGCGGTGGCGCTGCGCATCATGCGACGAAGGCCGAGGGCACCGGTACTTCGCCGAGGGCGTTGCGCAGGACAGCCCAATGCATCGCCTCATCGCCCAGGATGCTGGCGGCGGCCTTGGCGAGCTCGCGGTTGCCGAACAGCGGCACGGCGCCGAGGTAGGCGCTGACCGCGCCCTTCTCCAGCGTGGCTGCGAAGCGCAGCACGTCCGCCTGCGATTTCAGGCCCTCGGTCGGGAAGGTGTATTTCTCCTTCGCCGCCACGGCCTTGCCGCCCAGCCTGGCGATGGCTTTGGCCAGCACGTCGGCGTGCTCCTTGTGGTGGCCCTGGAAAGTGAGCGCGAGGTCGCGCACCGGCTTTTGCAGCAAGCCGCTGTCGGCACCCAACTGGTAAGCGGCGACGGCTTCCAGTTCGGCACCGAGCGCCGTGTTGAGGATGCGCACATCGTCATCGGTCGGTTTGCCTTCTTTCGCGGCTAACGCATCTTCGCCGGCCAGCAGGGCCACGGCCGCACCGGACAGCAGCAGGCCGGATCTGGAAAGGAAGGAACGGCGCGTGCCCTGGGCAACGTCGTCGAGGAAAGTCAGGAAGGACATGGTTTTCTCCTTGGTGTGGTGGGGTCAATGTTGCAGCCTTGCCAGCACGTTGGCGACGATGCGGTCGCACCGCGCGCCATCGAAGGCAAACGCGTCTTCCAGCGCGACGTCGAGCTCGCGCGACAAGGCTTCGCGCAGCAGGCCGCGGGCCCGGAAATAACGGGTGCGCACGGTCGCTTCCGGAATCCCGA
>DASWSX010000029.1:0-18280 GCA_036402435.1 Telluria sp. | reverse complement strand
CGGACCTCGCCTTCAGGCTCGTCGAAGTACATCGCCTTGACGATGCGCAGGTAGTAGAACGCGCCCACCACCGCGAACACGATGCCGACGATCGCCAACCACAGCATCCCGCCTTCCAGCGCGGCGCGCAGGACCGCGAGCTTGGCCCAGAAACCGAGGAACGGCGGCACGCCAGCCAGCGACGCCATCACGCACATGATCAGTCCCGCCAGCCACGGGCTGCGGGCATTCAAGCCCTTGTAGTCGTCGATGCGGTCGGCCTCGAAGCCGCGACCGGCCAGCACGACGATCGCGCCGAAGGCTGCCGCCGACATCACCGCATAGCTGATCGCATAGAACATCGACGCCGCCATGCCCTGCGCGCCGCCACCGGCGAGGCCGATGAAGAGGAAGCCGACGTGCGAGACCGTCGAGTACGCAAGCAGGCGCTTGAAGTTGCTCTGCACCAGCGCGGTCAGGTTGCCGATCGCCAGGGACAGCACGGCCAGACCGGCAAGCAGCAGACGCCAGCGGTCATCGAGCGGACCGGCGCCGACCTCGAGCAGGCGGTACGCCATACCGAACGTGGCCAGCTTCGGCGCCGAGCCGATGAACAGCGTGATCGGAGTCGGCGCGCCGTGATAGACGTCCGGCAACCACATGTGGAACGGCGCCGCGCCGAACTTGAAGGCGATGCCCGCCACCACGAACACCACACCGGTGATCAGCAGCGTCGACGACGTCACCGCCTGCGCGGCGGTACCGATCGTAACCAGGTCGAGCGTCCCGGTCGCACCATAGATCAGCGACAGGCCGTATAGCAGCAGGCCCGACGCCAGTGATCCAAGCACGAAATACTTGATCGCCGCCTCCGACGCGAGCGGGCTGTCGCGGTCGATCGCGACCAGCGCGTACGAACACAGCGCCAGCATCTCCAGGCCCAGGTAGATCATCACCAGGCTGCCGGCCGAGACCAGCAGCATCATGCCGGCCACCGCGAACAGCATCAGCACCGCGACCTCGCCCTGGTACAGCCCGCGCTGACGCAGGTAGGGCCAGGTGTAGACCAGCGACAGGACGCTGACGATGCCGATCGCGATCTTCAGCACGTCGGCAGCAGTGTCGCGAACGAACATGCCATTGAGCACCGTGCCCTGCCCGCCCACACCCATGGCGATCATCGCGACGACGACGACGATCGTCGCGATCGCGAGCACATGGGTGACGACGCGCTGCCGCGCATCGAGGAACAGGTCCAGCATCAGCAACGCGAAAGCGGCACCGACGAGCACCAGTTCGGGCAGCAGCGGCAGCAGGTCGGCGGCGGATGGCATGGTCGGGGTCATCATCACGTCTCAGAGCTTCGTGGCGGCAATCTGCGTCGCCAGGTTGGCGATCGATGGCTCCATCAGGTCGGTCAGCGGCTTGGGCCATATGCCCAGCACCAGCACACCGGCGGCGAACACGCCCAGCACGATGGCTTCGCGGAAATTCAGGTCCTCGAGCTCGGCCACGTGCGCGTTGCCGACTTCGCCCCAGATCACCCGCTTCACCAGCCATAGCGTGTAGCCGGCACCGACGATCAGCGTGGTGGCGGCGGCGAACGCGATCAGCGGATGCGTCTGGAAGCTGGCCAGGATCACCATGAACTCGCCGACGAAACCCGACGTGCCGGGCAAGCCGGAATTGGCCATCGCGAACAGCACGAAGAACGTGGCGAACCACGGCATCACATTGGCGACGCCGCCGTAATCCTTGATCATGCGGCTGTGCATGCGGTCGTAGAGCACGCCGACGCAGGTGAACATCGCGCCGGAGATGAAGCCGTGGCTGATCATCTGCACCATTGCACCCTGCAGGCCGAGGCGTGCGGCGTCCATGTTGCCGTAGTCGCGCACCAGCGCGAACGCGATGAAGGTGCCCAAGGTGACGAACCCCATGTGCGACACCGACGAGTACGCGATCAGCTTCTTCATGTCGTCCTGCGCCAGCGCTACCAGGCCGACGTAGACAATCGCGATCAGACTCAGCGCGATCACCAGCCAGGCCCATTCTTGGCTCGCGTCCGGAACGATCGGCAGAGTGAAGCGCAGGAAACCGTACCCGCCGATCTTCAACATGATCGCCGCCAGGATCACCGAGCCGGCGGTCGGCGCCTCGACGTGTGCGTCCGGCAACCAGGTGTGCACCGGGAACATCGGCACCTTGACCGCGAATGCGATCAGGAAGCCGAAGAAGATCCACATCTGCTCCGTCGCGGTCAGCGGCAGCGCGTACATGTCGGCCAGCGCCCAGCTGCCGCCCTTCAGGTACAGGTAGATCAACCCGACGAGCATGAACACCGAACCGAGGAAGGTGTACAGGAAGAACTTGATCGAAGCGTACACCCGGCGCGGGCCGCCCCAGACGCCGATGATCAGGAACATCGGGATCAGCATCGCCTCGAAGAACACGTAGAACAGCATCGCGTCGAACGCGCTGAACACGCCGACCATCAGGCCTTCGAGGATCAGGAATGCGGCGTAGTACTGGCTGACCCGCTTGTCGACCGAGCCCCAAGCGCTGATCAGCACCAGCAGCGAAGTCAGCGTGGTCAATCCGATCAGCGCGACCGAAATGCCGTCGGCACCGAGGTGGTAGTAAATGTCGTACGCGGTGATCCACTCGCGCCGCTCGACGAACTGCATGCCGGGGTCGACATAGTCGAAGCCGGTGAAGAGAAGCACGCTCAGCGCCAGCGTCAGCAGTGCGGTCGCGATGGCAAACCAGCGCGCGCCGTTTGCGCGTTCATTGCCGAACGCGAGGGTACCGACGCCACCAAGGATCGGCAGCCAGATCAGGAGGCTCAGCAAGGGCCAGGAAGTCACGTCTCGGGTCCTTGTCGTATCAGCGCCAGTAACGGATGAGTACGGCCAGCAGAGCAATCAGGCCGATGATCATCGCGAAGGCATAGTGGTAGAGATAGCCGGATTGCACGCGACGCACCAGGCGCGCGGAAAGGTCGGTGACACGCGCGCTGGCATTGACGGTGCCGTCGATCACATAGGTGTCGATCCAGCGCGAAGCCTTGCCGAGCAGCAGGCCGCCGCCGGCAAAGCCGTCGATCCAGAGGTCGTCCATGCCGTACTTCTGTTCGAGCATGCGCACCGGCCAGGCCAGTGCCTTGCGCGCTTTCGCCGGGAGTTCGGGCTTCCACAGGTACATGATCGTGGCGAGCGCGAAGCCGCCGAAGGCCAACCAGAACGCCGGCGCCTTGAAGCCATGCAGCGCGAACGCCAGCGGGCCGTGGAACTCCTTCGCCAGCGCACCGATCGTGTCGCGCGCGGCGGGCACGTCGATCGAACCCAGGAAGAACGGCAGCTGCTTGTGGTGGCCCATCACATCGGTGCCGAACAGCATCGGTCCGATGGTGAGGAAGCCGATCACGATCGACGGGATCGCCAGCAGGATCAACGGCAGCGTCACCACCCACGGCGATTCGTGCGGCGTATGCGCGTGGTGGCCGTGGTCGTCGCCGTCCTCGTGCTCGTGCGCCAACGCCGCTTCATGCTCGGACGAGTCGGCTTCCGGCGCGACGTAGTCGGCCGGCGGCTTGTCGTGGAAGTGCTCCTTGCCATGGAACGTCATGAACAGCAGGCGAAAGCTGTAGAACGCCGTGACGAACGCGCCGAGCAGTACAGCCATGTACGCATACCACTGGACGTTCAAGTAGCCGACGCTCTCGTGGGCACGGTGCGCGGCCGCTTCGATGATCGTGTCCTTCGAATAGAAGCCGGCGAAGAACGGCGTGCCGACCAGCGCCAGCGTGCCGATCAGGCTGGTGATGTAGGTGATCGGCATGTATTTGCGCAGGCCGCCCATCTTGCGCATGTCCTGCTCGTGGTGCATGCCGATGATCACCGAACCGGCGGCCAGGAACAGCAGCGCCTTGAAGAACGCGTGCGTCATAAGGTGGTACACCGCCGCCGAATACGCCGACACGCCCAGCGCTACTGTCATGTATCCCAGCTGCGACAGGGTCGAGTACGCGACCACGCGCTTGATGTCGTTCTGCACGATGCCGATCAGGCCGGTAAAGAACGCCGTGGTCGCACCGATGAACAGCACGAAGTTGAGCGCGGTCTCGCTCAGTTCGAACAGCGGCGACATGCGCGCGACCATGAAGATGCCGGCCGTGACCATCGTCGCGGCGTGGATCAGCGCGGAGATCGGGGTCGGGCCTTCCATCGAATCCGGCAGCCACACATGCAGCGGCACCTGCGCCGACTTTCCCATGGCGCCGATGAACAGGCAGATGCAGATCACCGTCGCCACCGACCATTCGTGGCCGCTGATGATCGAGATCGTGGTCCCGGCGATGCTCGGCGCGTTGGCGAACACCGTGGCGTAGTCGAGCGAACCGAACATCAGCAGCACGGCGGCAATGCCGAGCAGGAAGCCGAAGTCGCCCACGCGATTGACCAGGAACGCCTTGAGGTTGGCGAACACCGCGGTCGGGCGCTTGAACCAGAAACCGATCAACAGGTACGAAACCAGGCCCACCGCCTCCCAGCCGAAAAACAGCTGCAGGAAGTTGTTGCTCATCACGAGCATCAACATCGAGAAGGTGAACAGCGAGATGTAGCTGAAGAAGCGCTGGTAGCCGTCGTCCTCGTGCATGTAGCCGATGGTGTAGACGTGCACCAGCAGCGACACGAAGGTGACGACCACCATCATCATGGCGGTCAGCTTGTCGATCATGAAGCCGACATGCGCGTCGATACCGCCCACCTGGAACCAGGTGTAGACGTTCTCGTTGAACGGCGCCGCGCCTTGGGCGACCAGCTGCCACAGGACGTAGATCGACAGCGCGCAGCTGAGTGCCACACCGCCGATGGTGATGCTATGCGCACCAACGCGGCCGATCCGGCGACCGAACAGGCCGGCGAGGATCGCGCCCAGCAACGGCGCGAGCACGATCGCCAGCAGGACGGACTTCGAAATCGCGAGGCTGTTGTTAAGCATGTCGACGCCCTGCATCGGTTCAGCCCTTCAAGGTATCGATCTGGGCGACGTTGATCGTGCGCCGGTTGCGGAACAGGGTGACGAGGATCGCAAGGCCGATGGCAGCCTCGGCCGCGGCCACGGTCAGGATGAAGAACACGAACACCTGGCCGCTCGGATCGCCGAGATCGCGCGAAAAAGCCACGAAGTTGATGTTGACCGCGAGCAGCATCAGCTCGATCGACATCAGCAGCACGATCACGTTCTTGCGATTGAGGAAGATGCCGGCGACGCTGATGCAGAACAACGCGGCACCGAGCGCGAGGTAATGGCCGAGCGCAATGCCTTCTCCGAAGAATGTCATGGCTTGGCCTCCTCGGTAGCGGCATCGGCTTGCGGTTGCGGCGACTTGACCGCATCCATCTTGACCATCCGCAGGCGGTCACTGGCGCGCACGCGCGCCTGGGCCGACGGATCCTGATGCTTCGCACCGACGCGGCGGCGCAAGGTAAGCATCACGGCGGCGATCACCGCCACGGTCAGGATCACCGCGGCGACCTCGAACGGCAGCAGGAAGTCGGTGAACAGTGCGCGCGCCAGCCACGTGGTGTTGGGGATATCGGCCCCCGTGGCCACGTTGTCGGCGAAGGGTGTCGCCATCGAGGCCTTGACCCCGATCAGCGTCAGCATCTCGACCAGCATCACCAGCGCGACCAGCAGGCCGATCGGCAGGTAACGCACGAAACCCTCACGCAGTGGTGCGACGTCGATGTCGAGCATCATCACCACGAAAAGGAACAGCACCATCACCGCGCCGACATACACCAGGATCAGCGCGATGCCAAGGAACTCGGCGCCGGAAATGATCCAGGTGCAGGCCACCGAGAAGAAGGTGAGCACAAGCAACAACGCGGCATGCACGGGGTTCCTGACGCTGATGACGCCGGTGGCGGCGGCGACGGCCAGGGCGGCGAAGGCAAGGAAGGCGATCTGCACGAAGTCCATGGCGGGCCCTTAGCGGAACGCGGCGTCGGCGGCGCGGCGCTCGGCGATCTCGGCCTCGAGCCGATCGCCGATCGCCAGCAGCTGCGGCTTGGTGACGATGTTCTGTCCGCGCCGGTCGAAGTGGTATTCGTGGATGTGCGTTTCCACGATCGAGTCGACCGGGCACGACTCTTCGCAGAAGCCGCAGAAGATGCACTTGAACAGGTCGATGTCGTAACGCGTCGTGCGGCGGGTGCCGTCGGCGCGCTTTTCCGAGTCGATGGTGATCGCCAGCGCGGGGCACACCGCCTCGCACAGCTTGCAGGCGATGCAGCGCTCTTCCCCGTTGGGATAACGGCGCAACGCATGGATGCCGCGGAAACGCGGCGACTGCGGCGTCTTCTCCATCGGGTACATCAGCGTGTACTTCGGCTTGAACAGGTACTTCAGCGTCAGCCAAAGCCCTTGGAACAGCTCAATGAGCAGCAGGCTCTTGAAATAGGAAACGATGCGGTTCATCTCAGCCTCATTGCCCCGGCGTGAACACGTTGTAATACGCCAGCAGCGCGGTCACGCAGATCCAGGCGATCGTGATCGGGATGAACACTTTCCAGCCCAGTCGCATGATCTGGTCGTAGCGATAGCGCGGGAACGACGCGCGGAACCAGATGAAACAGCTGGCGAAGAAGAACACCTTGACCAGCAGCCACCACCAGCCATCGACCGACAGCAATGGAATGTCGAGGCCGTGGAACGGGCTCAACCAGCCGCCGACGAAGAACAGCGAGACCAGGAAGCTGATCAGGATCATGTTCGCGTATTCGGCCAGGAAGAACAGCGCGAACGCCGAACCGGAATACTCGACCATGTGGCCGGCGACGATCTCCGATTCGCCTTCGACCACGTCGAACGGCGCGCGGTTGGTCTCGGCCACGCCGGAAATGAAATACACCACGAACAGCGGCAGCAACGGCCACATGAACCACTCGAACGCGCCAGCGTTGCCTGCCTGCGCCATCACGATGTCGGTAAGGTTGAGGCTGCCGGCGGCGATCAGCACGCCGACCATCGCAAAACCCATCGCAATCTCGTAGGACACCACCTGCGCAGCGGCGCGCATGGCGCCAAGGAAGGCGTATTTCGAGTTCGAGGCCCAGCCGGCGAGGATGATGCCGTACACGCCCATCGAGGTCATCGCCAGCAGATAGAGCAAGCCGGCGTTGGCGTTGGACAGCACGAGCTTTGCATCGAACGGCACCACCGCCCAGGCCGCGAACGCGGGCGCCAGCGCCAGCAGCGGCGCAAGCTTGAACAGGAAGGATTCGGCCTTGGTCGGCTGGATCACTTCCTTGAACAGCAGCTTGAACACGTCGGCAAATGCCTGCAGCACGCCCTTGCCCACGTACATCGGGCCACGGCGCACGTGCATCCAGCCGATCAGCTTGCGTTCCCACACGACGTAGAACGCCACGGTGATGATCACCGGCATGGCGATCGTGAGGACCTTGAGCACGATCCACGCCACGTTGCCGAAGGCGCCGAACGAGAGCAGCCAGTCGCGGAACGGGTCGGTCAGCATCGCGAACATGCTCAAGCCCTCCCCGCCTGGACGCGAGCGGCGCCGAGCGGCGTCGTCGCACCGTAGCCGCTTTCGACCCAGACGGTGCCACGGGCGACCTGATCGCTTACGACCACCGGCAACGTCGAAGTACCGGCGCTTGCCGTGAACTTGCCAACTTCGCCGTCGGACAGACCGAGCGACTTCGCATCGACCGGATGCAGCATCGCACGCGGCTCGACGTTCAAAGGATGTGACTGCAGCGCCGCGGCGCGGCGTACGACGGCGTCGCTGCGATAGATCGCAGTGCTCACGGCGAGTTCGAGACCCTCACCGGCAGCGTTCGGAGTACCGCTGGCCACAGGCGCGACGGCGCGCGGCCGCAGGCCTGCGCGCAGGCCGGACAGGTCGGTGAACTCGAAACCCGGGACAGCCAGTTCGCCACCGAGCGCACGCAGCACGCGCCAACCGGCACGGGCTTCACCCGGCGCCTTGCCACCGGCCACTGCGACCTGGTCGACGCCCTCGAGATTGGTCAGGCTCGCATCGATTTCGGGCAACAGGCCAATGGGCAGGATGACGTCGGCCACCGCCCTGGTCGAGCGGCAGGCGAAGTGGCTGAATGCAACAACCTGGGCCGCGCCCAAGGCGCTCAGCGCGGACGCGGTGTCGGCGAAATCGAGGCCGGGCTCGATGCCGTAGATCAGATAGGCGGAGCGCGGCTCGGCCAGCATGTCCCGCGCATCGCGCGAGGTCGGCAGCACGCCGTGCTTCGCAAGACCCACCGCATTGGCACCCTGCGGGATGCGGCAAAGTGCGGCACCGGTGGCGGTGGCGAACTCGGTGGCGGCCTTGCGGATCGCAGCGGCGTACGTGCCGTTTTCCGCCAGTGCACCGAGAATCACGACCGCACGGTTCGCGCCCTTGACCGCGTCGCGCAACGCCGCATCGCCGAACGCTGCAGCCAGCTGCGACGGCGCCACGATCCGCTTGCTCGCCGTTTCGAAGGTGAAGTCGAAATCGACCGGGTTGACCACGTGCACCTTGGCACCGCGGGTCCAGGCCTTGCGCACGCGTTGGTGCACCAGCGGCAGCTCATGGCGCAGGTTCGAGCCGACGATGACGACGACGTCGGCCTGCGAGAGGTCCGACACCGGCACTGCAAACGCCTGGGCGACGGCGGCGTCGGACAGGTCATGCTGCCCGATGCGGTGATCGATGTTGCCGGTTCCCAGGGCTTCGGCGAGGCGGGCGAGCAACGCGCCCTCCTCGTTCGACGTCGCCGGATGCACCAGCACGCCGAGCTGGTCTGCAGCGTTGTCGCGAAGGATCTTCGCGGCCTTGGCCAGCGCTTCTTCCCATGACGCTTCGCGCCACTCGCCGCCGTCCTTGATCAACGGCTGGGTCGCGCGGTCTTCGGCGTAAAGACCCTGGTGCGAATAGCGGTCGCGATCCGACAGCCAGCACTCGTTCACCGCCTCGTTGTCGCGCGGCACGGTGCGCAGCACTTCGCCGCGGCGCACGTGCAGGAACAGGTTGCTGCCGAGCGCGTCGTGGTAGCCCAGCGACTCGCGCGCGACCAGTTCCCAAGGGCGCGCCTTGAACTGGAACACCTTGTTGGTCAGCGCGCCGACCGGGCACACGTCGATGACGTTGCCGGACAGCTCGGTGGTCAGCGGCTTGCCGTCGTAGGTGCCGATCTGCAGGTTCTCGCCGCGATACATGCCACCCAGTTCGTAGGTGCCGGCGACTTCCGCGGTGAAGCGCACGCAGCGCGTGCACTGGATGCAGCGGGTCATCTCGGTGGCGACCAGCGGACCGATGTCTTCGTCCGGCACCACGCGCTTGCGTTCGGCGAAACGGCTGACCGAACGGCCGTACCCCATCGACAGGTCCTGCAGCTCGCACTCGCCGCCCTGATCGCAGATCGGGCAATCCAGCGGATGGTTGACCAGCAGGAATTCCATCACGTTGCGCTGCGACTTCAACGCCTTCTCGCTGCGCGTGACGACCTTCATGCCGTCCATCACCGGCGTTGCGCAAGCCGGTGCGGGCTTGGGCATCTTCTCGACTTCGACCAGGCACATGCGGCAGTTGGCCGCGATGCTCAGTTTGTCGTGGTAGCAGAAGCGCGGGATCGGAATGCCAGCCTTGTCGGCGGCGTGGATGATCATCGAGCCCTTGGGCGCGGCCATCTCGACGCCATCGATGAAGACGGTGACGTGATCCGGCGGAAGATTCGGGTTGACCGGCTGCGCGCTCATGCCGCCTTCTCCACCAGCCCGGCGCGTTGATCGTCGACGAGGAAACGCTTGTTCACGATCGCGTACTCGAACTCGCTCCAGTAGTGGCGCAGGAAGCCCTGCACCGGCCACGCTGCGGCTTCGCCGAAGGCGCAGATGGTGTGGCCTTCGATCTGGCCGGCGGCGGCACGCAGCATCTGCAGGTCCTCGAGCGTGGCCTGCTTTTCGACGATGCGCGTGAGCATGCGGTACATCCAGCCGGTGCCCTCGCGGCAGGGCGTGCACTGGCCGCAGCTTTCCTTGAAATAGAAGCGGGCGATCCGCTGGCACGCGCGCACCATGCAGGTGGTTTCGTCCATCACGATGACGGCGCCCGAACCCAGGCCGGAACCGGCCTTCTGGATCGAGTCGTAGTCCATCGTCAGGCCCATCATCGTTTCGGCGGGCAACACCGGCATCGACGAGCCGCCCGGGATCACGCCCTTGAGCTTGTAGCCATTGCGCACGCCGCCCGCGAGTTCGAGCAGTTCCGCAAACGAGGTGCCGAGTCGGATCTCGTAGTTGCCCGGCCGGTTGACGTGGCCCGACACCGAGAAGATCTTCGGCCCGCCATTGTTCGGCTTGCCCAGATTGAGGAACCAGTCGGCGCCGTTGCGGATGATCGCCGGCACCGAAGCGTAGGTCTCGGTATTGTTGATCGTGGTCGGCTTGCCGTACAGGCCGAAATTGGCCGGGAACGGCGGCTTGTAACGCGGCTGGCCTTTCTTGCCTTCCAGCGACTCCATCAGTGCGGTCTCTTCGCCGCAGATGTAGGCACCGGCGCCGAGCGCATTGTAGATGTCGATGTCGATGCCGGAGCCGAGGACGTTCTTGCCGAGCCAGCCGTTGGCGTAGGCCTCGGCGGTCGCTTCTTCCAGGTGCTCGAACGGCTCGTGGTGGAACTCGCCGCGCAGGTAGTTGTAGGCCACCGTGCTGCCGGTCGCGTAGCAGGCGATCGCCATGCCCTCGATGACCGAATGCGGGTTGTAGCGCAGGATGTCGCGATCTTTCGCAGTACCCGGCTCGGACTCGTCCGAATTGCACAGGATGTACTTCTGCGTGCCGCTGCCTTTCGGCATGAAGCTCCACTTCAGGCCGGTCGGGAAGCCTGCGCCACCGCGGCCGCGCAGGCCGGACTGCTTGACCATCTCGATCACGTCGGCGGGCGCGATCTTCTCTTCGAGGATCTTGCGCAGCGCGCTGTAGCCGCCGGTCTTGAGGTAGTTCTCGTACGACCACGGCTTGTCGAAGTGCAGCGTCGTGTAGACGACGTTGTGCTCCTGCGGGACCGGGCCGACCGGGCCATGCGGCTGTGAACCGTGGTGCTCGTGATGCGCCATCTGTTATCGCCTCACTTCAACCCGTCAAGAATCTCGTCCACCTTCGCGGTGTCGAGCTTCTCGTGGTAATGGCCGTTGACCACCATCATCGGCGCGCCGCAGCACGCAGCGCAGCACTCTTCCTCGCGCTTGAGGTAGATGCGGCCGTCGGACGTGGATTCGCCCAGCTTGCAGCCAAGCTTCTTCTCGGCGTGCCGGACCAGGTCCTCGGCGCCGTTGAGCCAGCAGCTGATGTTGGTGCAGAAGGCGACGTTGTTGCGGCCGACCTTCTCGGTCTCGAACATCGAATAGAAGCTCGCGACTTCGTACGCCCACACCGGCGGCAGTTCGAGGTACTTGGCGACCGCGGCGATCAGCTCGTCGGTGAGCCAGCCATCGTTCTGCTCCTGCGCCGCGTGCAGGCCCTGCAGTACGGCCGAGCGCTTGCGGTCCGGCGGGAACTTGGTCAGCCAATGGTCGATATGCGCACGCGTCCTGTCGCTGAGCACGACCTGCGGATCGACATTGCGCGCGTTATCGAAATTGCCGGTGGCCTTCATCGATCGATCTCACCAAAAACCACGTCATAGGTGCCGATCATCGCCACCACGTCGGCCAGCATGTGGCCCTTCACGATCTCGTCCATCGACGACAGGTGGGCGAAGCCGGGCGCGCGCAACTTGCAACGGAAGGGCTTGTTGGCCCCATCGGAAACGAGGTAGCAGCCGAACTCGCCCTTGGGTGCCTCGACCGCGGCATAGGTCTCGCCGGCTGGCACGCAGTAACCTTCGGAGAACAGCTTGAAGTGATGGATGAGGGCTTCCATGTCGTCCTTCATCTCCTCGCGCTTGGGCGGGGCGACCTTGAAGTTGTCGACGATCACGGGACCAGGGTTGGCCTTCAGCCACTTCACGCACTGCGCGATGATGCGATTGGACTGGCGCATCTCGGCAACCCGCACGAGATAGCGGTCGTAGCAGTCGCCGCCGATGCCCACCGGAATGTCGAAATCGACCTCGGCGTACTTGGCGTACGGCTGCTTCTTGCGCAGGTCCCAGGCGATGCCGGAACCACGCAGCATCGGTCCGGTCATGCCCCAGGCAAACGCCTGCTCGGGCGAGACCACGCCGACGCCGACGGTGCGCTGCTTCCAGATGCGGTTCTCGGTCAGCAGCGTTTCGTATTCGTCGACGCGCTTGGGGAAGTCTTCGGTGAAGCGCTCGAGGTAATCGAGCAGCGAACCTTCGCGCCATTCGTTGAAGCGCTTGAGGCTGGCGCCCTTGCGCCACGGCGATTCCTTGTACTTCGACATCCGCTCTGGCAGGTCGCGATAGACGCCGCCCGGACGGTAATAGGTCGCGTGCATGCGCGCGCCACTGACCGCTTCGTAGCAGTCCATCAGCTCTTCGCGCTCACGGAAGGCGTACAGGAACACCGCCATCGCGCCGAGATCGAGCGCATTGGAACCGACCCACATCAGGTGGTTCAGGATGCGGGTGATCTCGTCGAACATGGTGCGGATGTACTGCGCCCGTTCCGGCGCCTCGATCCCCAGCAGTCGCTCGATCGCGAGCACGTAGGCATGCTCGTTGCACATCATCGACACGTAATCCAGGCGATCCATGTAGCCGATCGACTGGTTGAACGGCTTGGACTCGGCCAGCTTCTCGGTACCCCGGTGCAACAGGCCAATGTGCGGGTCGGCGCGCTGCACGACTTCGCCGTCCATTTCCAGGATCAGGCGCAGCACGCCGTGCGCGGCAGGATGCTGGGGACCGAAGTTCAGCGTGTAGTTGCGGATCTCGGCATTGTTGAGACCCGACGATGGATTGGTCACGGCACTCACTTCTTCACCTCGGCGCTCGGCGCCGGCTCTCGTGAAGCCTGTTCGCCGACCGCGGTCTGGTAACGCGCATCGTCGCGGATCACGCGCGGCACCAGGACGCGCGGGTCGATCGAAACCGGTTCATAGACCACGCGCTTCTTCTCCGCGTCGTAGCGGACTTCGACGTTGCCGATCAGCGGGAAATCCTTGCGGAACGGATGCCCTACGAAACCGTAGTCGGTCAGGATGCGGCGCAGGTCCGGGTGGCCTTCGAAGATGATGCCGAACAGGTCGAACGCCTCGCGCTCGAACCAGTTCACCCCTGGCCAGACCGAAGTCAGCGAAGCAACGACCGGCAGGTCATCGTTCTCGGCGAACGTGCGCAGGCGCAGGCGACGGTTGTGCTGGTACGACAGCAGGTGCGCGACGGCGGCAAAGCGATGCTCGGGCGGCACGGCTGCGCTGTTGGGTTGTTCTCCCCAGACGAAACGGCCGGCGCCCTTGCCTTCGACGCCGCGCGAGAAACCTTCCGAGGACACATCGGTGTCCCACTCGTCGGTGCCGTAGCTCAGGTAGTCGACGCCGCTGACGTCGACGCATTGTTCGAAACCGAACTCGTCGCGCAGGGCCTGCGCAGCGGCCAGCCATTCGTTCGCGGCCACATCGAGGGTCACTTCGCCGCGGGGTTCGGCCACGACAACGACGGCGCCGGCAAAACGCGCGCGCAGGCGCTCGGCGAAGGCTTGTGCAGTCTCGCTCATGTCAGCGCATACCCTGCTTGTCGTCGCCGAAATTGGTTCCGCGGCGGATCTTCTTCTGCAGCTGCAGAATGCCGTAGATCAACGCTTCGGCGGTCGGCGGGCAACCCGGCACGTAGATGTCGACCGGCACGATGCGGTCGCAGCCGCGCACCACGGCGTAGGAATAGTGGTAGTAGCCGCCACCGTTCGCACAGCTGCCCATCGAGATCACCCACTTGGGGTCGGGCATCTGGTCGTAGACCTTGCGCAGTGCCGGGGCCATCTTGTTGACCAGCGTGCCGGCCACGATCATCACGTCGGACTGGCGCGGCGACGGGCGGAACACCACGCCGTAACGATCGAGATCCAGGCGCGCCGCGCCGGCGTGCATCATCTCGACCGCACAGCAGGCCAGGCCAAACGTCATCGGCCACATCGAGCCGGTGCGCGCCCAGTTCCACAGCGTGTCGAGATTGGTGGTGACGAAGCCCTGCTGCATTACCGGGTTGTCGGCCTCGGGCAACAGGAGGTCGTCGAGCCGGCCTTCCGGCAGCGGGTTGTGCATCAGGCCCGAGATGGTCTGGCTTATTCCCATTCGAGCGCACCCTTCTTCCAGACGTAGACGAAACCGATCACCAGCAGCGCCAGGAACACGCCCATCTCGATGAGGCCGAACACCCCGAGCTCGCGGAACACCAGCGCCCACGGGAAGACGAAGGCGATTTCCAGGTCGAACACGATGAACAGGATGGCGATGAGGTAGTAGCGCACGTCGAACTGCATGCGCGCGTCCTCGAAGGCCTCGAAGCCGCATTCGTACGGCGAGAGCTTCTCGGCGGAGGGGCCGGAGGGACGCTTGGGACCCAGCAGCTGGCCCACTACCAACAGGGCGACGCCGATACCGCTGGCGACGATCAGGAACAGCAGGGTCGGCAGGTATTCGGCCAGCACTCGGTGTTCTCTCGGCTATGCCGCGTCGCCGCGGCCTTGGCTCGGCGCGCTTGCGCCGTTTCGTGCAGCGCGCGGAGTACGCGTTGCACATTTGGTAATGGTGCCCAAGGGGGGACTCGAACCCCCACGACCTAAGTCGCTACCACCTCAAGGTAGTGCGTCTACCAATTCCGCCACCTGGGCTGAAACTCTGGCCATCCTGACCGCAATCCCGTGCTTGCCGACCGGGACCGTTCCGGCCTTCACCGAACGAATCGGCGCTGACCGGCACCCGACAATCCGTGCCGGGCTGAATCGAAGCTAATGGTACCGCGTTTGCCTGATCAGCCGCCCGTAGCCGGCTGCGATTGCGGCTGCGCCGCGGGCTCAGGCTGCGGCTGGACCGGAGCCTGGGTGGCCGGCGCCGGCGCAGTGCTGCTCGGCGGCGCCACCGGCACGGTCGAGGCCGGCGTCGCGGGGACAAGGCTCGGCGCACTCGGCACCGTCGCGTTGCCGCCCGTGGTCGCGGGATTGGCCGGAGCGGCCGGCACCTGGGCCATTACGCCCAGATCCTGCGCGCCCTGCGGACTGGCGCCGCCAGCGTTGCGGGTGGCGTTCCAGGCCATGAACAGGCTGATCGCGAAGAACGCGATCGCCAGCCACTTGGTCGACTTGGACAGGAAGTTCGAAGCGCCGCGCGCACCAAACACGGTGCCGGACGCGCCGCCGCCGAAACCGGAGCCCGCCTGCGCGCCCGCGCCGCGTTGCATCAGGATCAGCGCGACCATCGCGATGGCGATCAGCACGTAGATGACGTTGAGGAACAACAGCATCGTGAAAACTCTCTGTGTTGCAACAACCGGCGGGGTGACCCCGACGGTGGGCTTAGGGCGCCGCCGCGGCTGCGATGGCGTTGAAATCGGCGGCGACCAACGAGGCTCCGCCGACCAGGCCGCCATCGACATCCGGCTGCGAAAACAGCGCGGCGGCATTGTCGGCCTTCACGCTGCCGCCGTACAGGATCGGTAGCGAGCCCGCAATTCTAGCATCGTGCTGGGCGATTTCGCCACGGATGAACGCATGCGCCGCCTGCGCCTGCTCCGGGGTGGCGGTCTTGCCGGTGCCGATCGCCCACACCGGCTCGTAGGCGACGATGGCGCCCTCGAGGGCGCCGGAACCTCCGAGCTCGAAGACCGGCGCCAGCTGTTCCTGCAGGCGCCATTCCGTCTGGTCGTTCTCGCGCTCGTTCAGGGTTTCGCCGATGCACAGGACGGGTGTCAGGCCTGCGGCCTTCGCAGCGAAGAACTTACGCGCGACCAGGGCACTGTTTTCATGGTGGTGCTGGCGGCGTTCGGAATGGCCGACCAAGCCATAACGGGCCCCAACGTCGACCAGCATGGCCGCCGACACCTCGCCGGTGTATGCGCCCTTCTGGTTGGCGCTCACGTCCTGCGCGCCGAACGCCAGGCCGCGCTCGCCGTAATGCTCGACCAGTTCGCCCAGGTACGGCAGCGGCGGCAGAATGATCCGCTCCACGGCGGCCGGAACGGAGAAGGCAGCAACCGCGTCGAGCAGTTCGAAGGCGAACTTGCGGTCGCCATGCAGCTTCCAGTTTCCGGCAACGATTTTCCGGCGCATCGGGGCGTGTTCCGGTTGCGAAAAAGGTCGCGCATTCTAACAGCGATCACGCGTCGCCTTGCAGTATCTGGCTTGCGCCTTGGGCTGTTACTTCAGCTTGATCTCCGCAAGCCGTTCTTCCAGGTATCCGTGGGCGGTGATCGGCTGCGGATAACGACTGGGGTTGTCTGGCGTGATGCACGAAGGCAGCACGTCGATCAGGAAATCCGGGTTCGGGTGCAGGAAGAACGGAGTCGAGTAACGCGGTTGCCGCGCCTTCTCGCCCGGTGGGTTCACCACGCGGTGCGTGGTCGACGGGTACACGTGGTTGGTGAGGCGTTGCAGCATGTCGCCGATGTTCACCACGATGGTGTCGGCGTCGGCGGTGAACGGTACCCACTCGCCCTTTCGCGACTTCACCTCCAGACCTTCGCTGCTCGCGCCGACCAGCAACGTGATCAGGTTGATGTCCTCATGGGCACCGGCGCGCTCGTTCGGGATGTTGTCGGTTGCGATTGGCGGGTAGTGGATCGGGCGCAGGATCGAGTTGCCGGAATTGGTCTTGTCGGCGAAATAGGTCTCCGGCAGGTCGATGTGCAACGCCAGCGCGCTCAGGACGCGGGAGCCGAGCTGGTCCAGCGCCTGGTACAGGCCGTAGGCCTGTTCGCGGAACCCGGGGATTTCCTCGGGCCACAGGTTCGGCGGCATTACGTCGGCGTACTTCGAATCGCGCGGGATCTCGCGGCCCACGTGCCAGAACTCCTTCAGGTCGAAGTACTTGGAATCCTTCGCGGTCTCGATCCCGAACGGTGTGTAGCCACGCGCGCCACCGCCGCCCGGCACGTGGTACTTGCGCTTGACCTCATCCGGCAGGGCGAAGAAGCGCTTGAACACCTCATAGGAACCGTCGATCAGCGCCTGCGGGATGCCGTGGCCACGAATCCCGGCGAAGCCCCATTCGCGATACGCCGCGCCGAGTTCGGCGACGAAGGCGTCGCGATCGGTGTCGTAGCGGCGGATATCGAGGGTGGGAATCTGTGAAGTCATGCGTCTTGTCCGTCTGTCATTGCGCCGCGGCACGCACCGCGGCGGCCAGGGCGTCGAGCGTGTCCTGCATCAGCGCCGCGTCATCGGCTTCGACCGTGACCCGGACCACCGGTTCCGTGCCCGACGGCCGCAGGAACGCACGGCCGCGACCGGCAACTGCCGCCTGCGCCGTCGCCAGTGCGGTCTTTACCGTTTCGGCTTCCGTGGGCTTGACGGAACCGCCGGCGGCATAGCGCACATTGACCGTCTTCTGCGGCACGCGGCTCAAGCCGTCCAGCGCATCGCGCAGCGACATGCCGCGACGACGCAGCACTTCCAGCACCTGCAGCGCGCTGACGATGCCGTCGCCAGTGCTGGTGCGGTCAAGGCACAGCAGATGCCCGGAGGCCTCCCCACCGAGCACGGCCTTGTGGGCGATCAATTGCTGGTGGACATAGCGGTCGCCGACCTTGGTGCGCAGGAACCCGATGCCATCGCGTTCGAACGCGCGCTCCAGTCCGTAATTGGTCATCAGGGTACCGACGACCGGACCGAGCAGGCGCCCGCTTTCCTTCCAGTCGCGCGCCAGCACGTACAGCAGGTCGTCGCCATCGCGGACCACGCCGTCGCCATCGACGAACAGCACGCGGTCGCCGTCGCCGTCGAAGGCGATGCCGAGATCGGCGCCGGTAGTGCGCACGCGTTCGGACAGCGCTTCCGGGTGGGTCGAACCGACGCCGTCGTTGATGTTCAGGCCGTTGGGCTCGATTCCGATCGTATCGACCCGGGCACCGAGTTCACGCAGCACCAGCGGGCCAAGCTGGTAGGTCGCGCCGTTGGCGCAGTCCATCACGATGCGCATGCCACCGAGATCGAAGCCCTTCGGCACCGAACCTTTGCAGGCCTCGATGTAGCGGCCCAGCGCGTCGCGCGTGCGCACCGCCTTGCCCAGCTGCTCGGAGGGCACGGTACGGAACGGTTGTTCCAGCGCGGCTTCGATGGCGAGTTCGGTGGCGTCGTCGAGCTTCTCGCCTTCG
>DASWSX010000028.1:0-7900 GCA_036402435.1 Telluria sp. | reverse complement strand
GGCCAATCCGGGCTTCTTCGAAGCGCAGGTGGAGCTTGGCAGCGGCAGCGACCCGGCCATCATCCTGTACACCTCCGGCACCACCGGCAAGCCGAAAGGCGTGGTGCAGTCGCATACCTCGCTGCTGGCGGCCGGCACCGGCGGCGTCGGCTTCGACAAGCTGACCGATCGCGAAGACATCCTGTCGTACCTGCCGATGGCATGGGTGGGCGACTGCCTGTTCTCGCTGGCGCAGGCGATGGTGGCCGGCTTCACCGTCAACTGCCCGGAGTCGGGCGACACCGTGCTGACCGACCTGCGCGAAATCGGTCCGACCTATTACTTTGCCCCGCCGCGCGTGTTCGAGAACATGCTGACGACAGTGATGATCCGCATGGAAGACGCGGGCGCCATCAAGCGCCGCCTGTTCCACTACTTTATGGACGTGGCCAGGCGCTGCGGCGCCGATATCCTCGACGGCAAGCCGGTCGCATCCAGCGACCGCCTCAAGTACGGCATCGGCAAGCTGCTGGTGTACGGCCCGCTGCGCAACGTGCTTGGCATGTCGCGCATCCGCGTGGCCTACACCGCCGGCGCGGCGATCGGGCCGGACCTGTTCCGCTTTTACCGCTCGATCGGCGTCAACCTCAAGCAGCTGTACGGCTCGACCGAAACCTGCGCCTACGTGTGCCTGCAGCCGGACGGGAACATCAAGTTCGACAGCGTCGGCGTGGCGGCGCCCGGCGTGGAGGTCAAGCTGGCCGATAACGGCGAAGTGCTGGTCAAGTCGGCCGCAACGATGGACGGCTATTTCAAGCGCCCTGACGCCACCGCGGAAGTAATCGACGCGAACGGCTACTTCCACACTGGCGACGCCGGCATCTTCGACGCCGACGGCCACCTGAAGATCATCGACCGCGCAGCCGATGTGGGCAAGATGAACGGCGGCGCGATCTTCGCGCCCAACTACATCGAGAACAAGCTCAAGTTCTTCCCCTACATTAAAGAGGCAGTCGCCTTCGGCAATGGGCGCGACCGCGTCTGCGCCTTCATCAATATCGACATGGAGGCGGTGGGCAACTGGGCCGAACGCCGCAACATCTCGTATTCGGGCTATACCGACCTTGCCGCACACCCGCAGGCCTATGAGCTGATCCGCGACTGCGTCGAGAAGGTCAACGCCGACCTGGCCAGCGAGCCGATGATGGGCGACACCCAGATCCACCGCTTCCTGATCCTGCACAAGGAGCTCGACCCGGACGACGACGAGCTGACCCGCACCCGCAAGGTGCGCCGCAAGTTCATTGCCGAGAAGTACGCGGTGCTGATCGACGCGCTGTACAGCGACAAGGCCAGCCAGTACATCAGTACCCAGGTCAAGTTCGAGGACGGCCGCACTGGCGTCGTCAGCGCCGACCTGCGCATTGTCGACGCCAAGACCTTCCCCTCGATGGAGCGTGCAGCGTGACGGAGACCGATATCGTGAACATGAATGAAGTGGGGACACAGGGAGGCGCCGCGCGCGCCATTGGCCCGGTGATCCTCGACCTGAAGAACATCTCGCTGGCCTTCGGCGGCGTCAAGGCGCTGACGGACATCTCGTTCGACGTGAAGCAGCACGAGATCCGCGCCATTATCGGGCCGAACGGCGCCGGCAAGAGCTCGATGCTCAACGTGATCAACGGCGTGTACCGCCCGCAGCAGGGCGAAATCGTCCTGCGCGGCGCCCACCGCAAGAACATGGACTGCTACGCCGCCGCCAAGGCCGGGGTGGCGCGCACCTTCCAGAACATCGCGCTGTTCAAGGGCATGACGGTCCTCGACAACATCATGACCGGCCGAAACCTGAAGATGAAGTCGAACTTCCTGATGCAGGCGCTGTACATCGGGCCGGCGCGCCGCGAGGAAATCGCGCACCGCGAGAAGGTCGAGGAGATCATCGACTTCCTCGAGATCCAGGCGATCCGCAAGACGCCGGTGGGGCGGCTGCCGTATGGCCTGCAGAAGCGCGTCGAACTCGGGCGCGCGCTGGCGGCCGAGCCGGAGATCCTGCTGCTCGACGAGCCGATGGCCGGCATGAACGTCGAGGAAAAGCAGGACATGTGCCGCTTCATCCTCGACGTGAACGACCAGTTCGGAACGACCATCGTGCTGATCGAGCACGACATGGGCGTGGTGATGGATATTTCGGACCGCGTCGTGGTGCTCGACTACGGCAAGAAGATCGGCGACGGCACGCCCGACGAGGTTCGGAACAACCAGAACGTCATCAACGCTTACCTTGGAGTGGCACACTAATGAGCTTCTTTATCGAGGTGCTTCTCGGCGGCCTGCTCTCCGGCGTGATGTATGCGCTGGTGGCGATCGGCTTCGTCCTGATCTACAAGGCCTCCGGCGTATTCAATTTCGCCCAGGGCGCGATGGTGTTCTTCGCCGCCCTTACCTGCGTCGGCATCATCGACAAGTTCGGCGTCTCGTTGTGGGTCGCGGTTCCGGCCACGATGGCGGTGATGATCCTGCTCGGCATCGGCATCGAACGCATCGTGCTGCGGCCACTGGTCAACCAGCCCGAAATCACGCTGTTCATGGCCACCATCGGCCTCGCCTTCTTCATCGAAGGCCTGGCGCAGCTGATCTGGGGTTCGCAGGTGCGCAAGCTCGACCTGCCGATCGAAGACATACCGAACACCTACCTGATGGATAACTACAACATCCTGGTGTCCAATTTCGACATGACCGCCGCCGCGATCTGCGGTGTACTGGTGACCGCCCTTGCGCTGCTGTTCTCGAAAACGAAGGTCGGCCGCGCCCTGCGCGCCGTGGCCGACGACCACCAGGCCGCGCTGGCGGTGGGCATCCCGCTGCAGCGCATCTGGGCTGTGCTGTGGGGCGTGGCCGGACTGGTCGCGCTGGTGGCCGGCATGCTGTGGGGCGCGCGTAACGGCGTCCAGTTCGCGCTGACCTTCATCGCCCTGAAAGCCCTGCCCGTGCTGATCCTGGGCGGCTTTACGTCGGTCCCGGGCGCCATCGTTGGCGGCCTGATCATCGGCGCCTCCGAAAAGCTGGCCGAGGTCTACCTCGGACCTTACGTCGGCGGCGGTATCGAAGGCTGGTTCCCGTACGTGCTTGCGCTGTTGTTCCTGCTGGTTCGCCCTGAAGGGCTGTTCGGCGAAAAAATCATCAGGAGGATTTGAGAATGTTCTACCGTGAAGCCGGACAGTTTAAAACTACCTACCAGTCGGACGGGCAGGTCTTCCCGATCCGCCAGGACCGCGTCGCCATGCTGGTGCTGGTGGGCCTGGCGCTGGTGCTGGTGCCGATGATCGCCTCGCCTTACATGCTGTCGGCCATCCTGATCCCGTTCCTGATCTTTTCCCTGGCCGCGATCGGCCTGAACATCCTGACCGGCTACTGCGGCCAGCTGTCGCTTGGCACCGCAGCCTTCATGGCGGTGGGCGCGTTCGCATCGTGGAACTTCATCTTCCGCATTCCCGGCATTCCGATGCTGCTCGCCTTCGTGCTGGGCGGCCTGTGCGCGGCGATGGTCGGCATCGCGTTCGGCCTGCCGTCGCTGCGCATCCGCGGCTTCTACCTCGCCGCGTCAACGCTGGCCACGCAGTTCTTCGTGGTCTGGTGCCTGACCAAGATCCCTTACCTGACCGGCAACAGCTCGTCGGGCGTGATCACCGCGCAGCAGATCAACATCTTCGGCTATGCCTTCGACACCCCGGCCGCCAAGTACATGCTGGTGCTGGCGATCGTCGCGGTGATGGCGCTGCTGGCCAAGAATATGGTGCGCTCGAACGTCGGGCGGTCGTGGATGGCGGTGCGCGACATGGACGTGGCGGCGGAAGTAATCGGCTTTCGCCCGATGCGCACCAAGCTGCTGGCGTTCGCGGTCAGCTCGTTCTACTGCGGCGTGGCCGGCGCGCTGTACGCCTATGCGTACCTCGGCACCGTGGAACCGGAGGCTTACAACCTCGACCTGTCGTTCCGCATCCTGTTCATGATCATCATCGGCGGCGTCGGCTCGATCCTCGGATCCTTCCTTGGCGCCGCTTTCATTGTGCTGCTGCCGGTCTTCCTCAACATCGTGGCGCACGGGATGTCCCTGCCCACATCAGTGGCATCGAACCTGGAGTTGATGGTGTTTGGCGCGTTGATCATCTTTTTCCTGATCGTGGAGCCGCATGGCCTCGCGCGCTTGTGGCAAGTAGGTAAAGAAAAATTACGCCTGTGGCCTTTCCCGCACTAACCGGGCCGCAAGGACGTGATTAAAAACGGTAGCTATTTTCGGACCTTGGAGACGACATAAAATGAAACTGACCACAAAGCTTTTGCTGTGCGCCGCACTGACAGGCGCGTTCAACCAGGTTAGCGCCGCCGACCAGTTCGTCGCGCTGCCATCCTACCGCGTCGGGCCATATGCGGCCGGCGGCTCCGGCTTCTACGGCGGCGCGATCGACTACTTCAACCTGGTCAACGCCACCGGCGGCGTCAACGGCGTCAAGATCAAGTGGCAGGAGTGCGAAACCGAATACAACCCGTCGCGCGGCGTGGAATGCTACGAGCGGCTGAAAACCCAGGAAGGCGGCGCCACGCTGGTCGAACCGCTGTCGACCGGTATCGCGTACGGCATCCTTGACCGCGTCGCCCAAGACAAGATCCCGATGACCACCCTCGGCTACGGCCGCTCCGACGCCGCCAACGGCAAGGTGTTCCCGTACGTGTTCCCGCTCATTACCAGCTACTGGAACCAGGCTGCGGCGATGATCAAGTACCTGGCCGATAAAAACGGCGGCTACGCGAAGCTGAAGGGCAAGAAGATCGTCCACCTGTACCACGACTCAGCATTCGGCAAGGAGCCGCTGCCAGTGCTGGAAGCGCAGGCCAAGCAGTACGGCTTTGAGCTGATCAAGATCGCAGTCGCGCCGCCAGGCAGCGAGCAGCAGTCGCAGTGGCTGCAGATCCGCCAGGCCAAGCCAGACCACGTGATCCTGTGGGGCTGGGGCGTGATGAACTCGGTCGCGATCAAGACCGCGCAGCGCAACGGCTTCCCGCGCGAGAAGATCCTCGGCGTGTGGTGGGCCGGTTCGGAAGAAGACACCATTCCGTCGGGTGACGCAGCGAAGGGCTACACCTCGATGACCTTTAACACGCCGGGTAACTACCCTGTCATCGACCAGATCCGCACCAAGGTCTACGCCGCCGGCAATGGCAACCTGGCCGACCAGAAGCGCATCGGCTCCGTGTACCACATGCGCGGCATGACACTGGGCGTATTGTGGGTCGAAGCGATCCGCAAGGCGCAGGAAAAGTACGGCAAGGGCAAGGTCATGACGGGTGAGCAGGTGCGCTGGGGCCTGGAGAACCTGAACATCGACGCGGCACGCCAGAAGGCGTTGGGCGTATTCGGCATGTTCCCGACCGTGAAGACCAGCTGCGACGACCACGAAGGTTCGGGCGCGGTCAAGGTCCAGCAGTGGGACGGCACGAAATGGAAAGCCATCACGCCGAACTGGGTTGTGGGCGACAAGGCGCTGACGCGCAAGCTGGTTGAGGAATCCTCTGCGGCGTATGCCAAAGAGAAGAACATCACGCCAGCCTGCCTGAAGTAAGCAGCACCGCAGACCCCGGCCGCCGCAAGTGGCCGGGGCGTTTGACGAACAAGTGAAAAGCCCATGACGAACGACACAGCCAGCCAGCCCTACCTGTCGGTGAATAACATCGAGGTCATTTACGACCACGTGATCCTGGTCCTGAAAGGCGTGTCGCTGCAGGTACCGAAAGGAAAAATCGTGGCCCTGCTGGGTGCCAACGGCGCCGGCAAATCGACCACGCTGAAAACCATTTCGACGCTGCTGCGCGGCGAGCGCGGCGACGTCACCAAGGGCGAAGTACGGTTCCAGGGCGAGCGCATCGACCAGCTCACGCCGAATGCGCTGGTCAAGCGCGGCCTGTCGCAGGTGATGGAAGGCCGCCACTGCTTCGGCCACCTGACAATCGAAGAAAACCTGATGACCGGCGCCTACACGCGATCGGTGTCGCGCGCGGAGCTGAAGGACTCGCTCGACGCGGTGTACCAGTACTTCCCGCGGCTCAAGGAGCGCCGCACCAGCCAGGCCGGCTATACGTCGGGCGGCGAGCAGCAGATGTGCGCCATCGGCCGCGCGCTGATGGCCAAGCCGTCGATGATCCTGCTCGACGAACCATCGATGGGTATCGCACCGCAGATCGTCGAAGAGATTTTCGACATCGTGAAAGACCTGAACCACAAGGAAGGCGTGTCCTTCCTGCTGGCGGAGCAGAACACCACGGTCGCACTGCGCTACGCCGACTTCGGCTACATCCTGGAGAACGGACGTGTGGTGATGGAGGGCGAAGCGAAGGAACTGGCCAATAACGAGGACGTCAAGGAGTTCTACCTTGGCGTATCGAGCGCCGGGCGCAAGAGCTTCCGCGACATGAAGTTTTACCGCCGCCGCAAGCGCTGGCTGGCGTAACAGGAAAGCCGAACAGATCATGGATTTTGAACGTGCCAAGGCACTGTGCCGCACCTTTCCCGGTGTGACTGAAGATATCAAGTGGGGCCAAGACCTGGTGTTCTCGGTAGGCGAAAAGATGTTCGCCGTGACCGGCAATGCCAGCCCGGCGACGGGCATGAGCTTCAAGGTGGAAGACGAGCGCTTTCTCGAGCTGACCGACCGTCCCGGCATCATCCCTGCGCCCTACCTGGCGCGGGCGAAATGGATTTACGTCGAAGGCGCGGACGCGCTGGACGACGAGGAAGCAGGGGCGCTGCTGCGCCGATCGTACGAACTGGTATTTGCGAAGCTGACCAAAAAGCTCCAGCGCGACATCAGCGAATCGTCAACGACATAACAAGAGCAAGCATGGACTTTGAAGCAGCAAAAGCGGTGTGCCGGGCTTTCCCGGGCGCGACCGAGGATCTGAAATGGGGCGAGGTCAAGGTGTTTTCAGTCGGTGGGAAGATGTTTGCGGCTACCAACGCCGACCTGCCGGCGATGCGCATCAGCTTCAAGGTCGACGACGACCGTTTCCTCGAGCTGACCGACCGTCCGGGGATCATTCCCGCGCCGTACATGGCGCGCCTCAAATGGGTGTACACCGACGACCCGAAGGCGCTCAGCGACAGCGAAACGACGCAGCTGCTGCGCCGGTCGTATGAACTGGCGTTCGGCAAGCTGACCAAGAAAATGCAGCGCGAAATAGGAGAACTGGCATGACCATCGACACGCTAGACGCGCTTGAAACGCGCGACCCGGGAGAGCGCGAACGCGACCTGATGGCGCGCCTGCCGCAGCTGATCGCGCTGGCCAAGCGCGCGCCGGGCTGGCAGCGCATCCTCGACGGCGTCGACCCGGCCTCGGTCGACAGCCGCGCCGCCCTGGCCGCGTTGCCGATAACGCGCAAGGCAGACCTGAAGACGCTGCAGAAGGACCCGATGCCGTTCGGCGGATTGAACGTCACGCCGACGTCGCAGATGTCGCGCGTATTCATCTCGCCCGGACCGATTTTCGATCCTGAAGGCCGCGGCCAGGATTGGTGGCGTTTCGCGCGTCCCATGTATGCGGGCGGCGTGCGCGATGGCGGGCTGCTGCAGAACTGCTTCTCGTACCACTTCACGCCGGCGGCCTTCATGGTCGAAGGCGGCGCGGCGCGCATCGGCAGCGCAGTCATCCCGGCCGGCGCCGGGCAGACTGAAATGCAGGTGCAGGCGATGGCCGACCTCAAGCCTGACACGTATGTCGGCACGCCGTCCTTCCTGCGCATCATCATCGAGAAGGCGCGCGAGATGGGCGCCGACATCAGCAGCGTGCGCAACGCGGTGATGGGCGCCGAAGCGCTGCCGCAGTCGCTGCGCGCCTGGTTCCAGGAGAACGGCGTGCCGAACGTGATC
>DASWSX010000027.1:0-17858 GCA_036402435.1 Telluria sp. | reverse complement strand
GCGCGGCTGCTGCATCTGAGCCTGCCGGGCAGTGCGATGGTGACGGGTGAGCTGTTCGACGAGGCCGCGCTGCACGGCCTGTTGTACGCGGCCGGCCGCCGGCCGGTTCTGCTGTATCCGGAAATGCCGGGTGAACGTTCGCTGGGAATGGCGACGCCGCCCGCATTCGATGCGGCCAGCATGGGCGAACCGTCGCGGCTGCGGCTGGTCGTACTCGACGGCACGTGGCGCAAGAGCCGCAAGATGCTGTACCTCAATCCGCTGCTGCAAACGCTGCCGCGCCTGCCGCTGGCGCAGGTGCCCGGGTCGCTGTACCGGATCCGCAAGGCGCACGCACCTGACCAACTGTCCACGCTGGAGGCATCTTGCTACGCCTTGATGCAGTTGGAAGGCAATCCCGGCAAGTTCGCGCCGATACTCACCGGTTTTGAAGCATTTGTGGATCAATACGCCACAGCCGCCGCGCACGCTTGAAAACGGTCGCCGCGAAGCGTAGAATACTGTATAAATGTACAGTATCGAGGTGCTTCGATGACCGGTCCCTACGAAAATTGCGATGAGCACGTGATGCTCCCGCCGCGTCCGCTTACAGCGCGGAAAGGGCGCGGCGCGGTGTCGAATATCCAGGGCCGCTATGAAGTCAACGGCCGCGAGTCCTTCGATGACGGCTGGGTGCACGATGATGAGGACGGCGAACCGGCGCCGTTCAAGACGCACGTCACGGATGAGTTCGCCAAAACCATCCTGTCGCGCAATGCCTCGCCCGATATTCCGTTCAACGTTTCCCTGAATCCCTACCGGGGCTGCGAGCACGGCTGCATCTATTGTTTTGCGCGTCCCTCGCACAGCTACCTCGGCCTGTCGCCGGGGCTCGATTTCGAAAGCCGGCTGTTCGCCAAGGTCAACGCGCCGGACCTGCTGCGGCGCGAGCTGTCGAAGCCTTCGTACGTGCCCGAGTCAATTGCGATCGGCGTCAACACCGACGCGTACCAGCCGTGCGAGCGGGAATTCCGCATCACGCGCAAGGTGCTCGAAGTGCTCAACGAATGCGAGCATCCGGTGGCGATGATCACCAAGAATTCGCTGATCGAGCGCGACATCGACATCCTTGCGCCGATGGCGGAGCGCAACCAGGCCATTGCGGCAATCACGCTGACGACGCTGGACCATGAGATCTCGCGCACGCTGGAGCCGCGGGCGGCAGCGCCTGCGCGCCGGCTGCGCACGATCCGCACGCTGGCCGAGGCAGGGATTCCCGTACGCGTCAGCGTCGCGCCCGTGATCCCGTTTGTCACCGAGCCCGAACTGGAGCGCGTGCTGGAAGCGGCGCGCGAGGCGGGTGCATTAAGTGCGCACTACGTGGTGCTGCGGCTGCCCTGGGAAGTGAACCCGCTGTTCCAGGAATGGCTGCAAACCCATTTCCCTGACCGCGCTCAGCGGGTGATGAACCGCGTCCGTGAAATGCGCGGTGGCAAAGACTACGACAGCGACTTCAGCAAGCGCATGCACGGGGAGGGCGTGTGGGCCGACCTGATCCGCCAGCGTTTTGAGAAAGCCGTCAAGCGGCTGGGCATGAATATGACAAGCGGCAGGTTTGCCGAACTGGATACGTCGCGATTCCGTCGCCCGCTGGTAGTGCCGGTGTCGGCGGGCAAACAGTCGGGCAACGCCGCCGGTCAGCTCGACCTGTTCTCCTGAGCGGCGGTTCCCGGCTCTGCCGTGGGTTGCAGGGCGGATAAGCGCATGGCGCGCATCCGCCGGTTACCCCATCTGCACCAGGTGCCGCTCGATCTCGAATACATGCGGATCATCCAGCCCCATCTCGCGCAGCGCGTGCGCCAGGTCGATCAGGTAATCCCGATTCGCCCCGCTCGGGCCGCGCGACGCCGCGATCTGGCGCGCGATATCCAGTTCCGGCGCCTCGCCCAGGAATGCCGCATTGTCCTCGGTGGCGATGTAGACCAGGCCTTCCTCGGTCCCGCCTTCCTCGAAATGGATGTCGATCGCCAGCCGCAGGTAGCCATTCTTTTCGCGATGGTCGAGGTGGGCGAAGACTTCAGGAGTGACCAGATAGGCCATGCCTGCACAGGTCGCGCCGGCCTCCGGGACCAAGGTCGCCACCCGTCCCGGCGCCGTCTCGGTGCCGCGGTGATCGTGCGACCCTTGCCAGAAGCGCCGGGTCCAGTTGTCGATGCGCGCAGGCCTGCGCTCAATGAACGGAAAATCCGCCTTGAAGATCAGCGACCCGTAACCGAACAGCCACACGCTGTGGTGGCCGTCGAATTTGTCCATGCGCTGGTTGATGGCGATGGTGTTGTGTGACATGAAGCTGCTCCGTTTGAACCAGCGTCAATTATAACGAGCGCTTCAAGCGCCGTTTGGCGCGGGGATATTCCAGTCATGCGCCTTCACAAACTTCAGCAGGAAGGCGATGAAGCTTTCCGCCGCCGGCGAGAGCGAGCGGTGTTCGCGCGTGTAAACAAAGAACCGCCGCGTCAGCTCGGGATCATGCAGCTGGCGCATGTGCAGCTGGTACGCCTTCACCAGTGGCTCCGCGTAGGGCAGGCATACCGTCACGCCAAGCCCGGCGGCGACCATCGCCAGCGCGGTCGTCATGAACGTCACCTCGTTGGCCGGATGAAGCGGCACATCGCGCAGCGACCTGTGCATGTCGCTCAGCAGGCGTTCGGTGAACTGGCCTTGCAAGGAGATGAACGGATAGTCGGCCAGGTCCTGCCACGTGACGCGCTCGCGCGGCTCGAGCGGATGCCCTTGCGGAAACACCAGCACGAACGGCATCTCGAACAGCACCTGCGAATCGATCTGCGCCGCCGGCTCGCGCTCCGGGCCGATGCCGACGTCGACCTCGCCGCTCGCCACCCGCGACGTCACGTTCTCGACCGCGCAGTCGACCAGCTTGACCTGGATGTCCGGATACTCCGCGCGGTAGGCGGCGATCGCTTCCGGCAACAACGTGCACGCCATCAGCTGCGGCGCGGCGACGCGCACCATGCCCTTTTTTAGCTTGGTATGATTGGCAACGTCGTGCAGCGCGCCGTCAAGGTCGTCGATCATTTTCGAGAACAGCGGATACAGCTCGCGCCCGATCTCGGTCAGCGCGATCTTGCGCGTGCTGCGGTCGACCAGGCGCACGCCCAAGGTCTGTTCCAGCTCCTTGATGAGCCCCGACAGCGCCGCCTGCGTCACGTGCATCAGCTCGGCGGCGAGCGTGAAACTGCCCGCCCGGGCCAGAAAGACGAGGGCGCGCATTTGTCGCAAAGTGGGATTCATAAGCTTTCCTGATAAATGATGCGAAAAATATTGTTTGTATGATAGTTCGTTTTATCCTCTAATAGCGGATTGGAATCGGAGAACCCCATGCAGATCAAACGAATTCACCACGTGGCGTACCGCTGCAAGGACGCCAAGCAGACCGTCGAGTGGTACGGCAAGTACCTGAACATGGACTTCCAGCTGGCGATCGCGGAAGACAACGTGCCCTCCACCGGCGCGCCCGACCCGTACATGCACATCTTCCTCGACGCCGGGCAGGGCAATGTGCTGGCCTTCTTCGAGCTGCCGACGCAGGCGCCGATGGGACGCGACGAAAACACGCCGGCCTGGGTCCAGCACCTGGCGCTGGAAGTGGGCACGATGGACGACCTGCTCGCCGCCAAGGCGCGTCTCGAAGCCGACGGCATCGGCGTCATTGGCCCGACCGACCACACCATCTTCAAGTCGATCTACTTCTTCGATCCGAACGGCCACCGCCTCGAACTGTCGGTCAACACCGGCACGCCCGAGATGATGAAGAAGCTCGACGAAGTGAAGTGGGACATGCTTAACGAATGGGCCCAGACCCGCAAGGCGCCGAAGCACGCCGCCTGGATGCATCACAAGGACTGAGGACGAACATGAAACTCGCAACCCTGAAAGCAGGCGGCCGCGATGGCTCGCTGGTGGTCGTCAGCCGCGACCTGCGCACTTACCAGAAGGTGCCGAAGATCGCCGCGACGCTGCAGTTCGCGCTGGATAACTGGGACCTCGTCATCGAGCGCCTGGAAACCGTCTACAAAAACCTGAACGAAGGCAGCTCGTGGGACGCGCAGCCGTTCGACGAAACGCTGTGCCACTCGCCGCTGCCGCGCGCCTACCAGTGGGCCGACGGCTCTGCCTACATCAATCACGTCGAGCTGGTGCGCAAGGCGCGCAACGCCGAAGTGCCGGCCTCGTTCTACACCGATCCGCTGATGTACCAGGGCGGCTCGGACTCGTTCATCGGCCCGCGCGACCCGATCTTCGCGCTGTCCGAAGAGTGGGGCATCGACCTTGAAGCGGAAGTGGCGGTCATCACCGGCGAAGTCGCGATGGGCGCCAGCCCGGCCGACTGCGCCAGCGCGATACGCCTGGTCATGCTGGTCAACGACGTCTCGCTGCGCAACCTGATCCCGAACGAACTGGCCAAGGGCTTCGGCTTCTACCAGTCCAAGGCCGCCAGCGCCTTTTCGCCGGTCTGCGTCACACCCGATGAACTGGGCGACGCATGGCAGGACACCAAGCTGCGCCTGCCGATCAACGTGCAGATCAATGGGCGGCCGTTCGGCAAGCCAAACGCCGGCGACGACATGACCTTCAACTTCGCGCAGCTGGTCGCGCACGCCGCGGCCACGCGCGAACTGGCCGGCGGCACCATCATCGGTTCGGGCACGGTGTCGAACAAGCAGGGCGGCCTGCACGGATCGAGCATCGAAAACGGCGGCGTGGGCTACTGCTGCCTGGCCGAGGTGCGCATGTACGAAACCATCGAACACGGCGCGCCTAAAACGCCGTACCTGAAGTTCGGCGACACGGTTCGCATCGAGATGTTCGACCAGCACGGCGCGAGCATCTTCGGCGCGATCGACCAGAAGGTCGCCCACTATGAAGGGCGCAAACAATGAAACTGTTTACCTACTTTCGCAGCTCCGCGGCCTACCGCGTGCGCATCGCGCTGAACCTCAAAGGGCTGCCGTACGAGGCGGTGCCGGTGCACCTGCTGCGCAGCGGCGGCGAGCAGCTGCAGCCGGCCTACCGCGCGGTCAACCCGGCCGCGCTGATCCCCGCGCTGGAAGACGACGGCGGCGCGGTCCTGACGCAGTCGCTGGCGATCATCGAATACCTCGACGAGACCCACCGCGACGTGCCACTGATGCCGGCCGATCCGCTGGGCCGCGCGCGCGTTCGTGCGCTGGCCCTGACGGTCGCATGCGACATCCACCCGCTCGGCAACCTGCGCGTGCTCAAGTACCTCGTGCACGAACTGAAAACGTCCGACGACGCCAAGCTGGCCTGGTCGCGCCACTGGATCCGCGAAGGCTTCACCGCCCTGGAAGCTGCGCTGGCCGGCTCGCCTTCGACCGGCCGCTTCTGCCACGGCGACACGCCCACCCTGGCGGACTGCTGCCTGGTGCCGCAGGTGTTCAACGCGCTGCGCTTCGACGTCGACATGGCTCAGTTCCCGACCATCGCGCGCATCCACGCTGCCTGCAGCGAACTCGATGCATTCGCCGCCGCGCATCCGTCGAAGCAGCCGGACGCCGAATAAATCCGGGTTGCCGCACTTTGCGGTTTTTGATGCAGGTCAATCGCGCGCCCCCCCTCGCAGGCACACACTAGAGCATGCTAAATGACTCGATAGGGGGGATTATGTTCAAGCACATTCTGCTGCCGACCGATGGTTCGGCCGCCTCTGACATTGCCATCCAGCACGGCGTGCAGCTTGCGCGGGACATGGGGGCGAAGATAACCGGCGTCCACGTGGTGGCGCCATTCCACACCTTCACCTACCGCGCCGACATGATCGAAGACACGGAGGAGCAATACGAGAAGGACAGTGAAGAGCTCGCGCGCAAGCTGCTGGCGACCATCGAACGCCAGGCGCAGGAATGCGGCGTTGCCTGCGACCTCGTGGTAGCGCGATCCGACGACGCGTACCAGGCGATCATCGAGACGGCCACCGGGCGCGGGTGCGACCTGATTGTGATGGCTTCCCACGGCAGGCGCGGGGTGCGCGGCCTGTTGCTGGGCAGCGAGACGCAAAAGGTGCTGACCCACAGCACGCTCCCGGTGCTGATCTACCGATAGCCGCGCCATGGCCAAGCGGATCCTGCTGGTCCAGGGGCATCCGGACCCGGCGCGCAAACACCTGTGCCATGCGCTCGAGGACGCTTACGCCGATGCTGCGCTCATCGCCGGTCACGAAATACGCCGCGCGCGCGTGGCCGAGCTCGACTTTCCGCTGCTGCGCACGCAGGACGAGTGGGAGCACGGCAAGCTGCCCGACACCTTGCAGCAGGCGCAGGACGACATCGGCTGGTGCGAACACCTGGTGCTTGTTTTTCCGCTCTGGCTGGGGGATATGCCGGCCTTGCTGAAGGGCTTCCTGGAGCAGGTTGCACGCCCGGGTTTCGCGTTCCACACGGCGGGAAAAAATCCGCTGAAGGAAAAGGCGCTCAAGGGGCGCTCGGCGCGCATTGTCGTCACGATGGGGATGCCGGCGCTGGTGTACCGGTGGTATTTCATGGCGCACAGCGTGAAGTCACTCGAACGCAACATTTTGGGGTTTGTCGGGATTTCGCCGGTGCGCGAGACACTGTTTGGGCTCACGGGAAATGCCACGCCCGACAAGGTGGCTGGTTGGGTGGCCAAGATGGAGGAGCTGGGACGGACGGCGGAGTAGTGGTCCAGGCGATGTCGGCGGGATGGGTTGGCAGACCGGCTGCTTTGTTCGAAACGCCCACTTAAAAAACAAAAAGCCCGGCACGAATGCCAGGCTTTCGATCGTCTGCGTGCAACCAGCCTGTTAGCTCAGCTTGGCGCGATCGTCGTTCGATGGCGCCGAAATCTCTTCCAGCGCTTCATCGGTCGGACCAGCATGACGGGTCGCGAAGTCGCCCAGCGACACGATGCCCACCAGCTTATGCGATGCCTGGTCAACCACCGGCACGCGGCGGATCTGCGAATCGCCCATCTCGCGCAATACCTCGTCGACCGACTGGTCCGGGTGGCAGGTGCGCACGGCCGGGCTCATGACGTCGCCAACGCGGGTGCTTTCCGGCGCCTGGCCGGCGGCGGTCGAGCGGATCGTGATGTCGCGGTCGGTGATCATGCCGACCAGTTTCGGCCCGTCGCACACCGGCAGCGAGCCAACGTTCAGCTCATCCATGAGCTGGGCGGCGCGGCGGACGGTTTCTTCTGGCGAAATGCTGCGTACGTCACTGGTCATTACTTCTGAAATCTTTTGCATCTGAGCCTCCAATTATTACGATAGACATATGAGCCGGTGGTGACCGGCCCTTCGGTATGGTGTTGTCATAATGCCTTTAAATCAAAAAATGCGACGCTTGTTTGAAATCACCTCGCCTTGCATACGCGCCATACCCTTACGCTACAATCCTGCCTTTCCAAGGTGGTGTCCCAGATGTCCGAAAACCTCATCCCCGATTCCCTGCGCGAGGCCCTGTCGCAAGCGCACCCGTCGTGGCGCCCGCACCTGCTCCAAGGCCTTGCCGCCGTTGCCGCCGCCCATCCCGGCTACCTGCCCGCGCTCGCCAGCGATGACTACCTGCCGACCGGCCAGCGCATCTTTGCCGCCTTTGCACAGCCGCTGGCCGAGGTGCGCTTCGTGCTGGTGGGCGAGGGCCCGTATCCGCGCGCGGAGAGCGCGACCGGAGTGTGCTTCATGGATGGCGCCGTGGGCAGCCTGTGGTGCGCCACGGGCCTGTCCAAGCCGGTCAACCGGGCGACTTCGCTGCGCAATTTCATCAAGATGCTGCTGGTGGCGGATGGCCAGCTCGACGGAGCCAACACTGGCGGCGCCGCAATGCAGCCGGTTGCCGGGCGCGCGCTGGAAAACGGCGCGATCGATACGCTGGCCGAGCTGCAAGACAACCTGACGCGCCACGGTTTCCTGCTGCTCAACGCGGCACTGGTGTTTCGCAAACACGTCGCGCCGGCGGTTGATGCGCGCGCGTGGCAGCCGTTCCTGAAAACGGTGCTTGCGGCGCTGGCCGACAACGTCGATCCGGCCCCGACCCTGGTGTTATGGGGGAAAATCGCCGAACAGCTCAAGCAGTTGCCGGAAACCGCGCGGTTCCCGCAAGTGTGCTCGGAGCATCCCTACAACCTGTCGTTCATCACGCATGCGGGGATGCAGCAGCTGTTCGGACCGATGCGGCTGCTGCAGGCGGGCAAGCCACCTGCGCAGTAAGACTTAATTGCAGTTACCCGAGCGCGCGCAGATCTGGTTCCACAGCTGCACCCAGCGCGCATCGGGAATGGACGCGCCCTGTACCTTCGGATCGGCGCTGACATAGCCGTACGACGTTATCCCCACCACGCGGTTCTGGGCGGCACTGCCGCCGCTGCCGCCGCCGTCCGCCATCGCCGCGAAGTTCTGCACCCATGGCCCGCCGCTGGACCCGCCGCGCGCGTCCGACCCGTACTCGACGTTGTTCGGCTCGCTGGTGCGGTAGCTGTTGCTCATCACGTTCTGCATTTTCTGGCAGCGGTCCAGGTTGCAGGGGTAGCCCAGCTTGGAGGTGTGGTTGCCGTCGAGGTTGACGGTCTGCCAGCCGAGCCAGCCGGTGACATTGCCGAGTTTGGTGATCGGTCCGCCGCTCGTCATTGGCTGGTCGGCAAATTCGATCATGGCGTAGTCGGCTTCGTTCGGCACGCCGCCGGCGCCGCTGGCCCAGGCGCCGGTAACGGTGACAAAGCGCCAGTTCCATGAGTTGAATGGCGCGACGCCGTCACGGAACGACGGGACGAACACGAAGTTGTCGTAGAAGCCGTCCGCTGTGCCGCTGTGCACGCAATGGCCCGCGGTCGCCACCACCCTGCGCTGGATCACCGAGGCCGAGCAGACATAAGGCGTGCCATCAATCGAGAAAAACAGTTTTCCGACGGTCCGGTAAGGGTAGGCGCGGTCAGCGGAGTACTGCGCGCCGGCGCCGGTAAACGTCGGGAACACGCGGGTACTGGTGTACGGCGCGTTGAAGGTGCCGTGGGCCTGCCGTTCGTCCGCGCTGTCAAGGTAGCTGTTTTGCTCCGGCTGGTACAGGCGCTGTTCGCGCGGCGCCACCTGCAGGGAAGGCGGCTGGGCGTCGCTGCTTTCCGGTTTGCCCGCCGGCCGCGCCGGCGCCGGTTCCCGCTTGGGCTGGCCCGCTTTGGCCGTCGGCAATGGCAGTGGCTTGGCGGCCTTGAACCGGTCCGCCGTCCAGTATTCGGCGACGCTCCTGGCGTCCGTGTTTTCCTTGCTGACTGGCTTGTCGGCCTGCGCCATCGCAGGGGCGGCTGCAAGCAGGGCGATGGCCTGGAGGGCCGCGCAGAAGGCTGGGGTTGGATGTTTCATTTTCATCCTCGCAAACGTGGGCGGAATACCGGCTTAGACCAGCGGGTTGTCCATCAATCTCACATCTGTAGAGCTCGGCTACCTGACGATAGTAGCCACCGCGGCCGTGACAATGGGTGGGAATGTGCAGCGCGGGTGACCGGCGTCAAGCGCGGGGATGGAACAATGCGGAAGGGGGAAAGCTCGTGCTGGGGTGAAGGCCGGGAAGGGGGGCGCCAAGACAAAATGTCCCGGATTTGTTATACTTGACTAAATCGTTCAACTAATACGCGCTCCCATGCTGCTGGAGAGGCGGTTGGGGTTGAAACGAGGCAATATTTTAACATGACCGGGGTTGTGATGCGTCTGACCACAAAAGGCCGTTTTGCTGTAACTGCGATGATCGACTTAGCCATGCGTCAAGGCAAAGGTCCCGTCACGCTGTCGGGCATCAGCCAGCGCCAGGCCATTTCGCTGTCCTACCTTGAGCAGCTGTTCGGCAAGCTGCGCCGCCACGCCATCGTCGAGTCGATCCGCGGTCCTGGCGGCGGCTACAGCCTGGCGCGCGACGCCGGGCTGGTCACGGTTGCCGACATCATCATCGCAGTGGACGAACCGCTCGACGCCACCCAGTGCGGCGGCAAGGAAAACTGCCACGGCGCCGACTCGGCCACTGGCGCGCGCTGCATGACCCACGAGCTGTGGGCCACGCTGAATGAAAAAATGGTCGACTACCTCGACTCCGTGTCGCTGCAAGACCTGGTCGACCAGCAGAAACAAAAGAACGCCGAACAGAACGTCGTGGTCATGCACCGCACCAGCGTGGCTGTCGGCCAAAACTGAAGCATATTGGAGTAATTTGATGAACGCGCCAGAAAAAAACCTCGAGCAGAAATTCGTGCCCGCACCGCATTTTCCGATCTACATGGACTATTCGGCGACGACGCCGATCGATCCACGCGTGGCCGACAAGATGATTCCTTACCTGCGCGAGCAGTTCGGCAATCCGGCGTCGCGCAGCCACATGTACGGCTGGACCGCGGAAGCGGCGGTCGAGGAAGCGCGCGGGCACGTCGCGGCGCTGGTCAATGCCGACCCGCGCGAGATCATCTGGACCTCCGGCGCGACCGAGAGCAACAACCTCGCGCTGAAGGGCGCTGCCCAGTTCTACAAGTCCAAGGGCAAGCACATCATCACGCTCAAGACCGAACACAAGTCGGTGCTCGACACCGTGCGCGAACTGGAGCGCGTCGGCTTCGAGGCGACGTATCTCGAGCCGCAGGACAATGGCCTGATCACCGTCGCCCAGCTGGAGGCGGCGATCCGCCCGGACACCATCCTGGTCTCGGTCATGCTGGTCAATAACGAGATCGGCGTGATCCAGCCGATCGACGAAATCGGCGAACTGTGCCGCAGCAAAGGCATCATCTTCCATTGCGACGCGGCCCAGGCCACCGGCAAGGTGCATATCGACCTGGCCAAGTCCAAGGTCGACCTGATGACCTTCACCGCGCACAAGACCTACGGCCCGAAAGGCATCGGCGCGCTGTACGTTCGCCGCAAGCCGCGCGTGCGCCTCGAAGCGCAGATGCACGGCGGCGGCCATGAGCGCGGCCTGCGTTCGGGCACGCTGCCGACCCACCAGATCGTCGGCATGGGCGAAGCCTTCCGCATCGCCAAAGAAGAGATGGACAGCGAGAACGCGCGCATCACCGCGCTGCGCGACCGCCTGGCCAAGGGCCTGATGGAGATCGAAGAGGTCTACGTCAACGGCGACATGGAGCACCGCGTGCCGCACAACCTGAACGTCAGCTTCAACTACGTCGAAGGCGAGTCGCTGATCATGGCGATCAAGGACATCGCAGTATCGTCGGGTTCGGCCTGCACCTCGGCCAGCCTGGAGCCATCGTACGTGCTGCGCGCGCTTGGCCGCAGCGACGAACTGGCGCACAGCTCGATCCGCTTTACCATCGGCCGCTTCTCGACCGAACAAGACATCGACTTCGCGATCAACCTGCTCAAGGCAAAGGTTGAAAAGCTGCGCGAACTGTCGCCGCTGTGGGACATGCACAAAGAAGGGATCGACATCTCGACGATCCAATGGGCAGCCCACTAACCGCACTGAATTTTTAGGAGCATCAAAATGGCATACTCGGACAAAGTGTTGGATCACTACGAAAATCCACGTAACGTCGGCGCGTTCGGCAAGGACGACGGCGACGTCGGCACCGGCATGGTCGGCGCACCGGCTTGCGGCGACGTCATGAAGCTGCAGATCAAGGTCGGCGCGGATGGCGTGATCGAAGACGCGAAGTTCAAGACCTACGGCTGCGGCTCGGCGATCGCATCGTCGTCGCTGGTGACTGAATGGGTCAAGGGCAAGACGCTCGACCAGGCACTGTCGATCAAGAACACGCAGATCGCCGAAGAACTGGCGCTGCCGCCGGTGAAAATCCACTGCTCGATCCTGGCCGAAGACGCAATCAAGGCAGCTGTTGCCGATTACAAGACCAAGCATCCGGCTGCCGCTTAAAGCGAGGGAAATACCATGGCAATTACAGTGACCGAAAAAGCTGCGAAGCACATCAACCGCTACATCGAACGCCGCGGCAAGGGTGTCGGTTTGCGGTTCGGCGTGCGCACGACCGGCTGCTCGGGCATGGCCTACAAGCTCGAATACGTCGATGAAGGCACCGCCGACGACGCGGTGTTCGAGTCGAACGGCGTCAAGGTATTCGTCGACCCGAAAAGCCTGCCGTTCATCGACGGCACCGAGCTCGATTTTGCACGCGAAGGCCTGAACGAAGGCTTCCGCTTCAATAATCCGAACGTCAAGGACAACTGCGGCTGCGGCGAAAGCTTCCGGATTTGATTGCCGCATCCCGGATAGCCGTACCTATGCAGAACCACTTCGACCTGTTCCAGCTGCCGGCGACGTTCGCAATCGACATGGGCGCGCTCGATGCGGCTTACCGCGACGTGCAAGGCCGTGTCCATCCAGACCGCTTCATCAATGCGACCGACGCCGAAAAGCGGGTCGCGATGCAGTGGGCCACGCGCGCCAACGAGGCTTACCAGACGCTGCGCAATCCGCAAAAGCGCGCGCAGTACCTGTGCGAGCTCAATGGCGTGGAGCTGAACACGGAGTCCAACACGGCCATGCCGATGGATTTCCTGATGCAGCAGATGGAATGGCGCGAAGCGCTGGGCGAGGCGAGGGCGGCCAAGGACAGCGATGCGCTTGACGCGCTCGACGAGCAGGTGAAGCAGGAGCGAAAAGCAAAGCTGGCGCTGGTTGGCGCGCAGCTCGATGCGGGCGACTTCGAAACGGCGGCGCAAGGCGTCCGTGCGCTGATGTTCCTCGATAAGTTCAGCGAAGAGGTTCACTACGCCTTCGAGGCGCTGGAAAGCTAAACCCGTCCACCGCCGACGGCAAATAGAATAATAAATCGGTACACCCACATGGCACTTCTGCAAATCTCCGAACCCGGCATGTCGACCGCCCCTCACCAGCACCGACTGGCAGTGGGCATCGACCTCGGCACCACCAACTCGCTGGTCGCATCGGTCCGCAGCGGCATCCCCGAGGTTTTGAGCGACGAGGACGGCCGCCAGCTGCTGCCGTCGATCGTGCGCTACCTCCCCAACGGGAACGCCCACATCGGCCACAAGGCGCGCCCGCACCAGACCACCGACCCGCGCAACACCGTGGTCTCGGTCAAGCGCTTCATGGGCCGCGGCCTGAAAGACATCGCCTACGCCGAGAACCTGCCGTACGATTTCCAGGACACCCCCGGCATGGTGCAGATTAAGACCGTCGCCGGCATCAAGAGCCCGGTCGAAATCTCGGCACAAATCCTCGCCACCCTGCGCCAGATCGCGGAAGATTCGCTCGGCGACGAGCTGGTTGGCGCCGTGATCACCGTGCCCGCCTACTTCGACGACGCCCAGCGCCAGGCCACGAAGGACGCGGCCCAGCTGGCCGGCCTGAACGTGCTGCGCCTCCTGAGCGAACCGACCGCCGCAGCGATCGCCTACGGCCTCGACCAGGGCTCCGAAGGGATCTACGCCGTGTATGACCTCGGCGGCGGCACCTTCGACATCTCGATCCTCAAGCTGTCCAAAGGCGTGTTCGAAGTGCTGTCCACGGGCGGCGACTCCGCGCTCGGCGGCGACGACTTCGACCACCGCCTGTTCTGCTGGATCGTCGAGCAGGCCAAGCTGGCCCCGTTGTCCGATGAGGACACCGCGACCCTGATGGTCAAGGCGCGCCAGGCCAAGGAACTGCTGTCGACCAACCACGAAACCACGATCGACGCCATGCTGAACTCCGGCGAGATCGTCCATGTCAACGTGACGGCCGAGATCTTCGCGCAGATCACCCAGCACCTGGTCGGCAAGACCATGACCGCGATTAAGAAGGCCATGCGCGACGCCGGCATCTCCGTCGACGACGTGGATGGCGTGGTGATGGTCGGCGGCGCGACGCGGATGCCGCACGTGCGCCGCGCAGTGTCCGAATTCTTCAAGACCATCCCGCACGCGAACATCGACCCGGACAAGGTGGTCGCCCTTGGCGCCGCGATCCAGGCCAACCTGCTGGCCGGTAACCGTGCTCCAGGCGACGACTGGCTGCTGCTGGACGTCACGCCACTGTCGCTCGGCATCGAGACAATGGGCGGCCTGGTCGAGAAAATCATCCCGCGAAATTCGACCATTCCCTGCGCCCGCGCGCAGGAGTTCACCACCTTCAAGGACGGACAGACCGCGCTGGCGGTGCACGTACTGCAGGGCGAGCGCGAACTGGTGACCGACTGCCGTTCGCTGGCGCGCTTCGAGCTGCGCGGCATTCCGCCGATGGCTGCCGGCGCTGCGCGTATCCGCATCACCTACCAGGTCGATGCCGACGGCCTGCTGTCAGTGTCCGCGCGCGAGACCCGCTCGGGCGTGGAAGCATCGATCACCGTCAAGCCGTCGTACGGACTGGCCGACGACGAAGTGGCGCGCATGCTGCAGGATTCCTACACGTCCGCCAAGGAAGACATGATGCTGCGCGCCCTGCGCGAGGAAGAAGTCGAAGCCGAGCGCATCCTGCTGGCGACCAGCTCCGCGCTCGACAGCGACAGCGCGCTGCTGGACGAAGAAGAGCGCATTGCGATTGCCGCGCTGATGAACAAGGTGCGCGACGCGATCGCGATGCCGGTCGACCATGACAACGTCGCCGTCAAGCAGTCCGCGCTGCATTCGGCCGTGGCCGACCTTGCGCACGGCACCGAAGACTTCGCGTCGCGCCGCATGGACCAGAGCGTACGCAGCGCGCTGGCCGGTAAAAAGCTCGACGAAGTCTGAACGAATACATACATATTTAAGAGGTAACCCGTGCCACAAATCGTCATCCTCCCACATCCCGAATACTGCCCTGAAGGCGCCGTCCTTGAAGCGCCGACCGGCCAGTCGGTGTGCGACACGCTGCTCGCGAACGACATCGAAATCGAACACGCATGCGACCGCGTGTGCGCCTGCACCACCTGCCACGTGCTGATCCGCGAAGGCTTCAACTCGCTCAACGAGCTGGAAGAAGACGAGGAAGACCTGCTCGACCGCGCCTGGGGCCTCGAGCCTGTGTCGCGCCTGTCGTGCCAGGCCATCGTCGGCAAGGAAGACCTGGTGGTCGAGCTGCCGAAGTACACGATCAATCACGCGGCTGAAAAAAGCCACTGACCGGAGCGCGCGATGAAGTGGAGCGATATCCCGGCGATTGCCGAAGCACTGTACGACAAGTATCCGGACGTCGACCCCGCCACCGTGCGCTTCGTCGACCTGCATAACTGGGTAGTGGAACTGGACGGCTTCGACGACGACCGCACGCGCGGCGGCGAGAAGGTACTGGAAGCGATTCAACAGGCGTGGATCGATGAAGCGCTCTGACGCCAAACCGCAGGGTATTGTCCTGCCGCCGGAAGTGCGCCCGGGCCAGTCGGTCGAACTGCTGCAGGAACTGCACATCCTCACCCGTGACGGAAAGCTGAACCAGGACAGCCGCCGCAAGCTCAAGCAGGTCTACCACCTGTACCAGTTCATCGAGCCGCTGCTCAAGGAAATCCAGCAGGACCATCCCGGCATTTCCCTGGTTGACCATGGCGCCGGCAAGTCCTACCTCGGCTTCATCCTGTACGACCTGTTCTTCAAGGGCCTCGACGACGGCTCGCGCATCTACGGCATCGAGACGCGCGAAGAACTGGTGCAGAAATCGACCGAGCTGGCGCAGCGCCTTTGCTTCCCCGGCATGTCGTTCCTGAACCTGTCGGTGGCCGAATCGACCACATCGAACCAGCTGCCGGACCGGATCGATATCGTCACCGCGCTCCATGCCTGCAATACCGCCACCGACGACGCGATCGACTTTGCGCTGAAGAAGCACGCCCAGTTCATGGTCCTGGTGCCGTGCTGCCAGGCCGAAGTGGCCAGCGTCCTGCGCAAGAACAAGGGCAAGGACCTGGGCAAGAGCGCGCTGACCGAAATCTGGCGCCACCCGCTGCACACGCGCGAATTCGGCAGCCAGGTCACCAACGTGCTGCGCTGCCTGCAGCTTGAAGCGCACGGCTACCAGGTCAATGTCACGGAGCTGGTCGGCTGGGAGCATTCGATGAAAAATGAACTGATCATCGCCAGCTACAAGAACCTGCCGCGCAAGCGTCCGACGGAACGCCTGCAGGAAGTGCTGGAGACGCTGGGCCTGGAAGAAATGGGCGAGCGTTTCTACTGCGAGAAACTGGCCGAAGCCGAAGCGTTGTCGGCGGCTAAATAACAAAGCGAGACGAACAAGATGACTCAAAAGTGGATCGACCTGCGCAGCGATACCGTTACGCAGCCAGGCGCTGCGATGCGCGCAGCCATGCAGAACGCCGAAGTAGGCGACGATGTGTATGGCGATGACCCGACCGTCAACAAGCTGCAGGAAACCGCGGCCGAAATGTTCGGCTACGAAGCGGCATTGTTCGCGCCATCGGGCACCCAGACCAACCTGATCGCGCTGATGGTCCACTGCGGACGCGGCGACGAGTACCTGGTTGGCCAGGAAGCGCACACTTTCAAGTACGAAGGCGGCGGCGCCGCGGTCCTGGGCAGCATCCAGCCGCAGCCGATCGCCAACCAGCCCGACGGCAGCATTGCGCTGGCCGATATCGAGGCGTACATCAAGCCGGACGACATCCACTTCGCGCGCACCCGCGTGCTGGCGCTTGAAAACACCATCGGCGGGCGCGTGCTCGGTACCGATTACATTGCAGCGGCCACGCAGCTTGCGCATGCGCGCGGCCTGGCCACGCACCTCGACGGTGCCCGCATCTGCAACGCCGCGGTCAGGCAGGGCATCAGCCTGCGCGCGGCCACCGCCGGTTTCGACACCGTCTCGGTGTGCCTGTCGAAAGGCCTCGGCGCGCCGGTTGGCTCGGTGCTGTGCGGGCCGAAGAAGTTTATCGAACAGGGCAAGCGCTGGCGCAAGATGCTGGGCGGCGGCATGCGCCAGGCCGGCATTCTTGCAGCAGCGGGCCTGTACGCGCTGGAACACAACATCTCGCGCCTGGAAGAAGACCACGGCAACGCTGCGGCGCTGGCGCAGGGCTTGTCTGCCATCGATGCGCTGAAGATCAGCGCACCGCAAACCAACATCTTCTGGATGGACGTCCCTGCCGCCGCCTGCGAACCGCTGCGCGCCGCGCTTGAGCGCGAGAGCATCCGCGCCACCGTCGGCCCGCGCATGCGCCTCGTGACGCATCTCGACGTCAGTGCGGCCGACGTCGAACGCACCATCGCCGTATTCACCGCATTCTTCAAAGACTGGCGCAACAATTCATGACCGACTCCTCGATCCGCCTGGCCAAACGCGTGGCCGAAATGATTCCCTGCTCACGCGCGGAGGCTGAGCGGTATATCGCGGGCGGCTGGGTAAGCGTCGATGGCGTGGTTGCGGAGGATGCAGGCACGCGCGTGCTCGATGAACAGGATGTCGTGCTGCACCCGGACGCGCGTGCCGACGAGATCCCGCCGGTAACGATCCTGCTGCACAAGCCGGCCGGCTACAACGCGGGCATCGGCAGCGACGGAGCGCCTGCACTGGACCTGGTAAGCGCCGACACGCTGCTGCCGGCGGACCATGGCAAGCAGGTGCGCTTCCTGAAGCGCCATACCGCCAACCTGACGATCGCATCGCCGCTCGAGACAATGGCGAGCGGGCTGGTGGTCTACACGCAGGACTTCCGCGTGGCGCGCAAGCTGGTGGAGGAGGGGCTGCGGGTCGAGAACGAGTACATCGTCGAGGTGTCGGGCGCGATCAGCGAAGGCGGCCTCGCGCTGCTCAATCACGGCCTGCCGTTCAATGGCAAGCCGATCGCGCCGATGAAGGTGAGCTGGCAGAACGAAACGCGCCTGCGTTTCGCCGCCAAAGGCGTCAAGCCGGGGCAGCTTGAGCACATGTGCCGCATGGTCG
>DASWSX010000026.1:0-18382 GCA_036402435.1 Telluria sp. | reverse complement strand
CCGGGCGGGCCGGCCGCCAGCCCCTGCCGGGTTGCGCTTTCGAAGTCGCCCGCGTGGAAAGCGATCCAGGCCTTGACCACGGCGGCGTCCGACGGCCATGGTTCGGCGTCGCCTGCGTGCAGCCTCGGCCATGCCTTGCGCAGGCTGGCCGCGCTGTAGACATAGCGGGGGTCCGGGTAGGGGAACTTGTTCCAGGCCATGGCTCACTTCCGCTGGGCGCGCCGCCGTGCTGTCACGGCACCGGTCTACGGCCCCTAGCCACGCGGACCGGCGCCGGAGCGCGCCGTACGCGCAGGCGCTTTCGGCGCCTTGGACGCGCTGGTGCGCGTGCCTTTGGCGGCCTTTTTTGCGGCCGGCTTGGCGGCGGTCTTTGGTGCCGTCTTGCGCGCGGCTCGCTTCGCCGGGGCCGCCGCGGCGCCCGCTTTTAGCGCTTCAATCTCCGCAGCCAGCCGGTCGAAGTCTTCCTGCGTCGGCACCCCGAGGCTGTGCAAGGCGCGCGCCACGCGGTCTTCGAATATTTTCTCGAGCTTGTCCCACGAACCGCTTGCCTGCTTGCCGACGAGGCTGCCAACTTTGCCGGCCGCGCCCTCGGGCAGGAACTGTGTCAGCCGGTGCAGTTCGGACCCATCGCGCACCAGCTTGTCGAACAGGTCGCTGCCTTCCTGCTGGGCCTTGGCGAATGCACCGAGCCCGGCCTGCCATATCTGCTGGGCGGAGTTGCGGACGGCGTCGAGCAACGCGTGCTGGTCCGGCGTTGTCCCTTCCTTGGGTTTGCTAGTCATATCAGCTTCCGATGGTTGAGTGATGGGCTGGCGCCGGCTCAGCAGCTGCGGGCGCTTGCGCTTCCTCGTCGGCCACGACGCGCCGCAGGATTTTTCCTATTGGCGACTTGGGCAGGGAACCGCTACGAAAGACGATGCGCCGTGGCACCTTGTAGGGTGTCAGGTATTTCCTGCAGTGCTCAACGAGCGCCTCGGCCGTGAGGGACGGATCGCGCGCCACGACGACCAGCTTGACCACCTCGCCCCCGTGCTCGTCTCTGGCGCCGATCGCGGCCACTTCCAGCACGCCGGGGTGCATCGCGACGACATCCTCGACTTCGTTGGGGTACACCTTGAAACCGGACACCACGATGACATCTTTTTTGCGGTCGATGACCTTCACGAAACCGGCGTCGGTGATGCAGCCGATGTCGCCGGTGCGCAGCCAGCCGGCGGCAGTAAACACGTGGGCCGTTTCTTCGGGCATGTTCCAATAGCCTTGCATGACTTGCGCGCCGCGCACGCCGATTTCGCCGCTCGCGCCGAGCGGCAGCTCATTGCCGTCCTCGTCGAGGATGGCGACGTCGGTGGAGGGGAGCGGCAGTCCGACCGCGCCGGAAAAGTGATCCAGGTTGAGCGGGTTGGCGCACACGATCGGCGAGGTTTCGGTGAGGCCATAGCCTTCGATTAGCGGCGTATGGAATACCTGCTGCCATTTTTCGGCCACGGCGCGCTGGACCGCCATGCCGCCGGCGACGACCAGTTTGACGCCTCCGCTGTTGACGTGGGACAGGTCCGGCGCATTGAGCAGGGCGTTGAACAATGTGTTGACGCCGATCATGACGGTGAAGCGCGTGTGCCTGAGTTCCTTGACCAGCCCGGGGATGTCGCGCGGGTTGGTAATGAGGACTACGTGCGCGCCGAGGCGGCAGAAGGTGAGCGTTGTCGTCAGCGCAAACACATGGTACAGCGGCAGCGGCACGATGGCGGTTTCCTTGCCTTCGTCGAGCACGCCGGTAACCCAGGCCGCCGTCTGCTCGACGTTGGCGAGGATATTGCGATGGCTGAGAATGGCGCCCTTGGGCACGCCGGTGGTGCCGCCGGTGTATTGCAGGAACGCCGTATCGGCGGCGTCAAGCGCGACTGGATCGAGGCTGAGCCGTTCGCCCTGGCGCAGCGCGTCGGTGAAGCGCACGGCGTGCCGGATATGCCAGTCGGGCACCAGGTGGCGCACGTGCCTGACCACCAGGTTGACGATCTGGGCCTTCGGAAAGGGCAGCATGTCGCCCACCCGCGTGGTGATGACATGGCGCACCTGCGTGCCCGCTTGCGCCTGTTCCAGCGTATGGGCGAAATTTTCGAGTACGACGATGGCGGTGGCGCCGGAATCGGCCAGCTGGTGTTGCAGCTCGCGCGGCGTGTACAGCGGGTTGACGTTGACCACCACGCACCCGGCACGCAGCGCGCCGAACAGCGCGATCGGGTACTGCAGCAGGTTGGGCAGCATCAGGGCGATGCGGTCGCCCTTGCGCATGCCGGCCTGGTGCTGCAGGTAGGCGGCAAAGCCGCGCGAGAGCGCATCGAGCCGCTGCCACTGGATGGCGCTGCCCTGGTTGCTGAACGCAGGACGGTCGTGGAAACGGGCGCATGCCCATGCGAACAATTCGGGAAGCGAGCCGAACCGGTCGACCTGAACCTCCGGCGGGACGCCTGGGGCATAGCTGTTGATCCAGATCTTGTTCATGGCAATGGTTTAGGCGCATCGAACGGCGTGGAGTGCCGCGATTGGCGCTCCTTCCTGAGCAAGATGCGCCGCTGGATCAAGCCCGTCTTTGATCTGGCTCAAGGGTGCGTGCGCCGTCGGCCAGTATCCCGCCTCCTGATCCACATCAAACGATGGCGCTGCTTGCCGCACCGGTCCGCGGCGCGCGCTGTCGAACCACGGCAACCCCACCATCGCCACTTGATCAGGAGCCAGCATGCCTAGCAAACCAGCCAAACCGGGCGCCCCAGCCCACCCCGCCAACACCGCACACCAGGCCCAACGGGCGGGCAACGGCGAGGCCGCGGCGGCAAGCGCGGCGCAGGTCGTACAACAGGGAATCGTCGACAGCCTCGGCGCGCTCGGCGCCATTGAAACCCAGATCACGGTGCTGGTGCGAAAAACCGTGGCCGACTCGCTTCGTACCGGCGGGGGCGCGGCCGACGAACTGGTCAGCGTGATCGAACACGTGGTCAGGGGCGCCATAGCAGCCAGTGAACAGGTCGGCACTGGCCTGACCCTCAGCGTGCGCAGCGTGGCAAAAGGCATCATCAGCGGCGTCCACGACGTCGGCGGCGATGTCGTGGCGGCCTCGTTCGAAACCATGCGCGCCCTGGTGCGGGTGGCAGCGGCGCTTGGCGCCGACATCGGCAGCGTCGCGCGCCACGCGGTGGCGGCGCTGCTCGAGGCTGCCGGCGAACTGGGCGCCGACGCCACCCAGGTTGGCGCCAGGGGAAGCGAAGGGGCGATCCAGGCTGCCGGAGACGTCAGCAACATGGCCGTGCGCACGGTGCGTGACGTGCTGGTCGGCATTGCCGCCGGGCTCGGCCAGACGATCCAGGCCGCCTTGCCGCAAGGCGCGGCGGCGCCGCCCCACACGGCGCACGCGGGCCCGGGCGGCGGGACAAAAACGCACCACTGACTGCAGCGGCGGCCCGCGCCTGCGCGTGCAGCGCTAGCGGCCGCCTCTATAAGGGTGGCCAGCGCGGCGGTGAAGCTGGTCGCCAGGCCATGGACCCATCAGCGTCGTCAGCAGCAGCGTGTCAAATTCCGTTGCCACGCGGGTCATCAGTGCAGATGGGTCGGGAATGCGCTGCACGTCGGCCACCACGGCAAAGCTGACTTTTCCGTCATAACTGAGGATGCTGATGCCCAGGCCGATGCCGCCGGACTGGGGCACCCAGAACACCTGGCGCGTGATGCGCCGGCCCGCCAGCCAGCGCGGCTGCTCGGGCCCGCGCACATTGGTTACCACCAGGCTGGCATTGGCCGCCAGGGCATCGATCACCCTCTCCTTGAGAAAGTCCGGCGCCATGCCCATGCCAGCCAGTACGCCAAGCGCCACCATGGCCTGCTGCGATTGCTTCAACGCCAGCATGCGGCGATGCACTTCCTGCACCCGCGCCACCGGATCAACGATGCTGATCGGCAGGTCGAGGAACACCAGGCCGAAGCGGTTGCCCAGCTCGGCTATCGGTCCCGGCGGCCTCAGGTTCACCGGCACCAGCGCGCGCACCTCCTTGCCGTCGAGGGCGTCGCCCTGATCGAGCAAATAAGCGCGCAGCGCGGCCGTGACGCACGCCACCAGCACATCGTTGACCGAACAGGCCAGGGCGAACGCCACTGCCTTGACCTCGGCGAGCGCCAGCGGATCGGCCCAGGCTACCCGCTTCGCCGCGCCCAGCCCGCCCTTCAGGCGCGTCGGGGAATCGGGCGTCATGGCAGCGATCACGCCGGCCTGGTAGAGCAGGCTGGCGCCGTCGCGCCCGGCCGCCACGGCGCTGGCGGGGTGGAGCAGCAGCCCGCCGCCGGCGCTGGCCAGCGCGGCAGCGCCGCGCATGGCGTCACCCAGCGGCGCGGCCAGCGGGCCAAGGACGCGCTCGATCGTGCTGCGGCCAGGCTCCGTGCGGCCCACATCGCGCGCCGGCGCGCGTGGCCTGCGCGGGTGCAGGTCGGTGATTGCCTCAATCACGTGCAGCATCGCAAATCCATCGGCGTAGCAGTGATGGATGCGCATGATGAGCGTACTGCCGCGCTCACCGTCGACCAGGTGCCACTGCCACATCGGCCTGGCGCGGTCCAGCCCAGTGCTGATCAGCTCGCTGGTGATGTGCTCCAGCGTGCCGGCGCCCGGCGCGATGCGGCGCACATGCCAGTCGAGGTCGAAGTGGTGATCGGTTTCCCAGCGCGGCCTGCCGGCGGCGCCTGCCACGCGCTGGCGGAAACGATGGAAGCACAACATGCGCGTGCGGATGACTTCTTTCAGGGCGCCAAGCTCGACATGGCCGTCGAGCATCATCAGCCCGCAGATCATCATCAGGTTGGTCGGCCTGTCCATGCGCAGCCAGGCGGCATCGACCGGCGACAGCAGCTCGTCCTGGCTGGCCGGCGCATCCATGCTACAAGTGCACGCCGTGCAGCAGTTGCTGGATCGCGCGCAGCTCGGGGGAACCTCCTGAAACCGCGCCTGGTCCGGACGGCGGCGTCTCGGCCGACAGCCGGTACGCGGTGTTCATGATGATCTGCGACAGCTGCGGTGCGGCCGCGTGCATGCCCAGCCCCAGCATGCCCACGTCGGTGGCGATGCGCGCGGGCTGGTTGACGATGGCCTCGACCACCAGCTCGGCTGCCTGTTCGGGGCTGATGGCTGGCGCGTCGCGGTAGATTTTGCTCGGCGCAATCATCGGGGTGCGCACCAGCGGCATGTTGATGGTGGTGAATTCGACGCCGAGGTCGGAAAATTCAGCCGCGGCGCAGTACGACCAGGCTTCCAGCGCGGCCTTCGAGGCGACGTAGCCGGAAAAGCGCGGTACGCTGGTCAGCACGCCGATCGACGAAATATTGATGACCTGCCCGGCGCCCCCCGCCACCATCGCCGGCAGCAGACCGAGTGTCATCTTCAGCGCGCCGAAGTAATTGAGTTGCATCATGCGCTGGAAATCATGGAAACGCTCGTAGCTCTCGTCGACCGCGCGCCGGATCGAGCGGCCGGCATTGTTGACCAGGATATCCACGCGGCCGTGGTCGGCCAGCAGCTGCTGCAGCAGGCGGTCGCAATCGGCCATGTCGGCCAGGTCGGCGCGATAGGTGCGCAGGTCGAACCCGCGCGCTCTGACCGCGGCGCGCGCCGCGTCCAGCCTGGCCTGGTCGCGCCCGCAGATGAGGGTGGTCGCGCCGGCCTCGGCCAACCGGTGTACGGTCGCCAGGCCGATGCCCGACGAGCCGCCGGTGACCAGCACCACCTTGCCTGCGACGCGGCCACGGAGGCTGCGGTCGACGAACAGCGCGGGATCGAGGTGGCGCTCCCAATAATCCCAGACCTGGGCGGCGTACTGCTCCAGCGGCGGGCAGGCGATGCCGCTGCCGGCGAGGGCGGCGGCGGCCTCGCGGTTGTCGAAGCGGGTAGGCCAGTTGACCAGTTGCATGATGCCTTCGGGCAGGCCAAGGTCTTTCATGATGGCATCGTGAACCCGCCGAACCGGCGGCAGCGCCGCCATGCCCTTGCGCAGCCATTCGGGCAGGTAGCTGAACAGGGCAGCGTTGATGCGCAGGCTCATCGGCGGCGCATGGGCGGCGCGGGCGAAGATATTGAGGATTTCCCCGACCCGCCTGTTTACCGGATCGGTCAGGTGGAAACACTTGCCGTCCAGTCCGGGCAAATGGAGGATATGGTCCAGCGCGGCGACCACGTAATCGACCGGCACGATGTTGATGCGCCCGCCTTCGATGGCTGGCGCAGGCAGCCAGGGCGGCAGCAGCGCGCGCACGCGCTGGATCAGTTTGAAGAAGTAATAGGGCCCGTCGGCCTTGTCGGTTGCGCCGCTGAGCGAATCGCCCACGACCAGCCCGGGCCGGTAGACGCGCCACGCAACGGGGCAGCTCTGGCGCACCACCTGTTCCGAGGCGTGTTTGCTGGCGAAGTAGGGGTGCCACAGCTGTTCGGCTTCGTCGAACATGTCTTCCCGAAACGTGCCCTGGTACATGCCCGCCGCGGCAACCGAACTCATATGATGGAAGCAGCGCGCCCCGAGCTCGCCGGCCAGCGCGACGGCCCGGCGCGTCCCTTCGACATTGGTTTGCGTCTGGGCCTCGGCATCGGCGCGCAGACCGTAGACGGCGGCAAGGTGGATGAAATGGTCGACGCCGGCCAGCTGCTCGCGCGCCTGGGGGGAAATGCCGAGCCCCGGCAGCAGCACGTCGCCAACCACCGGGATGGCGCGCGCCGGATCGGCGTTCCAGAATGCCAACAGCGCCGGCAGCTTGTCGCGGCTGGCCTCGCGCGCCAGGAAATAAACGACGCTGGAGGGCGACGCCAGCAGCTTGCGGACCAGACGCCTGCCGATAAAGCCGGTCGCACCGGTGATGAAATAGCGCATGTTGCTCTCCAGTCAGTCCACCGGGGCGGCGAGGATCAGCTCGGCGGCTTTTTCAGCGATCATGATGGTGGGGGCGTTGGTGTTGCCGCCGATTAGGGTGGGCATGATCGAGGCGTCGACCACCCGCAGTCCCGGCACCCCGCGGACCCGCAGGGTATCGTCGACGACTGCCATCGCATCGTGCCCCATCTTGCATGTCCCGACCGGGTGGTAAATCGTCTCGGCCTTGCGGCGGATGAAGTGCGCAATGTCCTGGTCGTTCCGGACCTCCGGTCCCGGAAAGATTTCCCGTCCGCGGTACGGGTCGAAAGCCGGCGCTGCAAGCAGGCGGCGCGCAGCCTTGACGCCCGCGACCATCAACGGCATGTCGGCGGGGTCGGACAGGTAGCATGGATCGATCAGCGGCGCCGCCGCGGGATCGGCACTGGCCAGCGTGACGCGGCCGCGGCTGTGCGGCCGAAGGCTGCACGCGTGCAGTGCGTAGCCATGGCCGAGGAGTGTGAACAAGGCGCTGCGCAGCGTCCTGGCATGGCCGTCGAGCCGCGCCGGGGTGAAGTGGAACTGCAGGTCAGGCACGGCCGCGTCCGGGGTGCTCCTGACAAAGCCGCCGCCTTCGGCCGAATTGCTGGTGAGCGGGCCGCGCCGGTGGCGCGCATAGTCGAATGCGTGGCGCACCAGCGCCGGCAACGTTGCCAGTGATATGCCGAGCGACACCGGCTTGCTGCACTGGTGCACCACCAGGGCGTCGAGGTGATCCTGCAGGTTGCGGCCAACCCCGGGCAAGGCGTGGCGCAGCGCAATGCCATGCCGCGCCAGCTCGTCGGGCGGACCGATGCCCGACAACATCAGCAGCTGCGGCGAATTGATGGCGCCGCCGGCCAGCAGCACTTCGCGCCGCGCCTGCACCGTTGCGGTTTTGCCGTGGCGCATATAGGTCACTCCGGCTGCCCGCCCACCTTCAAAGGTCACGCCGCTTGCATGGGCGTGCGTAATGATTGCAAGGTTAGGGCGTGCGCGGGCCGGGTGCAGGAAGGCGCTCGCCGCGCTCCAGCGTTCGCCGTTTTTCTGGGTGACCGCGTAGCAGTTGACGCCTTCCTGGGTGGGACCGTTGAAGTCGGGGTTGAACGGATGCCCGGTCTGGAGCGCAGCCTCGACGAACGCGCGCGACAGCAGGTTGGGTGAGCGCAGCTGGGCGACGTTGAGCGGTCCGCCGCTGCCATGGAAGGGGCCGGCGCCACCCTCGTAATGTTCCGAGCGTATGAACAGGGGCAGCACGTCGGCATAGCTCCAGCCCCGGTTGCCCAGCGCGGCCCAGCAGTCATAGTCGCTGGCATGGCCGCGCGTGTAGATCATGGCGTTGGTCGCGCTGCTGCCGCCGAGGGTCCTGCCGCGCGGCATGAAAAGGCACCGTCCGTTCAGCTCGGGCTGTGGCGTCGTGAAATAGTGCCAGTTGAGTTTTTTGCTCATCATCATACGCACCAGCCCGAGCGGCACGCGGATGAACGGGCTGCTGTCGGGCGGTCCTGCTTCCAGCAGGCAGACCTGGATCGCGGGGTCGGCAGAGAGCCGGTTGGCCAACACGCAACCTGCTGAACCACCACCGACGATGATGTAGTCATACATGTGCAATCCGGGCTCGTTGAATCCCATACTTACAGACGCGCTGACATCCCCTCTGACCTGCATCAAGCTGCGCGGCAGCCAGCAGGCAAGGGCCTTGGCGGTCGCAAAGCAAGCAAGTGCCCGGGGGCTTTTCCCACCTGTTTATAATGCCAAAAAGTTTATGGGGACAAAAGCAATGGCAAAGAAGACGAAGTTCGCCCTCGCGGCGATCCTGGCAACCAGCACTGCGGCGTTCGCCGCATGGAACGATCCGCAGCAGCCGTTCAACGTGTACGGCAACACCTGGTACGTCGGCACCAGGGAGCTCTCGGCCATCCTGATCACCAGCCCGCAAGGGCACGTGCTGCTTGACGGCGCCATTCCCGAGTCGGCCCCGATGATCGAGCGTAACATCCGGGCGCTTGGCTTCCGCATCGAGGACGTCAAGCTGATCCTCAATTCGCATGCACACGTCGATCACGCCGGCGGCATCGCGGCCCTCCAGCGCGCCAGCGGCGCCATCGTCGCCACCAGTGCCCACGGCGCCCAGGTGCTGCGGGACGGCACCATCGGCAAGGACGACCCGCAGTTCGCCACAGCGAAGCCGTTTTTCTTTCCGAAAGTGGCGCACGTGAAGGCGGTCGGCGACGGCCAGGTGCTCAAGGCTGGCGCCATCTCCGTCACCGCCCATATGACCCCGGGCCACACGCCCGGCAGCACCTCGTGGACCTGGCAATCGTGCGACGGCGCCAAATGCCTCGACGTCGTCTACGCCGACAGCCTGACCGCTGTTTCCGAGGGCGACTATCGCTACTCGGGCGGCAAGGGCGCGCCGGACGTATCGAAGCTGTTCAAGGCCAGCATCGACAAAATCGGCGGACTGAACTGCGATGTGCTGCTGACAACCCATCCGGGCGCGTCAGGCATGATGGACAAGCGCGCCGCCAAAACCGCAGCGAACAACACGTTCATCGACGCCGGCGCCTGCCGCGACCTCGCCAGCCGCGCCAATGCTGCCCTGGCGGCCCGCCTCGCAACGGAGCAGGGCGAGAAGTCGGCTTCGGTTTATTCGCGCAACTGATCAACCGGGCGCGGAAGCGGGGGCGGCGATTTTCTCCTCTTCTTCCATCACGGCGCGCCGCAGGATCTTGCCGACCGGCGACTTGGGCAACGGCTCCGTGCGGAACGACACTTCCCGCGGCACCTTGTAGCCGGTCAGGTTCTTCCTGCAGTGTTCGATCAGCGCGTCGGACGTCAGTGCCGGGTCGCGCCTGAGCACGACGATTTTGACGGCCTCGCCTGAGTGCTCGTCCGCAACCCGCACCGCGGCCACCTCGAACACCCCGGGGTGCATCGCCACCACGTCTTCGACTTCGTTCGGATATACCTTGAAACCCGACACGATGATGACGTCCTTCTTGCGGTCGATCAGCCTGAAATAACCGTGCTCATCCATCACGCCGATATCGCCGGTGCGCAGCCAGCCGTCGGCCGTGAACACGTTCGCCGTTTCGTCCGGCATGTTCCAGTATCCCGGCATGACCTGCGGGCCGCGCACGCACAGTTCCCCAGCCTCACCCATCGGCACTTCCTTGCCGGCGTCGTCCAGCAGCGCGACCTCGGTCGATGGCAGCGGCAGGCCAATGCTGCCAGTGAACTTGCGCAGGTCGGGCGGGTTGGCGCAGACGGTGGGCGAGGCTTCGGTCAGCCCGTAGCCCTCGACAATCGCTGCGCCGAACAGCTGCTGCCAGCGTTCCGCCACCGAGCGTTGCAGCGCCATGCCGCCGGCCACCACCAGCTTGACGTCGCTGGCCTCCACATGCCGCAGGTCGGGCGTATTTAGCAGTGCATTGAACAGCGTGTTCACGCCGATCAGCACGCTGAAGCGCGTGTGCTTGAGTTCCTTGACGAAGGCCGGGATATCGCGCGGATTGGTGACCAGCACGATGTGGGAGCCCAGCCGCGACAAGGTCAGCGTCATCGTCAGCGCAAAGATGTGATACAGCGGCAGCGGAATGACGGACACCTCGCGTCCCTCGTCCAGCACGCTGGCTACCCACGCCGTCAGCTGCTCCACATTGGCAATGATGTTCCGGTGGGTCAGCACTGCGCCTTTGGGCACGCCGGTGGTTCCGCCCGTGTACTGCAGGAACGCCGTGTCCGATCCCTGCAGCGCCACCTCGCTGAACGTCATCGATTCGCCGCGGTGCAGTGCGTTCGCCAGCGACACAGCTTCGTCGATATGCCACTCCGGCACCATGTGCCTGACATGCTTGACCACCAGGTTGACGATCTGCGCCTTCGGAAAGTGCAGCATGTCGCCAACGCGGGTAGTAATCACATGCCTGACCTGCGTGGCCGGTTGCACCTGCTGGAACGTATGCGCGAAGTTGTCGAGCACGACGATGGCGACGGCGCCGGAATCGGCCAGCTGATGCTGCAGTTCGGGCGCCGTGTAGAGCGGATTGACGTTGACGACCACGCACCCGGCGCGCAGCGCGCCGAACAGTACTACCGGATATTGCAGCAGGTTGGGCAGCATCAGTGCGATCCGGTCGCCCTTGCGCAGGCCCGCGTGCTGGAGGTATGCCGCAAAATTATGCGACAGCGCGTCCAGCCGTCCCCAGCTGATCGTCGCGCCCTGGTTGGTGAAGGCGTTTTGCTCGCGATAGTGCGCGCAGCACCATGCCAGCAGGTCGTTAAGCGACCCGAACCGGTCAGGGTTGATTTCTTCCGGAACTCCGGGCGGATAGCTTTTGAGCCAGATTTTCTCCATGGATTGCCTCCGAATGCGGTAGGTGGCTGCCCACGCTGCCAACAGGAAAACGATGCGCCGCGATGACGGTGCGCGTTTGATCTGAATCAGCGTGCAGACCTTGCAACTAGCCTTTGCGTGTTATCAGCAGGCTCGCCACGACGCTTGCACCGATGAGTACCGCAACCGTCAGCAGCGACGCCGGCACCGGCACGTGGTACCACGGGGCAATCAGCATCTTGGTCCCGATAAAAATCAGCACCATCGCCAGTCCATAGCGCAACAGGTGAAAGCGGTCGGCCACATCGGCAAGCAGGAAGTACAGCGCGCGCAGGCCGAGGATGGCGAAAATGTTGGAGGTGAACACGATGAACGGATCGGTGGTGATCGCGAAGATGGCGGGGATCGAATCGACAGCGAAGATCAGGTCGGTCGTTTCGATCAGCAGCAGCACCAGGAACAGGGTCGTGAAGTGGCGCACGCCGTCGACCTCGACGACAAACCGCTGGCCGTGGTCGCCGCTGGCGATGCGCAGGTAGCGCCGCGCCAGGCGCAGCACCGGATTCTTTTCCAGGTTGGGAGCGCGCGCCGCCATGGCCATCGTGCGCAGCCCCGTCACCACCAGAAAGGCGCCAAACACGTACAGCACCCAGTGGAATTTTGCCACCCCCCAGGCACCGGCCACGATCATGATGGCGCGCATGGCGATGGCCCCGACCACACCGTAGATGAGGATCCGGTGCTGGTACTCGGGCCGGACGTGGAAGGAAGAAAAAATCAGCAGGAACAGGAAGATGTTGTCGACCGACAGCGCCTTCTCGATCAGGTAGCCGGAGAGGAATTCCAGCGCCTTGCGGTCCGCCAGTTCCGAGCCGGCAGGCCCGCCCAGATGCCACCACAGGATGGCGTTAAAGGTGAGCGCCATCGCGATCCATGCCAGCGACCAGCCGGCCGATTCGCGCACGGTCACGCGATGCGCCGTGTTGCCGCCCAAAACGAACAGGTCCAGTGCCAGCATCGCCAGCACGAAGGCGATAAATCCGGCCCACATGGGCCCGGTGGCGATATGTTCGAGGTGGTTCATGTCCGGCACCCGATTGATGCGATACTGGCAGCCCCCACAAAAATTATAGTACGCGCAATGCCAGTTATTTCTGAACTCGTCCTGTACCCGATCAAATCCTGCGCCGGCATTTCCGTGCGCCAGGCCACCCTCACCAGCGCCGGACTATCGGTCGACAACGTCTACGACCGCGAGTGGATGGTGGTCGACGAAAACGGCCAGTTCCTGACGCAGCGCGAGTATCCGCGGCTGGCACAGGTGTCCCCGCGCATCAGGCTCGACACGATCGAGCTGCGCGCGCCCGGCATGCTGCGCCTTGAAATCCCGCTTGACCTGCCGGCGCCTGAAAACGAGGTGCTGCGCGAAGTGAAGCTGTGGGACGACACCGTTCTGGCCTACGATTGCGACGACACCACGGCCACCTGGTTCTCGCAGGTGGTTGGAGCGCCATGCCGGCTGGTGCGTTTCCACGCCAATGCAAAACGCTTCGCCAGCACCAAATGGACCGGCGGCGTGCAGGTGCCGACGCTGTTCTCCGACGGCTATCCGGTGCTGGTCACCGGCTCGGCCTCGCTGGCCGACCTGAACGACAAGCTGAAGGCAGCCGGGCGCGACCCGTTGCCGATGGACCGCTTCCGCCCCAACATCGTCATCGACGGACTCGCGCCTTACGAGGAGGACTATGTGGCGACCTTCACCGCAGGGGAGGCCGTGCTCAGGCCGGTCAAGCCGTGTGCGCGCTGCCCTATCCCTTCGATCGACCAGGCCACCGGGGTGCCCGGCCCTGACCCGCTCGATATCCTGCAGTCGTACCGCGCCAAGCCGCAGCTGGACGGCGCGGTATGTTTCGGCATGAACTGCATCGTCACGGCCGGCGAGGGCCAGCGCCTGCATGTAGGGCAGCAAGTGGACGCCGTCACGGCATTCTGACCAGCCGAAAGCCCGTTCGGGTAAGATGACGCGAGTTCAACTTTTGCGGGAAGGAACGGTATGCACGATTCAGGCCCAACGGCCAGCGAGCTGATGACGGAAAACGAGTCCCTGCGCGCGCGCCTGGCCTACCTGATGGAGCAGGCCGAACGCAACCACGAGATCATGCGCCGCCACCAGGCGTTCGACCTTGAGATCGTCGGCTGCGACAACTTCCCGAAGCTGGTCACGGCGATCTTCCGCAGCCTTCCGGTGATCTCCGAGCTCGATATCGTCACCCTCAGCCTGGTCGACGAGGAAGCCGACATCCAGACCGTGATGAACGTGCTGGGCGTGGACTTCGCCGAATTCCCGCAGCTGCATTTCGTCGCCACCGAAGCGGCGCTCGGCTTCGTGCCGTCGCGTAGCGCGACGCTGACCGGGCCACCCAAGCCGCTGCTCGGGCCTTATTCGCCGGCGCTGCACCAGGCGATGTTCCCGAACCCGCCGGCCGGACTGCAAAGCATTGCGCTGGTGCCGCTGCTGCGCAACCGCCGCCTGATCGGCAGCCTGAACCTCGGCAGCCTGGACCCGACCCGCTTCACGCCGGCACTGGGCACCGACTTCGTCGAGCATATGGCGTCGATCATCGCCATCTGCCTCGAGAACGTGATCAGCAACGAGATGTTGAAGTACATCGGCCTGACCGATTCGCTGACCGGCGTCTACAACCGCCGCTACATGGACCGCCGCCTGGTCGAGGAGATCGCGCGAGCGCGCCGCCAGGCCTACCGTGTGTCGTGCATGTACATCGATATCGACCACTTCAAGCAGGTCAACGACAGCGTCGGCCACCAGGGCGGCGATGAAGTGCTGCGCGAGGTGGCCACCCGCATCAAGAACGAGCTGCGCATGTCGGACGCGCTGGGGCGGTTCGGCGGGGAGGAATTTGTCGTGCTGCTGATCGACGCGGACCTTGAAAGCGCGGTGGCGGTGGCGCAGCGCATCCGCGCGAGCATTGCCGCCGGGCCGTTCCACCTGTCGACCGGCGGGCAGATCCAGCTGTCGGTGTCGATCGGCGTCGCGACGCTGGACGATTTCGAGCGCGACCACGCGATCGAAGGCGTGGCCCACCAGTTGGTCGCGCATGCGGACACGGCGCTGTACCAGGCCAAAGCGGAAGGACGCAATCGCGTCGTGTCGTTCGACTAGCTGCCGGCTGGTGTTTATTCAGGGCGAGAGTACCGAAACCCGAGGAAATAACCTCATGTGGTAGCAGAAGGTTACTAGCACCTGTGTTGACATCGTAGATACAAGTGCCGCCTTCATTGTCCGGTGACGGATGTCCGCGCCCAGTCCCCGGCCCGACCACTCTCGACCATGAATTTGTAGTGATGCCCAACTTTACTCATACACTGTCCACCGGTTAATGTTCGCAACCGGCCATATTCAATGGCTGCAATCGAGAAATTTTTCATCACTTAAGGACGCAAAAGTGAACAAATTCTTAGCTTTAATATTGGCATTGGGCGTTTTTATCGCGTCCCCGCAGCATGCTTACGGGCAAACAACTGGAAGTAAAGCTCAAATCGAAAAGGTTGTTGAAAATTTTCGTACCGCTATTGTTAACAAAGACGAAGACGGATTTTTGAAACTATTTTTGAAAGAAGATATCACTTGGACCGGAGTAATGACCGACGCAAGTATAGCGAGACTTTATGCGAACAGGCCGAATCCTGCTATGAAGCCGCCCCGCAAGACCATGAACATGAGCCCGCGCAAATTTATTAATATGATTGCCGCAGACAAGGCGGAGATCGACGAGACCATCTCCAACGTGCGTATCGACAGCGATGGCGATGTGGCCCAAGTATGGTTCGACTATAGCTTCCTCAACGGCGACTATAAAGAAAACTGGGGCAAGGAGAGCTGGCAGATGGTACGAACCGAGGATGGTTGGAAGATCGCGGCCGTAGTTTGGTCCCAGGAGATGAACCCAACGCCCCCTCCGAAGTAAGACCTGAAGCTCTCATGCAGCAGCTCGAGTTGGTGTCGCTTTCGAGGTCGTCGACCGGCAACTGTAATCGACCCAAAGCATAATCGGATCAGCCGACAGCCAAAGATTGCAAAAATACAATCTCGCTGATATCGTGAAGTCATCAATCCTTGAAGGGGCAGACATGCAGCCAAACGAACAGGTACTGGTGATCCAGAAATACATTGCCGCCTACAATGCGTTTGATGTGGACGGCATGCTAGAGCTCCTGTCACCCGATGTTCGTTTCGAAAATTGGTCGGGCGCTCATCTTAATACCGAAGCTTCCGGTATCGACGAGTTCAGACACTTGGCGCAACAGGCTAAAACCATGTTTTCCGAGCGCGAACAGCGAATTACAGCATTCAAACAAGTCGCGGACTCAGTCATCGTGAGCATTGCGTACCGCGGCAAGCTCGCCGTGGACGTTCCAGACGGCCCGAGCGCTGGAACTGCGGTGGACCTAAACGGGGAATCCGAATTTGCATTCAATGACCGCCTAATTTCGAAGATCGTCGATCGAAGCTAAGGACGAGTTGAAATGCGTTAGCTAAACCTCATGCTCGACCGTCCGGTATAGGTCGGAAGGTAATCTCTGACGTGGGATAGAGGTAAGGAAATGGCCGGCCACAAACGATTTACATTGGCGACTGACATTCAGGTCTATTCCTGTGATCCCAGAAACCCATGGCAACGCGGCTCGAACGAGAATACAAATGGATTACTGAGGCAGTATCTTCCTAAAGGATAGACCTATCCGCCTACACGCAGGACAATCTGGATGAGATTGCCAGGCGACTCAACGAGCGACCACGGAAGACGCTGCTCTACGAGACTCCTGCTCAACGATTTGAAAGCTGTGTTGCGATGATCAGTTGAATCCGCAGTCGAAAGCGGACACTGCAGTACGTCCGCAACCGGCCTTTGGCGTCGTCCTTTTCGATTCAAGTCCAACACACCAGTTAATTCAGCAGGCGGCCTTCGGCGCGTTCCACCGCGTCAGCCGTGCCGCGCACCACCACCACGTCGCCCGCGGCCAGCAGCGCCTCGCGTGTGGCGGCGATGCTTTCGCGCCCACGCCGCAGCACCGCCACTTCGGCGCCTACTTCCTGCAGCTCCAGCTCCCCGATGCTTTTGCCGATCGCGCCGGCGCCTTCAATCAGGGACACCGAGTGCAGGCGCACGAACATGTGTTCGGGGTCGTCCTCGGCATCCGACAGGCCGTGGAAGAAGCCGCGCATCGATGCATAGCGCTCCTCGCGCACCGACTGCACGCGGTGCACCACGCGGCGCAGCGGCACCCCCATCATGACCATCGCATGCGAGGCTAGCATCAGGCTCGCTTCCAGCGATTCGGGCACCACCTCGGTGGCGCCGGCTTTTTTCAACGCATCGAGTTCCGAGTCGTCATGGCAGCGCACGATCACCGGCAGGTCAGGGGCCAGCTCGTGCACCTGGTGCAGGATCTTCAGCGCCGACGCCGTGTTCGCATACGTGATGACCATCGCGCTGGCGCGGTAGATACCGGCGGCGACCAGGCTTTCGCGCCGCGCCGCGTCGCCGTACGAGACGTTGGCGCCGGCGGCCTGCGCTTCGCGCACGCGCTCAGGGTCGAGGTCCAGCGCCTGGTAGGGCACCTTTTCATCGGTCAGCAGCGTAGCCAGGCTCTGGCCGCTGCGGCCGAAGCCGGCGATGATGACGTGCTTTTGCGCGGCCATCGTGCGGGTCGCGATCTGGGTCAGCTGCAGCGACTGCATCATCCATTCGTTGGAGGCGACCTTCATCACGATCTGGTCGGACTTCTCGATCAGGAAAGGCGCGATCAACATCGACAGCACCATTGAGGCGAGCACCAGCTGGATCAGGAACGGGTCGAGCAGCTTGGCGCCGGCCGCGAGGGTCAGCAGCACGAAGCCGAATTCGCCCGCCTGCGCCAGCCCCAGGCCGGTGCGCATGGCCACGCCGTCGGAGGCGCCGAACCACTTGGCCAGCAGCGCGATCAGCGCGAACTTGAGCATCACCGGGATCGCGGTCAGCACCAGCACCAGCCACAGGTGCTCGGCCACCAGCGGCACATTGAGCAGCATGCCGACGGTGATGAAGAACAGCCCAAGCAGCACGTCGCGGAACGGCTTGATGTCTTCTTCCACCTGGTGCTTGTACTGGGTTTCGGAGATCAGCATGCCGGCCACGAACGCGCCCAGCGCCAGCGACAGGCCGGCCTGCTCGGTAATCCACGCGGCGCCCAGCGTGATCAGGAGCAGGTTCAGCATGAACAGCTCCTGCGAGCGGCGCTTGACGACGATCGAGAACCAGCGCCGCATCAGCTTCTGGCCGATGAACAGCAGCAGCACCAGCACGATCACGGCCTTGACCGCGGCCCAGGCCAGCGTTTCGACCAATTCCTCTGGCGGTTTGCCGAGCGACGGGATCAGGATCAGCAGCGGCACCACCGCCAGGTCCTGGAACAGCAGGATGCCGATGATCTTGCGTCCGTGCGGGCTTTCGAGTTCAAGCCGTTCGGTCAGCATCTTGACCACGATGGCGGTGGACGACATGGCCAGCGCGCCGCCCAGCGCGAACGAGGCCTGCCAGCTGATGTTGAAGCTGGATAGCTGCGTCGACGCCAGCCATCCGAACAGCATGGCGCCGACGATCGTCAGCACCACCTGCGCCATCCCCAGCCCGAACACCACGCGCCGCATCGCCATCAACTGCGCGAGCGAGAACTCAAGGCCGATCGAGAACATCAGGAACACCACGCCGAATTCGGCCAGGGTATGGGTAGTGTGGTCGTTCTCGGCCAGCCCGAGGGCGTGGGGCCCGATCAGGATGCCGACCGCCAGGTAGCCCAGCATCGGGGGCAGGTGCAGCATGCGGAACGCGACCACGCCGAGGACGGCGCTGCCAAGTAAGAGAAGGGTCAGTTCCAGTCCAGAATACATGCGTGCCCGCGGCCCCTCGTGGCGAAATTGTTATTTGTTGTGACTGGCAAGTTTTTTGCTTTCGCAATTCGTTTATACTTCCAGCATGAGTGTAACCCATGAAAAAACAATGCTGAAAGCTTTTGACAACACTGCTTTGCTACGTGCAATGGAACTGGCGCGCGAGACCATCGA
>DASWSX010000025.1:0-27760 GCA_036402435.1 Telluria sp. | reverse complement strand
CCGCTCGAGGCCGAGCACGCGCAGCAGCGCGAACTGGCTGCGGCGGCGGATGACGGCCAGCGCCTGTGTTGAAAAGACCAGGAACGCGCCGGTGAACAGGGCCACCAGCGCCAGCACCGTCAGGTTGACGCGGTAGGCGCGGCTCATGCTGTTGGTGCGGCTTTCCTGTTCCTCGTCGCCGGGCTGTCCGACCAGGAACCGTCCGGGGAAATCGCGTTCCAGATCGCGCGCGAGGTCGCGTTCGAACGCGTCGCGATTGACGCCGTTGCGCAGCTTCAGGTCGATGCGCGACAACTGCCCGGCCCTGTTGAAGCGCCACTGCGCCGCGCCAATGTCCATCACGCCGATGCGCTGCCCTGGCCGGGCGTCGAGCATGTTGCCCGCGACCCGCAGCGGGACGGTGTCGGTGCCGGCCCGTACCGGCACGACGGCCCCGGTTTTCGTTCCTAGCCATTGAAGGGCTGCCGGCGAGAGGAAGATGGCATCGTCGGCCAGCGTATCGAACAGCTTCCCGCTTTCGGGCGCGCCGATCAGCCCCGGCGTGACCTGGCCGGCGCGGAACACGTCGATGCCGATGATCCTGAGCGGGGTTTCCTCGCCGGGCGCACTGACCTGGAATTCGAGCACGGGCGAGGCGACCGCCACCAGCGGATGGCTTGCAAGGCGCGGATACACCGACTCGTCGAACCACGCCTCGCGCCCGCTGACCTGGATGTCGGCCAGCCCGGACATGCTTTTGACGGCGGCGGAAAACTCGCTGAAGGCGGCGGCGTTAATCAGGTGGACGGCAAATCCCATCGCGACGCCCACTGCGATCGCGATGATGGCGACGATGGCGCGGAGGGGATGGGCGCGCCATTCGCCAACCAGCAGCCAGCGTGACAGGACGCCTAGCGCGGGCATTCAACTGCCATCGCCTCGGCCTGGCGCCGTACCTTCAGCCGCAGCGCTTCAGTGCCGGGACCGGCCGCCTTGCGCAGGTCTTCCTCGGCCCAGCGCAGCTGAAGGCGCAGCTTGTCGCAGCGCTGCTGCGCTGGCGCGGCGCGGGCAGCCAGCGGCCGGGCCGGCGCAGCTTTGCTGCGCTCCTTGTCGAACGATTCGGCCAGCGCCTTCTGGCGCGCCAGGCGCTCCGTCAGGTCAGGATCGGGCGGCGGGGCAGGGGGCACGGCGATGGTGGCCTGGGCGCCGCTGCTGCACGGCTGCTGTTGGTAGCCCACCTTGCCGCCAGCGCTGCACTTGTACACCGGCTGCGCCGACGCGGCGGCGCAGGCCGCCAGGCTTGTGAAGACCACCAGGTTGCGCACCATGACTGCTCCTTCAGAGGATTTTGCCAGGGTTCATGATGCAGTGGGGGTCGAGCGCCGCTTTGATCGCACGCATCATGCCAAGTTCGACCGGCGACTTGTAGCGGCTCAGTTCGTCTCGTTTGAGGGCGCCGATGCCGTGTTCGGCCGAAATCGAACCGCCGAAGGCGTCGACCTGGTCATGCACGATGCGGTTGATCGCATCCTGGTGTTCGAGGAAGTCGTCGTGGGCCACGCCTTCGGGCGGCGCCACGTTGTAGTGCAGGTTGCCGTCGCCGAGGTGGCCGAACGTGACCAGCACGCAGCCCGGGAACGCCTGCTGCAGCTGGCCGTCGGTGGCGGCGAGGAAGCGCGAGATGCGCGAGATCGGCAGCGAGATGTCGTGCTTGATGTTCTTGCCGGCCATGGCCTGCGCCATCGAGATGTGTTCGCGCACTTCCCACAGGCCTTGCGCCTGCGCCCCCGACGCGGCGATGACCGCGTCGCGCGCGACGCCGCGGTCGAGCGCGACCCCGACCATCTGCTCCATCATGGACGCCGCATGCGATTCCGACTCGCAGCTGCTTAGCTCAATCAGGGCATACTGCCCGTGCGCGCGCGGGAACGGCTTGGGCAGCTGCGGAAAATGGGTCGCCACCAGGCGCAGGCACACGTCGGACATCAGTTCGAACGCGGTCAGGCAAGCGCCGCAGCGGTCCTGCGCCAGCGTCAGCAGGTCAAGCGCATCGCGCGCCGTGCCGAGGGCGACCAGCGCGGTGGAGGAGCCTTTCGGCTGCGGGTACAGCTTCAGCACGGCGCCGGTGATGACGCCGAGCGTGCCCTCGGCGCCGATGAACAGGTCGCGCAGGTCGTAGCCGGTATTGTCCTTGCGCAGCCCGCGCAGGCCGCTCCACACATCGCCCTGCGGCGTGACGACTTCCAGCCCCAGGCACAATTCGCGCGCGTTACCGTAGCGCAGCACCGCGGTGCCGCCGGCGTTGGTCGAGAGGTTGCCGCCCACGGTGCAGCTGCCTTCGGAGGCCAGCGACAGCGGGAACAGGCAGTCGTGCAGCGCCGCTGCTTCCTGCACCTGGTGGAGGAGGCAGCCGGCATCGACCGTCATGGTGCGGTTCACGGCATCGACCGAACGCACCCGGTTGATGCGGCTAAGCGACAGCACCACTGCCGCACCGCTTTCGTCCGGCACGCTGCCCAGTACCAGCCCGGTGCGCCCGCCCTGCGGCACGACCGGGACCCGCCACTGCGAGCAGGCCCTGACCAGCTGCGCCACCTGCTCGGTGTCGGCCGGGCGTAACACGGCCAGCGCGTTGCCGGTAAAGCGGCCACGCCAGTCGTCGAGGTAGGGCGCCTTGTCGGCCGCCGTCGTCAGGACGAACGGCGCGCCGACGATGTGGCGGCAGTGCGAGAGGAATTCCTCACTCATGGGTCGCGCGGTTGACTTTGTCGAGAAGTTCACGCGCCATTTTTTTGGCGGCCTTTTTGTACGGGCGCAGGTACAGCAGGGCGCAGGCAAAATACACGCAGACCAGCGCAACCTCGCCCCAGCCCATCAGCCGCGAGAGCTCGTCGCGGTCGCTGTAGGCGCGCACCACGCCTTCGGCGAAGTACAGCAGGATCAGCATCGACGACCATTGCAGCGTGTAGACGTCGCGCTTGATGACGCCGCGCAGCGGCAGCAGCAGCGGGATCACCTTCAGCGCCAGCAGCGAGCCGCCGGGTTTCAGCGGCGCGACCACCATCTCCCAGGCCACCAGCCAGGCGATCAGCAGCCCCAGGCTGACCGCCGCCCCGGTGTGATACAGCTTCGATGTTTCCATTACCTTGCCCTCCAGAGGCGCGCCGCGGTGTCGGCCAGCCTGCGCCCGGCTTCGATGGCCAGGCGTTTTTCATCTTCGCTGACCGGCTTGTCGCCGTCGAGTCCCGACCAGTGGGTCGGCCCGTACGGACTGCCGCCGGTCGCGGTCGTCATCAGCTCGGGCTGCGTGTAGGGCAGCCCCATTACCAGCATCCCGTGGTGCAGCAGCGGGATCATCATCGACAGCAGCGTACTCTCCTGGCCGCCGTGCAGGCTGCCGGTTGATGTAAATACAGCCGCCGGCTTGCCGGCCAGCGTACCGGCCAGCCAGTCGGCCGAGGTGCCGTCTAAAAAATACTTCAGCGCCGACGCCATATTACCGAAACGCGTCGGCGAACCCATTGCCAGCCCGGCGCAATCGGCCAGGTCCTGCAGCTCGACGTAGGGCGCGCCGCTGGACGGAATGTCGGGCGCCGTCGCTTCGGCCACCGTCGACACCGCCGGCACCGTGCGCAGCCGCGCTTCGGCGCCGGGGACGCTTTCGACGCCCTGGGCGATCAGCTCGGCGAGTTTGCGGGTGGCGCCGTGGCGCGAATAGTATAAAACGAGAATAATCGGATTGGCTTGGTTCATCGTTGGTATTATATGGCGCTTTAGACACTGTCACGGCTCAGCTCGCCTGATTTTACCCAGTTCATGCTCTCCAAAACAGTTCATTCCATCTCCCGGTCGACCAGCGACATGATCGATGTCGGCGCCGCCGCGATGCGCGGACTGACCTGGAGCCAGATGCGCGACCTGTTCCAGTTCGCGCGGCGCCGCCTGAACGAGGAGCGCCTGCCGCAGCTGGCCGGCAGCCTGACCTTCACCACCACCCTGGCGCTGGTGCCGCTGCTGACCATCGTGCTGGCGATCTTCACGACCTTCCCAATTTTCGGCAACTTCCGCAGTGCGCTTGACGCCTACTTCGTACAAACCCTGATGCCCAAGGGCATCGCCACCACCGTCATCGGCAACCTGACCCAGTTCGCCAGCAAGGCTAAGAGCTTGTCGGCCGTCGGCGCGGTGGCGCTGATTTTGACGTCGGCGGCGATGATGGGCATGATCGAGCGCGCGTTCAACCAGATCTGGCGCGTACGCCAGCCGCGCCCGTTCGCGCAGCGCATCACGATCTACTGGGCTTTGGTGACCCTCGGCCCGCTGCTGATGGGCCTTTCGATTACAGTCACATCGCAGGTATTTGGCGCCACCACGGGGCTCGCCAGGAGCGCGCCGCTGCTCGCGACGGTGTTTTACACGCTAGTGTCGCTGGCCCTGACGACCGGCGCCTACACGCTGCTGTACGTAACGGTGCCGAACCGCTCGGTCGACTGGCGCGACGCCGTGTGGGGCGGCCTGGTCGCCGCGATCGCCTTCGAAGTCGCCAAGCGCCTGTTCGCGCTGTTCATCCGCCAGTTCCCCACCTACGCCATCATCTACGGAGCGCTGGCCGCGCTGCCGCTGTTCCTGCTGTGGCTTTACCTGTCCTGGATGATCACGCTGGCCGGCGCCGTGCTGACGGCCGCGCTGCCGGTGGTGAAGCACGAGCGCTGGTGGTACAAGCCCGTGCAGGGCGGCGAGTTCGTCGACGCGATGGCGATCCTGAAGGTGATGCACGGACGGGCGCTGCAGGGCGATACCGCGCTGGTCTCCAGCGAGGAGATCCGCGACCACACCCGTATCGGCTACGACGAGATGACGACGCTGATGGGCCGCATGGTTGCGGTGGGATGGGTCGGCCGCGTGCAGACGGACGTCATCACGCGCTCGAAATGGCGGCGCCGCGGCCGCGATGGCGCAGATAACTGGGTCTTGCTGGTCAACCTCGCCAAGCTCAAGATTGCCGACGTGTACCGCCTGTTCGTGTTCGGCGGCGCCACGCTGGAGGCGGGCGCCGCGCACGACCTGAACAAGGACTCCCCGATGACGCTCGATGTCGCGGCGCTGGCGCGCCAGGTTGAAAGCTCGGTCGAAGTGCAGCTGGGCCAGAGCCTGGCCGAGCACTTCGAACGCGGCGTGCTTGCCCCTACCAGCTGAGCTTGCCGGTCAGCATTTCCCAGTACATTTTCCAGTCCGCCCGGAACGAGTACAGCGGCTGGGCAAACGAGGCAGGGCGGTTCTTTTCGTATATGAAATGGCCGATCCACGCGCCGCCGTACCCGGTCACCAGCGCCACCAGAATCCACCACGGGTTCATGCTGTCGATGTATTGCGCCAGCGCCGCAATGGCCGACGACGACCCGAGGAAATGGGCGCGCCGGCACATGCGGTTGGCGTGCTGGGTCAGGTAATAAGGATAGAACTCGGCGAAACTGGTGTAACGCGGCGACATTGAACCCTCCGGGCGTCTATCTTGCGGCGGTTGCAAACGAGAACAAGGCATCGAGTACGGCGTCGGGCTGCTCCTGCATCATGCTGTGGCCGGCGTCGACCTGCACTGTCTTGGCATGGGCAATCGCCGAAGTCAGCAATTTGGTCGAGCGCGGCGGCGTCATCATGTCCTTCGTGCCGAACACCATCAGCACCGGGCAGCGCACCGCTTCAGCAGCGGCCTGGCCGTTGCCGTAGCTGTTGCACGCCGAGAAGTCCGTATAAAAAAGCTGCTCGGGATTGATGGCAGACATGCGCTGCATCAGCCGTTGCGCCACGCCCATCGTGTAGAAGCCAGGCCCAGGGCACGACGGCTTCTGCGCCATCGATGAGTGCGACCAGATATTGACCATGTCGATCGCGCTTGGTTCGTCGTTCTTCGACGTTTCGAGAAGTGCGTCAGCAACCTTCATCGGGTAGGTGGTGCCAAGCAACGCCAGCTGGGAAACCCGGGCGGGCGCCTGGTGCGAGGCTTCCAGCGCGATCAGCGAGCCCATGCTGTGGCCGGCCAGCATTGCCTTGTCGACGCCGGCCGCGTCGAGTACGGCCATCAGCCAGCCGGCCATCTCGCCGACGCTTGCCAATGCCGGCCCCGCGCTGCGGCCGTGGCCTGGCAGGTCGACTGCCAGCACGCCGAAGCCGTGGTGCGCGAAATAACGGGTCTGGAGCGCGAAGACCGAGTGGTCGTTCTGGGCGCCGTGGATGAACACCACCGTCGGCAACGCGGCGTCGAACGCCTTGCCGCCGGTGTAGCAGTAGGCCTGCTTGCCATTGACGTTGAAGATCATCTCAGGCTCCCTTCTGCGACAGTTTGAGACCGCGCGCCAGGTCCTCGATCAGGTCCTCGACGTTTTCGAGGCCGACCGACAGGCGCATGGTGCCTTCCCTGATGCCCGACGCCGCCAGCTGTTCGGCAGGCACGCGGAAGTGGGTGGTGGAAGCCGGGTGGATCACCAGCGACTTGGCGTCGCCGACGTTGGCCAGGTGCGAGAATATCTTGAGGCCGTCGACAAAACGGCGCCCGGCCGCGCGGTCGCCTTTGAGCGTGAACGAGAACACTGCGCCGCAGCCCTTTGGCAGCAGGCGCTTGGCCAGCGCGTAGTCGGGGTGCGATTCGAGTTCTGGATACGACACCGATTCGACGGCCGGATTCGACAGCAGGAACTCGACCACCTTGCGCGTGTTGGCGACGTGGCGGTCCATGCGCAGGCCGAGCGTTTCGATACCCTGTAAAACGGCGAACGCATTGTGGGGGCTCATCACGGCGCCGAAGTCGCGCAGGCCTTCGCGGCGGGCGCGCAAGGCGAACGGGGCGACCGTCGATTCCTCGGCAAACACCATCCCGTGGAAGCCGTCATACGGTTCGCACAGCTCGGCGAAGCGGCCGGTCTTGTCGTACGCCGCCTGCCAGTCGAAGGTGCCGCCGTCAACCAGCAGCCCGCCGATGGCGGTGCCGTGCCCGCACAGGAACTTGGTCGCGGAGTGGAAAACCAGGTCGGCGCCGTGGTCGAAGGGACGCAGCAGGTACGGCGTCGTGAAGGTCGAGTCCATCATCAGCGGCAGGTGGTTCTCATGCGCGATGGCGGCCACGTTCGGGATGTCGAGCACGTCGAGGCCGGGGTTGCCGAGCGTTTCGGCAAACAGCGCCTTGGTCTCGGGCCGGATCGCGGCGCGCCACGCGTCGAGGTCGCGCGGGTCGACGAAGGTGGTCTCGATGCCGAAGCGTTTCATGGTGTACGCCAGCAGGTTCTGCGAGCCGCCGTACAGCGCGCGCGATGCGACGATGTGCGATCCGGCGCCGGCGATGGTCGCCAGCCCGAGGTGCATGGCGGCCTGTCCGCTGGCCGTTGCGATGCCCGCGACACCGCCTTCGAGCGCGGCGATGCGTTCTTCCAGCACGGCGTTGGTCGGGTTCGAGATGCGCGAGTAGACGTGGCCGGCGCGCTCCATGTTGAACAGCGACGCGGCGTGATCGGAATCCTTGAATGCAAACGAGGAGGTGAAATAGACCGGCGTGGCGCGCGCGCCGGTGGCAGGATCGGGCGTGGCGCCGGCGTGCAGCGACAGCGTGTCGAAGCCGGGATATTGTGGACCGCTCATGGTGTGTTCATCCAGGAAATTGAATGGCCCGCATCGTAGCATGACAGCGCACGCCGGATGCCTGTAAATTTTCGCAATGCTGGATTTTTTGCCACGCTTAGGCTACATTCGGGTAAAGCTTAAAGCCATGCAATCGCACATCAATTCTCCTACAGGGTGACCGCCATGAAAGTCTCTGAAATCCTCCAGGTTAAAGGTAACATCCTGTACACCGCCACGCCCGAAATGCCGCTGGTCGACGCCGTCAACGTGATGGCTGAAAAGGATATCGGCTCGCTGGTGGTGATGGAGTTCGGCGACCTGGTGGGCATGCTGACTTTCCGCGAGGTGATCAAGACCCTGCATGCGAACAATGGTTCGGTCGGCGGCGGCACCGTGCGCAAGTACATGGACGACCATCCGATTACGGTGACGCCCGACACCGAAGTCAATGAAGTGCGCCGCATGATGCTTGAGAAACACGCGCGCTACCTGCCTGTGATGAATGCCAAGACGCTGCTCGGCGTCATCTCGTTTTATGATGTTGCCCGCGCGATGCTCGAAGCTCAAAACTTCGAAAATCGCATGCTCAAAGCCTACATCCGCGACTGGCCAGCCGAGACAGCGCAAGAAGATTAAGCCCTCATTCCGCGGTGAAATTCAAACAAGCTTGCAAGTGAGCTAACGCAAGCGAATCAATTGTATCGAGGACCAGTATGGTTCCAGCGGCTGCTGTGTTCGGCCGTTGCACTCTACAAGGAGAATCGATATGGGCATCACATCCTTTCCCGGAAGCGCGCTGCTGCGCTCCGTTGCCGCCGCCGTCTTCGTGACCGGCGCGCTCGCCGTTCCAGTCCACGCCCAGACGGCTGCAAAAGCCGCACCGAAAGCGACGGCCACGCTCGATGTTTGCGAAAACGCTGCCACCGGCAAGTGGATATATTCCGGCGTGGTGTCGCTGGGCGGCGGGCTCGCCGCCGGAACCGCCGCCAAGGTCGACTACAAGGTGCAGAACCGTGTGTACGGCCCCGATTACGGCACCGCCTACCGCGCTGCAGCCACGCCTGTTTCCCTTGCCGCACCCACGGTGTTTGGTTTCTCGACCGAGGCCGCTGCGCTAACGCTCGGCACGATGCGCGGCGCCGCCACCGTGCAGCTGACCGACCCGGTGAGCGGGCGGATCAGCACTTTTGAGGTGGTTGCGCCGGAAGCGGTTTGCGGCTGCCAGCCGGTCAAGGGATGCGTGCGCACGCAAGGCTACTGGGGCAACAAGCCCGGCGTGATCTGGCCGGCCCCCTACAACCGCGACGCGCTGTTCTTCGCCAGCGGGCTGACCCTGCAGCAGATCTTCGATACGCCGGTGCGCGGCAGCGGCTACCTGATCCTGGCCAAGCAATACCTCGCCGCCGTGCTCAATTACGCCGCGGGCGCATCGGCTCCGCCCAGCGTGATGGACGCGATCAACGATGCCTCGGCATTCTTGTCCAGCGGCACCACGCCAGCCAGCTGCGGTCCAGGCGAGTGCCAGGAGCAGAAGGCGCTGGCCGCGATTCTCGACACTTACAACAACGGGCTATATCCGGGCGCGCCGAAGCACTGCCCGGACTAGGCATCGAACGGAATGGCGGCTTGCCTGCGGTGCGGCCCGGCGTACGGTAGAATTGGCTTTTCCGCCATTCCTCTTCTTATCATGTCCGGCAATTCATTCGGCAAGCTGTTTTCCGTTACCACCTTCGGCGAGTCGCATGGCCCCGCAATCGGCTGCGTGATCGACGGCTGCCCGCCGGGGCTGGCCCTGTCCGAGGCGGACATCCAGCCCGAGCTTGACCGCCGTCGGCCAGGCACCTCGCGCCACGTGACGCAACGCCAGGAGCCGGACCGCGTCGAGATACTATCCGGTGTATATGAAGGCGTCACCACCGGCACCCCGATTGCGCTCCTGATCCGCAACGAAGACCAGCGCAGCAAGGACTACGGCAACATCGCCGACAGCTTCCGCCCCGGCCATGCCGACTACACCTACTGGCACAAGTACGGCGTGCGCGACCCGCGCGGCGGCGGCCGTTCATCGGCGCGCCTGACCGCGCCCGTGGTTGGCGCCGGCGCGGTTGCGAAGAAGTGGCTGCAGCAGCAGTACGGCACCGTGTTCAATGGCTGCATGAGCCAATTGGGCGACATCGCGGTCCCATTCGAGGGCTGGCAGCACGTGCACGAGAATCCGTTTTTTGCCGCCAGCGGCGACGCCGCGCTGATCGCCCGCATGGAAGATGCGATGGACGAACTGCGCCGCGCCGGAGACTCGATCGGCGCGCGCATCGACGTGGTTGCGCATAATGTCCCGGTAGGCCTGGGCCAGCCGATCTACGACAAGCTCGATGCCGACATCGCGTTTGCAATGATGGGCATTAACGCGGTCAAGGGCGTGGAAATCGGCGCTGGGTTTGACAGCGTCGCGCAAAAAGGATCGGAACATGGCGATGAACTGACGCCGGAAGGCTTCGTCGGCAACAACGCCGGCGGTGTGCTGGGCGGAATATCGACCGGCCAGGACATCACAGTGTCGATCGCCATCAAGCCGACGTCGTCGATCCGCACGCCGCGCCGTTCGATCGACAAGGAAGGCAAGCCAGTGATGGTCGAAACCTTCGGCCGCCACGATCCGTGCGTCGGCATCCGCGCGACCCCGATCGCCGAGGCGATGCTGGCACTGGTGCTGATCGACCACGCACTGATGCACCGCGCGCAGTGCGGCGACGTGCGCGTGACGACGCCGAAAATTTAGCTGATTTTCCCGGCCGGGGCCAGGTCGGCCTGGTGGCGGCGCTCGGCCGACTTGACGACCAGGCCGCGCAGGTCGTTCATCAGCGAGAACTCCGCGGCACTGAGCTGGATCGCGGGGAAGGTGTCGTCCCAGTCGCCGTACAGGAATCCGACCGCCTGGCCGTTGGTGCACAGCGGCAGGATGACGAAGCTGCGCGCATTCGACAGCGTATTCTTCCACCACACCGGCAGCTTGGCCGCGAACTTCGGGTCGCGTGCATTTTCGATGAAGATCACGCGGTCGCTGTTGAGCGCTGCATGGAACACGTTCGGCTCGTACGCATCGTTGAAGCGCATCTCCGGCATCAGGGCCTGGACGCGGTCGCCGAATCCCATCTTGCAGCTGTACTGCTGGTCGCGCCGGTTGCGCATGAACGCCATCGCGTGCGAGAACGACAGGCCCTGGTACAGCGTCTCGAGCGCCATCGACGTCATCTGGCCCGGGCTCGCGGTCCCCACGACGTCGCGCATGTCCGCCACGCCGCTGACCAGGATGCGATTGCCCTCGGCGCGCAGGCGCGTCGATGCCGCAGCCCTGGCGCGCCTCTCGGCCGGCTTGGCCAGCGGCGCGATCGACAGGTCGGACGCTGCCGCAGCCTTGGCCTTGCCGACGGCAGCGGCAATCCGGTCCGGGGAGAAGCCAAGCATGGCCGAAAAGTCCGCCGCCAGCGTGGCCACGGCTTCCGCGCTGTCAGGTTCATCGTCCCACAGCGCCTCGGCGCACCGCGAGGAAATGGTCGACACCGCGGCGAGCCAGTCGCCATGGCCGAAGGTGTCGGCGCGCGCGCCCGGCGCGACGTGGCGCATGCCGCTCACGAGGTTGGCCGGCAGGCCCCAGTGGCGCGCCGCCGCAAGCCCGACCCGCTCCAGCGACAGCCCGAGCACTTCGATCGCCGACGCGTCCTCGTTGCCGGCGCCCGAGCGCTCCTGCAGCTGCTGCCAGCGTTCCGGCATATAGAACGACACCATCATGCGCCCCAGCGTGTGCAGGATCGAGCAGACCACGGCCTCTTCGGCGACGCGCGGCGCGCATCCGGCGGCAACCTGCTGGGCCACCATCCCGGCCAGCACAGCCTTTTCCATTTCGATGTGGGCCACTTCGGAGTCGGGCGCAGATTTCGACAGTTCCTCGATCAGCTTGAGGCCAAGCGCCAGGTGTCCGATCGCCTCGGTGCCCAGCACCAGCACCGCTTTCGATACCGTGTTGACGCGCTGGCCGTAGGCCGAGTACATGCCGCTGTTGGCAAGGCGCAGTACCTTCTGGGTGAGCACAGGATCGGTCAGCACCGTCTGCGTCATGTTGAATTCCTGCTCGTCCTCGCCGCGCATGGCGCCCAGGATCGCGCTGATCGCCTTGGTAAAGCCGGGCATGTCTCCCTGCCGGCGGGTGCGTTCGAACAGCAGCGCCAGCGTCGATTCTGCCGTCATGAACGGCAATGGCTTGCCAGTCGTGGTCATTGGATTACCGCCCTTGCAGATGTTGGCAACAGGGCCGTGTACAGGTCTTCTTTCAGCGCGGCCAGGGCGACATGGGCGGGCATCGGCTTGCCCGTCAGGTAGCCCTGCACGAACTCGCAGCCGCGCTGTTCCAGGTAGTGTAGCTGTTCTTCGGTCTCGACGCCTTCGGCCACGACGGACAGGCCGAGGTGCTTGGCCAGGTCGAGCACCGCGTTGCAGATCGCCCCATCCTTGGGCGCGTCCGGCAGGTCCTTGACGAACGCGCGGTCGATTTTCAGCACCGAAATCGGGAAGCGCTTGAGGTAGGCCAGCGACGAATAGCCGGTGCCAAAATCGTCGATCGCGATGCGCGCGCCGCGCTCGGTCATGCGGCCGAGCAGCGACTCGGCATGGGCCGGGTCGACCATCAGCGTGCCTTCGGTGATTTCGAGGACCAGCTGCTCGCCGCCGAGGCCGGAGAACGCCAGCGCGTCGTCGAGCACATCGAGGAATTTATCGCTGCGGAACTGGCGCGGGCTGATGTTGACCGAGATGTACAGCTTGCGCCTGGCGGCCTCTTCGAACTGCTTGACCTGCACGCAGGCGGCCTTCAGCGCCCAGGCGCCGAGCAGGTTGATCAGGCCATTGGTTTCGGCGATCGGGATGAAGCGCACCGGCGGCACCATGCCCAGCGTCGGATGCTTCCAGCGCATCAGCGTCTCGAAGCCCTGGATCTGGCGCGTGCGCGCGTCGACGATCGGCTGGTAGTACAGCAGGAACTCGCCCTCGCGCACGCCTTCGAACATTGCCGCTTCGAGCGAAATGTCGTGCTCCGGCGGGCCGCTCTGGCGCGCGCTGTAGACCACGCAGCGCGCCTTGCCCGTTTCCTTCGCGCGCGACATGGCGGCGTCGGCCAGCGCCACCAGGCGCACTTCGTCCTCGGCGTGCTGCGGGTAGATCGACACGCCCACCGACGCGCCGAGGTACACGACGTGCTTGTCGACCTCGAACGGCGACTGCATCGCGGCGAGCAGGCGGCCGGTGACGAGCTTGATCTGAGGCTCGGTATGGGTACCCGGCAGCACCACCACGAACTCATCGCCGCCGATGCGCGCCAGGGTATCGCTGTCGCGCAGCGTCTTGCGCAGGCGGGCCGCGGCCATGCGCAGCACCGCATCGCCGACCGGGTGGCCGAGGCCATCGTTGACCTTCTTGAAGCCATCGAGCCCGATCGTGGCGACCACGAAGCCCTGTCCCGAGCGGCGCGACTGGGCGATCACCATGCGCAGGCGGTCCGACAGCAGCAGGCGGTTGGGCAGCTCGGTCAGGCCGTCGTGCGTGGCCAGGTGGCGCAGGCGTTCTTCGGTGGCGCGCTGCGCCGACATGTCGCGGCCAACCGCCAGCACGGCCGGGCCGCCCGGCGCGCTGTAGGCAGCGAGGCGGAACTCGAACCAGATGTCCTTGTCGGCCGTCCTGAGGCGCACCTCGACGCGCACCGGATCGGCGGAACCGGCGGCGTCGGCGATCGCGTTGCGCAGCACCGGCTGGTCGGCCTCGGACGCCAGCGCCGCCAGCGCGACGCCGGACCGCGCACCGCGAACGATGACGGCAGCGGACCTGCTTGCGTTCCGGATGACGCCGGCCGGGTCAAGCGAGAACACCACGTCGCCGGCCGCTTCCATGAGCGGATCGGTCACGGGCGCCGCATCGGGGGCGGCTGGGACCTGGCCGGGCACGGATGGAGGGATATCGCGCATCTGGAAGTTACAACTTTCGTATCATTTGGCCCCGGAATGAGGCAGGCCCGTTTAAACCTGTGCCAGTCTACCAAAGTAGTGGGGAATGTATAAAGGAAAGATGCCAATGCGCATCAAATTTGCCGGTACTTGCTGGTATTTTTGAGCAGATTTGACTTGCCTCAGCTTTTTTGGCGCCAGGCCGGCGCCGCGCGATCACGGTGCGTCCTTGCCTGCGCCGCGGGTTTGCGCTAGCCTGCGGCAGCAGCCGATGCCTTGCCAGCTATATTTTTTGGCAACGCGGGGCGCGGCCAATTGTGATCACATTTCCAACTTGAGAGACCCGTCCATGAGCGACTTCGACACGCACCAGGTGTTCAACCAGGCGCCGCCTTTCGAAAACGTGAACCTGTTCACCTGCGACCCAGCGTTAATGGAGGCGCTGGAACGAGAGGGGGCGGGATGGGCCGCCGGCGAGCTGCAGGCGCTCGGCGCTCTGCTGGGACGGGCCGAGACGCTCGACCTGGCGCGCCAGGCCAACGTCAACGCGCCGCGGCTGGTCAGCTTCGACCGCGGCGGGCGCCGTATCGACGAGGTGGAGTTCCATCCGGCGTGGCACCAGCTGATGGCGATGCTGATCGAAGCGGGCGCCCATGCGGCGCCCTGGGATTCGGTGCGGCCTGGCGCGCAAGTGGCGCGCGCGGCCCAGTACCTGCTGTTCGGGCAAGTGGAAAACGGCAGCCAGTGCCCGGTCACGATGACCTATGCATCGGTGCCGGCGCTGCGCCAGGCCGGTCCGATTGCCGCCAAATGGCTGCCGAAGATCCTGTCGCGCCAGTACGATCCGCGCTCGCTGCCGATTGAGCAGAAGACTGGCGCGCTGGTCGGCATGGGCATGACCGAGAAGCAGGGCGGCACCGACGTGCGCGCCAACACCACCCGCGCCGATCCAATGGAGGCCGGCGCGGCGCGCGCGCGCTTTGGCGCGGAAGGCGAGGGCGCGTGGCGCATCACGGGGCACAAATGGTTCTTCTCGGCGCCGCAGTCCGACGCCCACCTGGTGCTGGCGCAGACCAGCGACGAAGGCAGCGCCGGCCTGTCGTGCTTCTTCGTGCCGCGCTTCCTGCCCGACGGCAGCCGCAACGAGATCCGGGTGCAGCGGCTCAAGGACAAGCTGGGCAACCGGTCCAACGCCTCGTCCGAGGTCGAGTTCACCGGGGCCACCGGATGGCTGGTGGGGAAGGTCGGTCGCGGCATTCCGACCATCCTCGAAATGGGCAGCCACACGCGCCTTGATTGCGTGGTCGGCAGCGCCGGCATCATGCGCGCCGCGCTGACCCACGCCCTGCACCACGCGCGCGGGCGCACCGCGTTCGGACGCAGGCTGGCGCAGCAGCCGCTGATGCAAAACGTGCTGGCCGACCTGGCGCTGGAATCGGAAGCGGCGAGCGCGTTCGCGCTGCGCCTGGCGCGCTGCTTCGATGAGGCGGCCGATCCGGCCCAGGCGCTGCTCGGGCGGATCCTCACGCCGGCGGGCAAGTACTGGATCTGCAAGCGGGGCCCGGGCTTCGGGGCCGAGGCGATGGAGGTCATCGGCGGCAATGGCTATGTCGAGGATGGGCCGCTGGCGCGCCTGTACCGGGAGTTCCCGGTCAACTCGATCTGGGAAGGGTCGGGCAACGTGATGTGCCTCGACGTGCTGCGCGCGTTCGGCAAGGCGCCCGAGACGCGCGACGCGCTGGCGGTGGAACTGGCCCTGGCCGGCAGCGGCAACGCCGCATTCACGGCATACCGTGCGCAGCTGCTGGACGACCTCGCGCTGGCGCAGGACGAATACGGCGCGCGCCGCCTGTCCGAGCGGATTGTGGTCGCGGTGCAGGCCGCGCTGCTGCTGCGCCACGCGCCGGCATTCGTGTCGGACGCATTCGTGCAGTCGCGCCTTGCGCATGATGTCGGCGGCGCCTACGGCCGCCTTCCTGCCGGCGTCGACTGCGAGGCGATCCTGGCCCGCGCGCTGACCGGGACGTGAGAACGGCCTGTTGCTGCTGTTGCTCTTTTTATATCTTTTATGGTGACCTATGGACATTTATTTATCAAAATGAGGACAAACATGGCCGCGGCTGGGATAATGGGCGATAGCCTCACTTAAACGACAAATGAACAACACGATGAAACAAGATCCGCGCTTTCCCAACCTGTTTATCCTGAATCATCCGCTGATCCAGCATAAGCTGAGCCACATGCGCGAGCGCGACACCTCCACGCGCACCTTCCGCGAACTGCTCAAGGAAATCACGCTGCTGATGGGTTACGAAATCACCCGCGACCTGCCGCTCACCACCCGCAAGATCGAAACCCCGCTGGTCACCATCGACGCGCCTGTGATCGCCGGCAAGAAGCTGGCGATCGTGCCTATCCTGCGCGCCGGCATCGGCATGAGCGACGGCCTGCTGGAACTGGTGCCGTCGGCGCGCGTCGGCCACGTCGGCGTGTTCCGCGACCCGGACACCCACATGCCGGTCGAGTACCTGGTGCGCCTTCCAGACACTACCGACCGCATCTTCATCCTGTGCGACCCGATGGTCGCTACCGGCAACTCGGCAGTGCATGCGATCGACGTACTGAAAAAGCGCGGCGTCAGCGACGAGCAGATCATCTTCCTGGCGCTGGTGGCCGCGCCGGAAGGCGTCGAGGTAGTCCAGAAGTCGCATCCGAAGGTCAAGCTGTACGTCGCCTCGCTCGACTCGCACCTGAACGAGCACGCGTACATCGTGCCGGGCCTGGGCGACGCGGGCGACCGCATCTTCGGCACCAAGTAAGCTGCCGATGGCCACGCTGATCGACCAGGATTTTTTCGCCAGGCTCAACGCGCTGAACGACAAGTTCGCCGCCAGCGTGCCGGCCACGGTCGGCCGCCTGCGCGACGCGCGCCTGCGCTTCGATCCGGCCGCGCCCGATGCGGCGCTGGTCGCCGAGCTGCACCAGATGCTGCACACGATCGCCGGGTCGGCCGCCACCTTCGGCTTCCGCGTGCTCGGCCAGCAGGCGCGCCAGCTCGAGCAGCGCCTGCGCGTGCTGATGGCGTTCGAGGTCGTGGCGCCGCAGGATTGGGAAAACTGGATGAGCTGCCTGGACGAGTATGTCGCGTGGGCCGAGGTTAATCCAAAAGCCGACCGCTACCTTGGCGAATCCTCGCGAGCGAACTGATCAATTGTGCGACTGGATTACAAAAAGCAAGTTATCGTCTGTTGGTCGTTTGATATAACGCAAACTTGTACTGCTTCGATGCCCTATATTCACCGTACTGCCGCAGTGAACACAGGCGCTAAATAGTTGACGTACTGAATTATTTCAAACGTCAGATGTTTATTTTTCGCGGAACGTGCTTTTTGTGTTTTATTGGGTATAATACGGGATCGTTGGATTCGAGGTAGTAGTGCAGTTTGTCTGTCATTTCTTACTTGGTTCTTCAAACGATCGAAAACGGACGCAAGTCCACTTAACTGAAATAGGAAATTGTAATGGCAACTGGCATCGTAAAATGGTTCAATGATTCGAAGGGCTTCGGCTTTATCACCCCTGACGAAGGCGGCGAAGATCTGTTCGCTCACTTCTCGGCTATCCAGTCGGCAGGCTTCAAGTCGCTGCAAGAGAACCAGCGCGTCTCTTTCGAAGTAACTGCAGGCCCTAAGGGCAAGCAAGCTTCGAACATTCAGCCTATCTAATAGCTGAATCCAAATAAAAATCCTCGGTTTCCGGGGATTTTTTTTCGCCCCTGCTTAGCGGCAAGGGTGACGAAGGGCCGGTTTATTCCGGCCCTTATCGTTTGCGCCAGTACTCCTTTCCCGAGTATGTGTGCCGCAGGAAATCGACGAATGCCCTGATCCGTAGCGGCAGGTGACGGCGCTGCGCGAATACCGCGTAGATATCGTTGCCAGGGGCCGCAAACTGGTCCAGCACGGTGCGCAGCCGTCCCGCCTCGATATCGCTCCCCACTTCCCACATCGACCGCCAGGCGAGGCCCTTGCCGGTCAGCGCCCAGTCATGCAGCACCGCGCCGTCGTTGCAGACCATGTTGCCGGCGACCTTGAGCGTGACGATCTTGCCGTTCTCGCTGAATGCCCAGCCGCGCTGGCTGCCTTCGCTGCTGATCGCCAGGCAGTTGTGCTTCGCCAGGTCGGCCAGTGTGCGCGGGGTGCCCTTGCGGCGCAGGTAGGCCGGGGACGCCACCAGCACGCGCTGGTTGTCGGCCAGCTTGACGCCGACCAGGCTCGAATCGGACAGGCTGGCGATGCGGATCGCCACGTCGACCCCTTCGCCCACGACATCGACGAGGCGGTCGTTCAGGTTCAGGTTGACGGTCACGTCCTGGTGCTCGGCCAGGAAGGAGGGCAGCAGCGGCGCCACGTGCTGGCGCCCGAAGCCCGCGGGCGCCGACACCAGCAGGTGCCCGCTGGCCTTGGCGCTACGTTCGGCCACGGCCGCTTCGGCTTCCTCCAGCTCGCTCAGGATGCGCTGGCAGTCCTCCAGGAAGGCCGCGCCTTCGTTGGTCAGCGCCAGCCTGCGGGTCGTGCGCTGCAGCAGCTTGACGCCGAGCCGCGCCTCCAGCGCATCGAGGCGGCGTCCGATCATTGCCGGAGCGATCCCTTCGGCGCGCGCCGCGGCAGACAGGCTGCCGCGCGCGACGACTTCGACGAAGGTGGATATCTGGCGGAACTGTCCCATGCGTGTTTCCTCGTATCTGTGACAAAAACGCACAGATGAATGTATTAATTGTCTCGTTTAGCTACCAGATAGTGAATATACTTTAAGTTAACTGAAACGCCCAGCATCCACCATCACCCAGAGGAGCAGCAACCCATGAGCATCCCGACCCCAGCCGGCATGGAAATCACCGCCGAGATCAAGCCCGGTTACGAACAGATCCTGACGCCGGAGGCGCTTGCGCTGGTGGCGAAACTGACCCGCGAGTTCGAGCCGCGCCGCCAGCAGCTGCTGGCTGCACGGGTCGAGCGCGCCAAGCGCCTCGATGCGGGCGAGCGTCCTGACTTCCTGCCTGAGACCGCGCACATCCGCGCCGGCGACTGGAAGATCGCACCGATCCCGAAGGCGCTCGAGTGCCGCCGCGTTGAAATCACCGGGCCGGTGGAACGCAAAATGGTCATCAATGCGCTCAACTCCGGCGCCGACAGCTACATGACCGACTTCGAAGATTCGAACACGCCGAACTGGGACAACCAGATCACCGGCCAGCTCAACATGCGCGACGCGGTGCGCGGCACCATTTCACTGGAACAGAACGGCAAGTCGTACAAGCTGAACGAGAAGGTTGCAACGCTGGTGGTGCGCCCGCGCGGCTGGCACCTGGACGAGAAGCACGTGCTGGTCGACGGCAAGCGCGTCTCCGGCGGCATCTTCGATTTCGCGTTGTTCATGGTGCATAACGCCAAGGAGCAGCTGGCGCGCGGCGCCGGGCCGTATTTTTACCTGCCGAAGATGGAATCCCACCTCGAGGCGCGCCTGTGGAATGACATCTTCGTGATGACGCAGAACGAACTGGGCCTGCCGCAGGGCACCGTCAAGGCGACCGTGCTGATCGAGACCATCCTGGCCGCGTTCGAGATGGATGAAATCCTGTACGAACTGCGCGAGCATAGCTCGGGCCTGAATGCCGGGCGCTGGGATTACATCTTCTCGTGCATCAAGAAGTTCAAGCTGGACAAGGACTTCTGCCTGGCCGACCGTCCGAAAGTGACGATGACGGCGCCGTTCATGCGCGCCTACGCGCTGCTGTTGCTCAAGACCTGCCACAAGCGCGGTGCGCCGGCGATCGGCGGCATGTCGGCGCTGATACCGATCAAGAACGATCCCGAAAAGAACGATGTGGCAATGGGCGGCGTTCGCAGCGACAAGGCGCGCGATGCCACCGACGGCTACGACGGCGGCTGGGTGGCGCACCCGGGCCTGGTCGAACTGGCGATGACCGAGTTCACCAAGGTTCTTGGCGACAAGCCGAATCAGATCGACAAGCAGCGCCTGGATGTTGAAGTGACCGCGAGCGACCTGCTCGATTTCAAGCCGGAGGCTCCGATCACCGAAGCTGGCCTGCGCTACAACATTAATGTCGGCATCCACTATCTCGGCAGCTGGCTGACCGGCAATGGCTGCGTGCCGATCCATAACCTGATGGAAGACGCGGCCACGGCAGAAATCAGCCGGTCCCAGGTGTGGCAGTGGATCCGTTCGCCAAAAGGCGTGCTGGAGGATGGCCGCAAGGTGACCGCCGAGATGGTGCGCGCGATGATTCCGGAAGAGCTGGCGAAGGTGAAGGAAGTGGCGCCGAACGGATCTGATCCGAGCTATGCGCGCGCCGCCGTCATCTTCGAGGAGATGTCGACTTCGGAATCGTTTGCCGAGTTCCTGACCTTGCCGCTGTACGAAGAAATTTAATTCGGCAGTATCGGCGCCGGGGGAGTCAGAAGGTGTTCTTCCACTCCCTCAGCGCCGCGAAAGCTTTCACCGGCGGCGCGCCCGCGTCCAGCCGGCCCTGCGCCAGCAAGGTGCCCACGATTTCCGGCTCGCGATAGCGCAGGAACGGATTGGTTGCCTTCTCCAGCGCGATCGTCGACGGCACCGTCGGTTCGTTGCGCGCGCGTTTTTCTGTTTCCACCTCAATCCGTTTCGCCAGCTCCGCATTGCCAGGCTCGACGGCCTGCGCAAAACGCAGGTTCGACAAGGTGTATTCATGCGCGCAGAACACCTTCGTATCGCGCGGCAGGGCGGCGAGCTTGCCGAGCGAGTCCGCCATCTGCGCCGGAGTTCCTTCAAACACCCGTCCGCACCCGCCTGCAAACAAGGTATCGCCGCAGAACACCCAGTGCGCGCCTGGCGTCTCGCGCACGTACGCGATATGGCCGAGGGTATGACCGGGCACGTCAAGCACCCTGAATCCCAGTTCGAGTCCGCGCAAGCGGATGTGATCGCCTTCGGCGAGGGGATGCGTTACTGCCGAAATCCGGTCGTTTTTTGGCCCGAAGACCGGTACGCTCGCATGCTCCAGGAGTTGAGGAACTCCACCGATATGGTCAGCATGGTGATGGGTGAGTAAAATGGCAGTCAGGGCCAGATTTTTTGCCGCCAGCGCATCGAGGACCGGACGGGCGTCGCCCGGATCGACGACCGCTGCGCTGACCCCGTCATGAATCAACCAAAGATAGTTATCTTTGAAGGCGGGGATGGCAAGCACGGTCAATTCGCTGCGCGGAATAGGCGTCATAGTATTGTTTTCGACAAAAGGGCAGGCATGGATAGCGCAGCATCCCAAAATTCCATTATAGCGCTCGACGGCTGGCTGAAATCGCCCGCCGGTGTGTACGTGCGCCAGTGGGAGCAGGCATGCCTGGACGAACTGACGGCCGATATCTTTGGCTATAACGCGGTTCAGGTCGGCCTGCCGCAGATCGATGCCCTGGCTGCCAACCGCATGCCGAACAAGTGGCAGGCCGCGACCCGGATGTCCAACCTTGACGAACTTGCCCTTGCTGCGGGCAATAAGCAGATTGCGGTTGCGCTGGATTTCGCCGAACTGCCGTTCGCGTCGCAAAGCCTCGACCTGGTGGTGTTGCCGCATGTGCTCGAGTTTGCTGCCGAACCGCACCAGGTACTGCGCGAAGTCGAGCGGGTGCTGATTCCCGAGGGGCAGGTGATCATTTGCGGCTTCAATCCGGCCAGCTTGTGGGGACTGCGGCAGGGCGTGCGGCGCATCACGCGCAGCCCTTATTTGCCGGTCGCCGGGGAATTCATTTCTATGCCCAGGATGAAAGACTGGTTAAAATTGTTGAATCTTGGCGTAACGCGCAGTCATTTTGGCTGCTACGCGCCACCGTGCCGCAGCGCCCACTGGCTCAACCGTTTTGCGTTCATGGAGAACGCCGGCAAGCGCTGGTGGCCTTACCTTGGCGCCGTGTACATGGTGCACGCGGTCAAGCGCGTCAAGGGTATGACGCTGATCGGTCCGGCCTGGAACAAAAAATCGGCAACGGCGCCGCAAGCCGTGCCTGCAACTAATAGAAAGTAGAACAGCTGGATGAGTAAAGTCGAAATTTTCACGGATGGCGCATGCAAGGGCAACCCTGGCACCGGCGGCTGGGGCGCACTGCTCGTCGCCGACGGGCACGAGAAGGAAATCTTTGGAGGCGAGCTCAACACCACCAACAACCGCATGGAGCTGCGCGCTGTCATCGAAGCGCTGGGCACGCTGAACCGTCCTTGCGAAGTGGTGCTGCATACCGACAGCCAGTACGTCCAGAAGGGCATCTCGGAATGGATCCACGGCTGGAAGGCGCGCGGCTGGAAGACCGCGGCCAAGGAACCGGTCAAGAACGAAGACCTGTGGAAGGCGCTCGACCTGGCGCAAAGCCAGCATAAAGTCGACTGGCGCTGGGTGCGCGGCCACAATGGCCACCCGGGCAACGAGCGCGCCGACGTGCTCGCCAACCGCGGGGTCGAAACCGTCCGCCGCTAAGCGGACGGCTGTTATACTGCGTCCACTTGTTTCCTCACATCATTACATTCCATGCGTCAGATCGTCCTTGATACCGAAACCACCGGCCTGAACCCACGTACAGGCGACCGCGTCATTGAAATCGGTTGTGTCGAGCTCAAGAATCGCATGCTCACCGGGAATAACTTCCACCGCTACATTAATCCCGAGCGCGATTCCGATGAGGGCGCGCTGGCGGTCCACGGGCTGACCTCGGAGTTCTTGCGCGATAAGCCGAAATTCGCCGAGATTGCGGCCGAGTTGCGCGAATATATCCAGGGCGCCGAGCTGATTATTCATAATGCGCCGTTCGACCTGGGCTTCCTGAATCACGAGTTCAAGCTGCTTGGGCTGCCGACATTTGTGAGCCACGCCAGCAACGTCATCGATACGCTGGTCAACGCGAAGGAGATGCGTCCGGGCAAGCGCAACTCGCTCGATGCGCTGTGCGACCACTACGGTGTCTCCAACTCGCACCGCAAGCTGCACGGCGCGCTGCTTGACGCCGAGCTGCTGGCCGACGTCTACCTCGCGATGACGCGTGGCCAGAACAGCCTGTCCATGTACGACGAGGTCGAAACGTCCACCGTTGGAGTGACGCTCGAAGCGGTAGCGCTTGCGGAGATCGTCGTTCTGCGCGCCAGCGACGAAGAGATCACCGCGCACGCAAGCCTGCTGGAAGGCCTCGACAAACAGGTCAAGGGCGCATGTATCTGGCGCACTTACGCCGAGGCGTGAGGTTTCCGTAAGCTGCGCGCATGGTCACGACGTAACAGCCACTAATTCCAGGTTTAGCTCTTGCATGCCAGACGGTACATAAATCGAGACCGACTGCGCCTGGAGCATGCGTTCGTACATCTGGCCCTTCGCTTCAATGGTGAAGTAGCAGGTGTCCGGACGCACCGGCACCGCCGCCGGCACCTGCGGCGCATGCTGAAGGCGCACGCCGGGTAAGGCCGACAGCACGAATTTCTCGACGTCGTCCGGGGCGCCGACCTTGAACCGGAGCGGCACGACCTCCACCAGTTCCACCATTGGCATGTTGGCCGTCACCGCGACGTAGAACGCGGTCTTGTCGTCGATTTTTCCCGAATCAAGCATGCCGCTGTAATACGACGGCCTGACCTGGTTCAGCGCGATGGCGAAGTATTTCGACGAGATGACCGTGTCGACCAGCTCGCGAATGATCATGTGCAGCTTCTCGAACGACGGACCGGGATCCTGGTGCTGATACGGCGGCAGGTCCGCCAGCGTCCAGCTTTTCGAAAATGTCATCAATCCGCCGGCGATGCCGAGCAGCTGTTCGAACAGCCGCTCCGGATGCAGCGTCGGATGGTTGAAATGATGCGTCAGCGACGCGAAGGCCGAACTGGCCGTATGCAGCAGCCAGAACGACGACATGTCGCCGGAGCGGAATTCGATCACGTTGCGGCTCGGTTCGCGGTGGTGGCCGTACAGCGCACTGACCTTCGCCTGCAGCGCGTCGAGGAGTCGCCGGAGTTGCAGGAACAGGGCCGGTGCGGCGCCCACGGACAGGCTTGGCGGCACGAAGGCCGGGTCGAGCTCAAAGCCGCTGGCCGAGGCGCGGCGCAAGCGCAGCAGCGGAAAGTTAATGTAGGAGTCGCGCGGCTCGAATTCGGAGACCAGGCGAAGCTTCTTTCGCAAGTAGGCTAGCTGGGCCTGCGCGGCCTGGGTGTACAGGTCCGGGGTGTCATGGTTGGCCTGGGTGAAACGGGCACCGTCCTTGGGCTGGCCTGGCTGGCTGAAATTGCCGCCGAACGGTTTGAAGGCGGGCAGGGCGGCGTAGTACGTGACGCTCTGCTGCGACTGGAGCAGCTGGCCCAGGTCGACCGTGTCGGGAAGCTCGTCGGCGCCCGGTGCGTCGTACAATTCGCCGTCCTGGAACCGCAGCGATAGCTCGAGGATGCGCAGGCCATTGCTCGCCAATGCATCGCGATCCACTTGCAGGTGTTGCACACCCCATGCATACGGGTGGACGGCACTGATGCTCTCATGCAGCCGGCGCTCATGATACTGGTCCTGCTGCTGAAAATGCTGGGGGCGCAGGAACAGGCCTTCGCCCCAGAGAACTTTGCCGGTCATGGTTGCTGCCTCTCATTTGCCCACCGTTAAGCTCGCAAACATAACCTTTCCTCAGCCTGTTTGTACGCCAACCCGGTTCACGCTTGCGCTCGCTCAAGGGAGGCGTCGGTCATTCCCGATTGCACTGTTTTTCCGATTCTTTCTGTGTAAATATTTCAGTCTGCGACCGCGCGCGGTCGGACCAGACGGCTGGATGGCCGGATCGCTTGGGAGTACCGATGAAGGGATTTACGCCAGGCCTGTTGGACCGGTTAATGGATGTCCCGGTCCGCGGTGCGTCCAGCGCCACCGTCTCGCGCGTGTCGGTCGAGGACCTGAAGGACGCGGTCGCGCGCGACCTGGAGGCCCTGCTCAACACGCGCACGGCGCTACCGGAAGACCTGTTGGAAGACTTTCCCGAATGCAGCCGCTCCGTCCTGACTTACGGCCTGACCGATTTCGCAGGGCGATCGCTGTCAAGCCCGGATGACCGCGCGCACATTTGCGCGTGCCTGGAAAGAACCATAGCGCGCCACGAACCCCGGCTGCGCAACGTCAAGGCCTCGCTGGACGCGCGCGACGGCGCAATCAACAGCCTTAATTTTTCGATTACCGCACTGATGGTGGTCAGTTCGTCGCAGGAGCCGGTGAACTTCGACGCGCAGCTGCAACCATCGACTCTCCATTACAGCATCAGCAAAGCGCGGCGCGCGGCACAAGCGGGAGGCTGAGGGTGGAACAACTACTGCCGTATTACGAACGCGAACTTGGCTTCCTGCGCCGCTATTCGCGCGAATTTGCCGAGCGCTATCCGAAGATCGCCGGCCGGCTGCTGATTGGCGGCGAGGTGTGCGAAGACCCGCACATCGAACGCATGATCGAATCGTTCGCACTCCTCAATTCGCGGATCGCCAAGCGGCTCGACGACGATTACCCTGAATTTACCGAGGCGCTGTTGGAAGTGCTTTACCCGCACTACCTGCGCCCATTCCCCTCATGTTCGATCGCACAGATGGACTATGCCGGTGCAGCGGCGCAGTTGACGACAGCCAGTGTGATTGCGCGCGGAACGGAGCTCAAGACGCAGCCCGTCCGCGGCGCGGCATGCACGTTCCGGACGGCATACCCGGTCACGGTGGCGCCGATCGCCCTCGCCGCAGCGTCATTCGCCGCCATCATCAATGCGCCGGAGGCGGTACGGCCTCCAGTCGGCGCGACGTCAAGCGTGAGCCTGACATTTTCCAGCACCGCAGAACAGGCTTGTTTAAGCCAGCTGGGACTGGGCAAACTCCGTGTGTTCATCGACGGGGAGTCATCGTTTTGCGCGGCCCTGCGCGACGCGCTGTTCATGCGCGCCGTCGCGGCTTACGCCGAAGCCGATGGAAGCGGGCGTTGGATGCAGCTCTCGTCGATACCGGTCAGCGCCGCCGGATTCGACGACGCCGACGCCCTGATCGACTTCCCGGCGCGTTCGCATTCAGCGTATCGGCTGCTGACGGAGTACTTCTGCTTTCCCGAGAAGTTCAATTTCTTCGATATCGATATCCCGGCGCTGTGCGCTTCGCTCCCTTCCGGCGCCCGGTCCGTCACGCTCCATCTGGCGCTGGCGGGCATGCGCACCGACTCCAACGTCGCGCGCATGCTCGGCACGCTGTCAACCAATAATGTCCTGCTTGGCTGCACGCCGGTTGTGAACCTGTTCCGCCAGCGCGGTGAACCGATCCGCCTGACCCATGCCGCCGCGAGCTATCCGGTATTGGCTGACGCGCGACGCGCCTTCGCGTTCGACGTGCACTCGATCGATTCGGTCAGCCTGGTGCGGCAGACGCCGCAGGGCGAATCCATCGTGCAGTTCCGGCCGTTCTATTCGCTGCAGCATGGCCAGACCCCGGAGGAACGCGGGCATTACTGGGTCATGCGGCGCGACGATACGCTAGCCGAGAGCAGCCCCGGTTACGAGACACAGATCTCGATCGTCGACATCGACTTCGACCCTGCCGCTATCGAAACCGACACGCTCAGCATCGAGCTGACCTGTACCAACCGCGACTTGCCAGCATCACTGGCATATGGGCAGCACGGCGGCGACTTGTTCATCGAGGGCGGCTCCAACGTGCGTGATATCAGTTTCCTGCGCAAGCCGACCGCATCGACACGGTTCGAGCGCGGGCAGGGCGCTCACTGGCGCCTGATCTCCCACCTGGCGCTGAACCACCTGTCGCTTGCCGACGGCGGGCTGGACGCCTTCCGCGAAATGCTTGCGCTGTACGACCTGCCGCGTTCCCCCTCATCTCAGCGCCAGATTGGCGGCATTGCGGCGATCGCGCATAAGGCGGCAAACGCCTGGCTTCCTGGGAACCCATTCGCCTGCCTGGTGCGCGGCGTCGAAGTGCGGCTGACGATCGACGAGGAAGCGTTCGTGGGCAGCGGAATCCACGCCTTCGCGCATATCATCGAACGCTTCCTTGGGCTGTACGTGCACGCCAACAGCTTTACCCAGCTGGTGGTGGCATCGAGTAAAACCGGAGAGGAGCTATTGAGATGCACGCCCCGAAGCGGCGATTTGAGCCTGCTGTAATCGAGCGCCTGTTCCAGGAACCGTACCGCTTCGAATACTTCCAGGCGGTGCGCGTGCTCGAGCTGTGGCTCAAGCGCCATGGCGCCCACCAGCAGGGAATGGTGGCCAATTTCCTGCGCTTCCAGAATTCCACGTCGCTCGGCTTCCCGGCGAGCGAGATCGAAGCGGTTGAAACCGAGCCCCGCGGCCTGGCCCGCGATTCCGGCGCGCTTGGGCTCGCGCTGCAGTCGGCCACGCTCAAGTATGTGCGGATCACTCCCGCCTTCATGGGCATGCTGGGCTGCGCCGGCGCGCTCCCGCCGCACTACACCGAACGGATAGCAGCCCATCAGTTGTACCAGAAGGACGAGGGGCCGCGCGCGTTCCTCGACACGTTCTCGAACCGGTCGCTGGCCCTGTTCTACGACGCCTGGCGCAAGTACCGGCTGGAGCTGAAGTATCAAGTCGACGGGAATGACACTTTCCTGCCGCTGCTGCTGGGACTGGCCGGGCTCGGGAACGATGCGTTGCGCAAACGCCTGGCCGACGACATGGGCGGCGTGGTGTTGGATGAATCGATCGGGTACTTTGCCGCTGCGATGCGGCACCGTCCGGCCTCCGCCGTCCAGATCGCGCGCGTGCTGTCGGAGTATTTTGGCCAGCCGGTTAAGGCCGAACAGTTCATCGGCTGCTGGTACGACGTGCCGGACGGCCAGCAGACGGTGCTTGGGAGCGCGAACGCGAGGTTGGGCGCAGGGGCGATGGCGGGCTCGCGTGTATGGCAGCGCGACCTGCGGCTGCGCCTGGTGGTCGGGCCGCTCGATGGCGCCAGCTTCGACGCCTTTCTCCCCGGCGGCATGGCTGCGCGCGCCTTGCGGAGCATGCTGACCATGTTCACCGGCGTGTCGCTCGAATACGAAGTGGAACTGGTGCTGCTTGCGGCACACGTGCGGGGCATGTGCCTGGACGCGGAATCTGGCGGCAAGCGTCTGGGGTGGG